>PLKY01000195.1 GCA_003140785.1 Acidobacteriaceae bacterium | reverse complement strand
CCTTCCTCCGGATGATACCAACGCAGCAAAGCCTCCACTCCCGTTATGCGTCCTACATCCGTTGAAACGAGCGGTTGGTAATGAAGGGCGAACTCTCCTCGTTGGCATGCCTGATACAGATCCTGATCAAGTTTTTGCCGGCGTTTTGTCGCCTGAGTGAGTTCGGGTGCGAAGTAGCAATAGATGTCGCGTCCGCCTTTCTTGGCCTGATACATTGCGGCATCCGCAAATTGCAGCAGGGCGTCAGGATTCTCCCCGTTGGCCGGATACATAGAAATACCGACGCTGGCACTTATCTGCAGCGTATGGCTTTCGACCTCGAAGGGCTCGCCTAGCGTGGCTAAGACCTTCTGCGCAACGGTTTCAACGTCCTTGTTGGACGTTACCATGGAAATAGCGATGACGAATTCATCTCCGCCTAGACGCGCAACGGTATCGCTCTCGCGCAGGCAGGCTTGCAGGCGTACAGACACCGCTTCTAACAAACGGTCTCCCACGTAATGACCAAAAGAATCGTTAACGTTCTTGAAACGATCTAGATCCAACATGAGTACGGCGACGGACATCTGACTGCGGCGAGCAAGTGCAATCGCCTGTGTAAGACGATCTTCCAAAAGAACACGATTGGGCAGTCCTGTCAGTGAATCGTGAAGTGCCATGTACTGGACGCGCAATTCTGCCTGTTTTCGGTCCGAAATGTTATGCGAGATCCCCATCGTGCCGATGATCTGACCGCGCCGGTCTTTCAACGGTACCTTGGTAGTAAGCACCCAGGTCTCGTGGCCATCCGGCCAGGTTTCCTTCTCTTCTCCAATCTTCGCCTCACATGTACGAACAATTTCCTGTTCGTCCGCGAATGCTTGCGAGGCGTGCTCCGAGCTGAAGAAATCAGAATCGGTTTTCCCCACTGCTTGCGCCGGATCAGTCAGTCCGAAATACTCGGCCATCGCCCTGCCGATGCGCATAAAGCGGCTATCGAGGTCCTTGAAAAATACGTTGTCTGGAATATGTTGCAGGAAGGCTTCGAGTAGGTCGCGGTCTCTGTGATATTGCCGGTCGGCCAGCCATTTGAGAATAACCAGCCCGACGACAATCAGAGTGAAGACTCCAATCGCTCCGACGATTAGAGAAGAGGCACTTGAGGAATCAAACCGATCTTTATGAAGAAGCAAGTAAGGCACGAACCTGCAGGCGATCGCGATCCCCAATAGAACGGAGAAAATTGCGATCGCAACGCCCGGAACATCCGGAGTGCCCTTGTTCGACTTATGGTGAGTCAATTCTCTCGCTTTCAGGTGTGTGGATATAGGATAACTCGATATCAGAGAGGTTGCTATCTAACTAGAAGGTCTATCAGATACACAGGTAATAGCACTTTCGATATACAAGGCAGGCGGCCTAGGAAAGCCTATGTCTATCTATTCTGAGCGGAACAGATGGTAACGGCTGTGCTCCTCTTTGACTACACCGCGCAGGTTAGTCCCTGTGCGACAAAGAATAGGGAGAAATTAAATGGTACGCCTACCGAGTTTGTGGAAACGTCGGTCTGAGCCCGGAAAGGTATGTATTAGCAGAATGAATCTGGTAGCAGTTGCGTCCATTTGCTTTCGCTTGGTAGAGCGCTGCATCGGAATTCCGCAACAGTGTTTTCACGTCGCTTCCATCCTCAGGATAGGTTGCGACACCGACGCTCACCGAGACTTCAACACGAATCCCTTGCAACACCATGGGTTCAGAGATCTTTGAAACCAGGTGTGAAGCAATCTTTTGAGCTTCTTCTGGACTGTTCAAGCCAGTGAGAAGCACAGTGAACTCATCCCCACCCATACGCGCGACGGTGTCGGTCGATCGCAACGATTCTTGAAGGCGAGCCCCAATCGTAATGAGCACCTGATCGCCCATGGCATGTCCCATGGTGTCATTGATGTGCTTGAAATTGTCGACATCAACCATCAATAAGGCAAGCGAGCATGCTTGGCGCTTGATCTCATCCACGGCCAGCCCAAGCCGCTCCAGCAGAACATTTCTCACGGGGAGGCCAGTGAGGCCGTCGTGCTCGGCCATATGGCGGAACCGCGCTTCACTTCGGCGGATGATCTCGGTTTGCTGGTGGACCTGCCGACGAAGGATTCCAACCCAGCCGAGAATAGCCATCATGGTGAGTGCAACGAGGCCTAGAACTTCGAGAGCATGTTCGCCATTCCACCAGGAAGGAGAGCTGACGACATGCGCATCCTCCGGCGACCTCAATAAGATCTGAAACGATTCGACGTGCGCGATGCCTTCCTGCCGGACGGCCTGGCGTTCATCCACTTTTCCGATGAAGACACCCGTGACTGCCACCGTGCTTCCGTCAATCCACGAGGAGTTCTGTTGTTTCTCATCTTTCATTGCATCTGCCGGCAACACGGCAGGGAACACGATTCCATCGGACGAGAGAAGCAGTGTCGAGCCGTTCAACCCTCGATTCTTTCCTACCAGCCTGCCTTGAATGCGGACGAGTTCTCCGTTGCGGTCTGTGTCAAAGGAGTTCGCCTCCGAGATATCAGTATGCGCGGCTGGCGAAGCCGTGCCAGCATGGTTGTGGTCGATGTCAAAAGCGTTCGCTGCGGAGATTTCGATCGGCATCACCGATCCGCCGCTTTCCACCCGTTTCAGCGTCGCAGCGGTTATGCTGGGGAGATAATCTTTCCTCTCCAGGAAGCCGGCGACATCGGTCAGATCCCCCTCTTTGAGCGGGGTGCGATCGGCGGTCTGGATACAGAGCCCGGCGGTCTTGTCCACGATGCATACGGTCTGCCCCGGCCACGAGAGTGTCACGCGACCTCGGACATGAATCCTATGCGAACTGGTAGGATACGGCGAGTATTGCAAAAGGGTGCTCAGAGGAAAAGTGGGCAGTGAAAACGGATCGGCAGGAGCAGGTGTCTTTACGGAGATGGTCTTGATTCCTGGAAACAGAAGACGGACTCCGGTTAATTGGCGTCTCGAATTGACCAAGGGTGCGGCTACGCCCTGGATGACGATCTCAGAATCGACCAGTGCGAAATAATTCGCTCCGTCCTCTTTATCTGTCGTTGCCGAAAGCGTGCCGTCTGGTGTGGCCACGGTGAGCACAACATGCATTCCGTCGAATTCCACGGAATGCACAACGCCTTCCAGAGATACCCAATCGGAGTCTTTTCCGCCGTTAAGGAGCTGCGAAACCGTGACCGCGGAGGCGGTTGGGAGCGGTTTGGAGCCGGGAAGAATGCGGATGCTCGAATGCGAAACGATGGGTGAAAATCCCCCCGGATCGGTCTCGCCGGTGACCTCAACGAACGAACCGGCGTGCAGCGGAAGAAGGGGCACAAGACCAGGCGCGACAAAGACCTCACCTGTGCTGTCCGCAATGAAGAGCGCCCTGTGGCTCTCCTGATATGCGTCGTAGAATGTGACGACGCCCCGCAATCGAACCGGATAGCCAAGAGAGGCCTGGTCGGGGCTGAGATCGTGGACCTGGCGAGCCGTGGTGAGAAGTGGTAACTGCTGTGACGGGATATTCGAAGCCAGGCAGATCGATTCGGCAGACACAGATGCGAGAAATGCGACGCATGCGAGGATCGCCACGCGGCCGATGGACAGTGAACCCGCGCCTGCACTTCTGGTTCCTCTCAAATACTGCGTCATAAGGACCAATCTCGCCAGTTTTTGAAGACTTGCCAGACCGCATGAGGCATACGCTGCCTTGGGTTCCCACAAGCTCATGGACTGGATGTCAATCGGCAGAACGGCTCAAAAATATCAATTACGCGGCGATCTGCTATGCCGTTCCGCCCTGCACCCTTGCGTGAATTCATCCGGTCGGATCTCGCAATCGAATGACCGCAAAAGTTCAAGCCGAGTTGAATTTCTCTAAACATATGGCGTTCATTTATTTAGTGCATTTAGCCACTCTCACGAATTGTAGGTCAATTCATGGATGGTTAGTAGCGCGGACTCACGCAGGAGAGTTACTTAAGGGATCGCCGATCGACCGGCTTCAACTCGGCAAGCCAGAACGTCCTGATTTGAGGTGCTGTAGGAGGCGGTTTCATTTTCGATCTGCAAGCTGATAACCGCCGCCTAGTGGACCGACGATTGTCTCCGGATGCTGTGACAGCAAAGTGGGAATCGAGAAGGTGGCGTGCCCATGGTGACCCTGATCCCGGTTTGGAAATGGCATGATTTGGAAGAAGAGCTAAAAATCGGTTTACCGCGACCCCTTCACAGAGCTCCGCGACACTTTCCAAAATCGCGTGGCAAGAAAGCCACGGTCTCCGCCCAGATAGCAACCAGAGGCTATGTAGCGACTCGCGTAAGAAATTGCTTATAAAAGAGATTCGTCAGAAGAATTCATG
>PLKY01000152.1:11063-20460 GCA_003140785.1 Acidobacteriaceae bacterium | reverse complement strand
CGGCGCACGCGTTTTTCAGGACCTATCTGAAAGGTTCGCACGATACTTCGGATTTTGGGCGAATCCTGGAGCGGCAATCTTATTGAGAAAAGCTTGACTATTCAGCCCGTTGATCAATCTCACGTAGCCAATGATTTGAAGCCGTACCGGGAACGGCGTTGACTTTGTCGCGTGCTTTCTTCGCATTCTTCTTCAGGGCCGGCCTGTCCCTTGCGCCAGTTCAAGGTCGAGCCCCGCGCGCTCACCGTTGATGAGCACAATTCCTTCATTGATGAGTTGTTGACCAGTGCAATCGTAGGATTCATAACGGCGAAGCGCGTCCAATGGAAAGAAAAATTCGACCGACAGAGCCCTCGCGGCGGGCGTGCCCGGTTTCATTCGAGGTCGGACCGTAGTGCTGAAACTGATTCCATCGAAGTTCTGATCACCCTGGAAGTATGTAAGCACGCGACGAATAAGCGGTGAGATATGTTCGTCAAAAGCCAGTGCAGCGAGCTTGTAACGCGAGGTGTCCGACGGCTCAGTCAGCGTCGTGGTCATCGAGAGTTCCAGATATGCCTGACGATGAAATGGGATGAACGCTGGCGGCGCATACGTCACGAAATGTGCTTCAGGCTCCAATTCCTTCAGCATGTGGTTGCTGACACCCTGAATCGACGACTGCAGTGCTGCGAGCGCCTGTGGTGAGGCGTCGTGCGCAGGCGACAACGGCGGCGCCAAAGTCAGCGGTGGGGGCGGTGAAGTTGTTGTTAGATCCGGCGGCCTCCCGGCGTCGGTTTTCGTGGCAGGTAACGCAGCAATGCTTGAACTCGCCACAGTCGCGGCGAAAGGCGGTGTCGCTGTTTTGTTCACGTCCGGCGACGGCTGCGCAGAATCCCTCGCTGAAGCCTGGTCTTCATCGGTGAGCCATATGCTCAACTGTTTCGCATTCAGTAGCACATCGGCATCAAGCAGTGCCCCCTGCATTGCGAGGTTGGTCTGCGCCGCTACCAGCTTAACCGCCGCCGCTTGCGGGAGATAGACCATGAGGTTTTCAGGCCGCTCGATCGGCATTCCCATGGTCTTGCTGATCACATGATGCGAAACTTCAACCGCGTATCCCTGAACAGATGTGTCGCCTTGGAATGTCGGCACTACAGCCTTCAGGATCGGAACGACAACGTCTTGAAACGTCTGACGCGCGCGCTGCTCCTCGTTGAATTTGTCGGCTGCGTACGCTCCGTAGTAGTTCCCGGAGATGGCGATCACAGTAGATCCGTTGTAATGCTCAAAGCGAATCGAGTGCTGGTCAGTGCGCTTTTGAACTTTCTCGTCGATATCGAGTTTGCGGCTGAGATAGAAAGGAAAGCTGAATTGATAGCCCGTAATGTTCTGGCCAACCGTCTTGAGGTTATTAAAAGACTGTTCCTGAAGTGCGCGTAACGCAGGGTCACTTATCTCGACCGAAGCAACAACCTGCGCCGGCAGAAGCCGAGCGCCGATGAGCAACATTGCGAAAAGAGGGATTCTATTTACGCGCATAAACCGTCCCTGCCGGTTCATACGGAGGATCAGCCACGGCGCGCGTATACGCGATAAGTGCACGCACATCCGCGCCGCTGAGTGTGTTTCCATAGGGAGGCATGAGCGCCGAACGACTCAGCGCAGGCCCCCCGTGCTGAATGATCGCCGTCAGATCGGCATCGCTCATCTTATTCAGCGTCGCACCGTCTGTAAATGTGTGCGGCTTCACCGCAAGATTGTCGTAGTTAGAAACACGCTCAGGCGATGACTCCGGATCATGACAGCGGCTGCAATACTTATCCGCGAGAATGGATCCCACTTGCTGCTGATAGCCAAGTGCGGTTTCGACGACATCAATTGTTGCAGGCTTCGACTTGCCCGGCGTGATTGCGCTGAGATGATATCGTCCCGCAACTGTACCAAGAGTTACCGATGTGGTTGCCTGTCCACTGGAATCGGTGAGTATCGCGGCCGGATCGAAACTGACGCCCGCTGTGCCGTGAAACTCAACCTGAGCTCCCGGCACTGCAGTTCCCTGGTCGTCATTGACCTGCACTACGAGGGGGTCCTTAAGCGCTGTTCCGATGACGCCTACCTGATGGCCTCCGCTCGACTCGACAATCGCGGTCCCTGTGGCCATGGCCTTCAATCCCGCGGCGGGCGGAGCAGAGTGTTTGCAAGCCGCGANNTGGGCCTTTCAGAGACATCAGGAATGCTGTCAGTGCGCGTGCGTCGTCATCGCTCATGTTTTCATTCGGCTCTGTCGTGCCTCGCCGCAGAGCCTGCGGATTTCTGAGCCACGCGTAGACCCATACCGCCGTCAATCGCGAGCCGACTTGTGTCAGCGTCGGACCAATATATCCCTTGTCGGTCTTGGTGTCGGCGATGTGGCACGACTGGCACGCATACTTTGAATAAAACAATTGGCGGCCGTGCTCTACGATTTCCGGGGCGTTTGACGCCGAAGGCGCGAGTTCCTGATCGATGGATGGCGACTGGTAAACGGTGAGAATGTAGTCCGTCAATTCCTTGTTGTCGCTGTCGCTCAGATTGAAGCGCGGCATGCGCCGAATAAGCGAGGGCCGCAGCGTGTTGGGATTGTGGAGAAACTCAGTCAACCATTGCCGCTGCACCGCGCTGCCTTCCCANNCCACCCGCAGGCTATCGGGCATTGATCGGGCACGGCTCGTTTGTGCAAGAAGGGCGGTAGTCAAAGCGTCTGTCTGCGCAGAGGTCAAAGTGAACTGCGGCATCTTGACACTCGCGCCAAAAGCTCGCGGCTGACGAATTTTAGCCCCGATGTAGCTGGGCAACGAGTGCTCCATACCCGGAAGAAATACGATCTGCGCCAGCGGCTTGCTTCCGATGGTACTGAGTTCCGGCGCAAAGTTCTCCGGCTTCTGTACGCCATTGATCTCGTGGCATCCGGCGCATCCCAACTCGACAATCAGTTTGCGCCCGCGAGCAATCTGCTTTGTGTTTGCCGCATCCAGATGGACGCCCGAACCGTAGTCTGAATCCGATTTGCTCTGTA
Organism: Acidobacteriaceae bacterium; assembly: GCA_003140785.1. Lineage (GTDB taxonomy): Bacteria > Acidobacteriota > Terriglobia > Terriglobales > Acidobacteriaceae > Telmatobacter. The sequence continues at coordinate 17,423 of PLKY01000152.1, read as the reverse complement.
GATAAGTAGCCAGCGTAACAATCTGCTGCGGCGTAAATCGGTAGTGAGGCATCGGAGTTGTCGCATCGTAGATACGCGGGTTGTCGAGCCACGCAGCCAGCCACTCTGGCTTCACCTTGTTTCCAATGCGCGTCAATTCTGGACCTACGTCGCCACCGACAAGATTGCCCGCAGCATTCTGGACCGCATGGCAAGAGGAGCAGAACGATTCGCCATAAAGGCTCGGGCCCGCGGAGGCATCGGCGAGCGCCGCCGGTTTGACGCTTGCCACGGCGGTATCGCCTGCCTGCGTCGTGCTGCTGTTCACTAGATAGGTTGAAATGTCGCTCGCATCTCGATCGCTGAGCTTGTAATTCGGCATCGTTGTCGATGCTGCATAAGCCTGGGGATCTTTTAGCCAGCTGAATATCCACTCGCGAGTCGTTTTGTCGGCGATGTGCGTCAGCGACGGAGGATGATCCGTGGCCACCATCCTGCTTCCATCGGGCCGTGCGATGGCGTGGCAGTGCACGCATCCGTAGCGTGCAAGCATCGTTCTGCCAAGGTTGAGTTGCGGTGTTCCGGGCAACGCATTCTGGTGGCATTGGCCGCAGCCGGATTCAATGTAGCGTGCCGGCAAAATCGGTTCTTCGCCTGCTCGTTCGCTGTGGTGCGCCTCGCCAACTGTCGTGGCCGCACCTTGTCCGCCATGGCAGATGACGCATCCGAATCCATCCAGCGGGTGCGGAACGACCGGGTGCTTGCGGAACGGCTGCTGCGTCACATCGGCGAGACTCGCCTCGTTCAATCCGAGATGGCAAGTAGTGCAACGGTCGGTGACACCTAACTCCGGCAACCATATCTGATGAATGCCCGGCTGAAAGCGGCGGCGCAGGCTAACAGCTTCTCCGCGATCGTGGATGAGGGCAAGGTAGTGCCGCTGATAACTGTGCCACTGGCTGAAATGTTCTTTGGCGGGCGCAATTGCGAGCGCCAGCAACAGAGCCACACTGACAACGCCGAATGCACGCACCGGGTCACCGAAGAGCGCCCGCCGGACGGAGGAGAGAATCTTTCTAATAAGTCGCACTTAACTCCTCCAGGGCAAGACCCAGGACCAGCCAGGGCCGCGGAACCATGTGCCGACAGCGGTGAGCACAATTAGTTCGAAGAGAAACCAGGTCATGATCCAGTAAGCCAGCGGCCTCCGGGCGAGATAACGGCACAATCGTGAAGGTGAATCGGGAGTGCTGTTGGCGGCGACGATCATCGCCAGCGCCACAAGCACCGTGGGTGGGACAGCGACGTAGACGTGAAACACTAAAAGAAAGATCATCATTCCCAGGGATGCCAGATAGAACAATCGCAATCGCTTTGTCCGATCCTTCAGAAAGAGACCGTTGGCTTCGATGTTGACGTTGAAATACGGAATGATCACCAGCGAAATAATGAGCAGTGTCGGTACCAGCACTCCTGCGACGACGGGTGGGAAGTAGTGCAGCAATTCCTGCAGGCCGAGAAAATACCACGGTGCTTTGGCGGGGTTCGGCGTGTGCGTTGGGTCGGCGATGCCTTCGAGCGGCGCGTTGAAGAACAGCGAAAAAAGAACCAATGCGATTGCTAGCAGTTCGATGGCTAAGGCGGCGCGGAACATTACCTCGGGATAGGTTTGAACCTGATCTTCGCTGGTGACCTTGACCTGCGCCGAGGTGCGGCGTGTGACGAATACAACGCGCGTGGGTGAGTGGCGCTGGTCTGAGTCGATCCCGGCCACGAAGTCTTTCGGATCGCTCATTGCCCCTCCTTCGCGGAGAGCGTACTCTCGGTGGCTGCGCGCGCTTTGGGCTCGGACTGCTGCACGTAGAGGCCGCCGTCCTTGCGGATCCGCCAGAAATGCACGGCGATAAAGAGAATCGCTGCCAGTGGCAGAATTACGCAATGCAACACATAGAAGCGCAGCAGCGCATTCGCATTGACCTGGTTGCCGCCGAGGAGCAGGAAGTGGATCTTGCTGCCGACCAGCGGAACCGAAGAAGAAAGATTGGAGCCCACGGTGATCGCCCAGTAGGCGAGCTGATCCCATGGAAGGAGATAGCCGGTGTAACTGAGCAAGAGGGTAATGATCAACAGCACGATGCCAATGACCCAGTTGAATTCGCGGGGAGTGCGATACGCGCCTCGATAGAAGACCTTGAACATGTGCGCGAATACCAGGAAGACCATCAGCTGGGCCGACCAGCGGTGCAGGTTTCGGAGAAAGAGTCCGGACGATACGACGAACTGCAGGTCTTTCATGTCGGCATAGGCCTGCGGCACCGATGGATGGTAGTACAGCATGAGCAGAATGCCGGTGATAACGAGGATCAAGAATGTTCCAAATGTGAGCGTGCCCAGGTACCATGTGGCGCTGAAGCGCACCATGCGCTTGCGAACTTTTGTCGCAAAGAGATGCAGAAAGATGTTTTGCTGGATGGCCAGCGCGCGATGCAGTGTGCTGTTGCCCGTGCCGCTGCGAAAGACCGATCGCCACACACGGCTGGAGCGCACTTGTTCGACGATCTGGTCGGTCTTCCCGGACATGCTCATATCCTCAAATACTGCAGCGGCGGAATATCCGTGGACCGATCGACCATGAGGTCTCCTTCGTCGCTCACCCAGGTCTTGAGCCATGGCAGAGGCTTGGGCGCTGGGCCTTCAATCTTTTCTCCNNGTGCGTGTGAATTTGCTGCCGTGGCATGGGCACGCGATGATGCCGAGGTCCTGATTCCATGCGGTGAGGCAGCCCAGGTGCGTGCACACCGCATTCAGCGCAAAGTAGCCCTCTTCAGCGCGAACCAAATAGATTCCCGAGTTCACGTCCATGGTGACCGAATTCACGGCGAAGTTTTCGGGCTTGCCAACATTGACGATGGCTGAAGGTTCATAGAGGACGTTGGGCGAAAGATACTCGTAGGAGAAGACGATCGTGCCCGCTGCGGCGATGCCGAGCGACCCAAGCCCGATTTTCGTGAAGAAGGCTCGGCGATCAAATTCTGTCGGTATCTTCTGCGCTATTTTCAGTGCTTCGTCGGGCATGTGTTACCTCTTCAGCGCGTTTGCCATCGGAGGCCTGGAGCGCAATGGACGATCGATGGATTCAACGGAAATCAGTCCCGTTGGGGCTGCCGAAACAAGGTTGAAAGACTCCATGGTGATGGTGCCTGCGGGGCAACGCGCGGCGCATAGCCCGCAACGGATGCAGCGCGTTTCATCTTTCAACATGACCGAGCCGGCGATCACACCGAGCTCTTCTGCTTTTATGTCGTCCAGTTCCACTCCGAGCAGATGGCGCACTTCGGCGAGTTGGCCTGTGGTCGATTCGTCGAAGCCAACGCGATCCAGCGAGACAAGCTCCAGGCAATTCTCCGGGCAAACATCAACGCAGCCACCGCACAAAATACAGGAGGTCGCGTCGTCAAGGTTGCCTTCAAAGACAGTGTTGACCCAGCAGTGCAGGCAGCGCTGCGCTTCCGCCATGGCAGATTCTTCGTCGAAACCGATCTCAACTTCCGTGACCCCGGTGCGGCGATTAAGGGGCAGCATGGGAATCGGCGGCCGCACCAGGTCGAGGAGATTCAGAGGCATCCGATGGCGCTCAAGCACCTCCACTTCGACGATCGGGGCAGGGTGCTCTGTGCCGCGCAGGAACTCATCGATGCCCACCGCCGCGCGCTTGCCGTCGGCAACGCTGTCGATGATGAGGCGCGGCCCAAAAACGCAGTCGCCGCCCGCGAACACACCGGCTGTGGAAGTCATCAGCGTTTGAGGATTCACGGCAATCAAGCCGCGCGGCGAGACTTCCACCCCATCTTCGGTGGTTAGAAACTGCAGATTGGGCGCCTGGCCAATGGCCATGATGATGGTGTCGCAATTCAACCGCGTTTCGCTGTTCTCGTAGAAAGTCGGACTGAAACGCCGGTTGGCATCGAAGACGGATTTCGTCTTGAGCACTTCGAGCGCCACGGCTCGGCCGTTCTCGCCAATGATCTGCTTTGGACCAAAGCCGGGATGGATGATGATCCCTTCTTCTTCGGCTTCCTCGATCTCCTCGAGTGCGGCGGGCATCTCTTCGCGAGTTTCAAGGCAGACCAGGTGCACTTCCTGTGCGCCGAGCCGCAGCGCGGAGAGAGAAACATCCATCATCTCGCGGGCCGCCACCGCATCCATGTTGCCTTGCGACGGCTCGAAGTTCTCCACGCCACCCGCGTGCTGGCGCAGAACCTCGCGTGCCGCGGACCGAGCCACATCCATGGCCACGTTGCCGCCGCCAATGACGAGCACCTTTTTGCCGATGGTGAATCGGTAGCCGAGATTCACATTGAGCAAAAAATCGATTCCCTTGTAGACGCCGTCGAGGTTCACGCCGGGAATCGTGAGGTCGCGGCTGCGATGTGCGCCGACAGCGATCAGAACGGCATCGAAGTCCCGCCGCAGGTCGGCGATGGTGAAATCGCGGCCGGCCGCCTGGTTCAATTTCAGAGTGATATCGCCGGTCGAGAGAATCTCGCGCACCTGAGCTTCCACCACATCGCGGGGTAAGCGATATTCAGGCAGGCCAAGATAGAGCATGCCGCCCGCTACCTGGGATGCTTCAAAGATGGTGACGGCATAGCCCATCAGGGCAAGGTCATGTGCGGCAGAAAGTCCCACAGGCCCAGCGCCCACGATCGCAATGCGAAAAGGAAGTTTGGGCTGCGTTCGGCCGGCGTTCACGTCGATGGGGTGGCGCGACTCCGGACCGTAGCGCTCGGTGAGGAAGCGCTTGAGCGCGCGGATGGCGATGGGCTTGTCGATCTCTCCGCGACGGCATGCTGTCTCGCAGGGATGAGCACAGACGCGCCCGCAAATGCTAGCCATCGGATTGGGATCGCGCGCTACGCAATAGGCCTCTTCAAATTCCCCTTCTGCAATGAGCTCAACATAGCGGCCGGCATTGGTGTGCGCGGGACAGGCCATCATGCAAGGGAAATTGGTGTTCAGCCAATCCCTGTCAACCTTTTTGTCGACGAAGCGTTTCTGCATGGTGGCCCTTCCAGTTGCCGGAAGAAAGTTCGGGCGTCAAAGTCTACTCTGCCGCCCGCGGATTTACTTGCTGAGCGTGAAGTCCGCCGACGTGTCGCCGGCAACTTTTACGGGATTCGATTTGCTCTTTGCTCCCTCGTGCCATGCGGTCACGGTGTACGCGCCGTCCGGTATGTTGTCGATCTTGAAGTCGCCGGACTTGTCTGTCTCCACAAAGTAAGGAGTTGGTGAAACGATGACGTAGGCCGACATCTCCGGGTGAACATTGCAGAGAAGAGATACGACGCCGGGGTCATCGAATTTGAAAGATTTACGCTGACCTTGCGGCCATGTGCCCAGGTTGTGTCCGAGCTTTTTGTTGCCGCTGATCGCAGGCCAGAAGACGTTATGCGCGACGCTGTCGCTGTTGAGGAATTCAACAGTTGTGCCCTGCTGGACGACAGTAATATGCGGCACAAACATCAGGCCCTTCTGGTCAATGGTGATGTGTTGTGCAGGCGCTGGAAAGGTTTTGCCTGCGACGGCTTCAACATAAACAACGGACTCACCGCTAACGCCCGAAACCTTACCGTGAAGGGTGCCGGCAAAGGCTCCCGTGCCGAATGCTGTGATGACTGCGATGGTTGCGAGAGCAATCTTTTTCATGTGTTCTCCTGCTTCAAGAAAGTGGTAGTCCTGAGTGGCACGCTAATAAACCCATTCCAGACCTACGATCAGGGCGTTGGTCCGGAATGGCCCGGTGATTACTTCGCCGGTTGCCGGGTTGTAAACAATCTGTTGGGGCATGATCTGATACTCGACCGAGGCTTTGATGTTCGCGTGGATGAGGAACTGCTCGCCGGGTGTGAAGCGGTTGCGCGTAGCCGAATACGGCGAAAAGAACGAAGATCCCGGAGGCGAGGCGGGGTTGTACTCGATGAAGTTGATTCGGTCGGCGCTCGACTTCACCTGGTCGACACGCATAATCGTCATCGCCCATGGAAGAGCAAGGTAGTCCGCCTCCACGAAGCCGCCGCTGAACGTCGCCGCCGATCCTGGAGCAAAGCCGGTGACTCCCGCGGCTCCCGGCGCAGTGACCGGCANNATCGTGAGCTGCCACATACACGCCAAATACATTCAAGTTGCGGTAGTTGAAATTGACGTCGCCACCAATGCGGTAGAACGGCTCTCGCGCGGTGAGTACGGTGGGCGTTACGCCATCGGCCAGCACCCCGCTGAAGGGCTGTGCGGTGCGCCCATAAAAGTAGAAGGTTCCCAGAGCGAGGTAGGTATGATCGCGCGGTCCCATTGTGCCCGCAGCCTGGACGTCATTGCGGCTCG
>PLKY01000152.1:0-11026 GCA_003140785.1 Acidobacteriaceae bacterium | reverse complement strand
CGTTTGCCGCATCTTCGAGCTTAGATCCGTTGTTCACGTTCTGCGCCGGGCCAAGTCCGTTCTGTATGCCAACGTTGGCTTCGCTAAAAATGTCCCAGCCGCTCAGGTTCCAGGTGCGTGCCTGGCTGAAGGGCAGATCCAATTCGAACTGACCGGCACGCAGGTTCAGCGAGTCCTTTGGCAGCTTGAGAAAGCGGCTGACATCGTTGAATTTCAGATAGCCGTCGCCCAAGGCGCCATTGGCATTGGCGCCTGCAACGCTGATGTCGTCATCCACCCACCACGAAATGCCGGTGCCGAAGTTGCCGGCTGTGAAGATACTGAAGTATCCGGGCTGAAAATCGGACTTGGGAATGAAATTGCCAACGGTGCCCGCGGGAAGAACTAGATTGAAGTTATTCCGATTGTTACTTACCTGCTGGTAGTAAGTGTTGTAGCGCAACCCGACCGGCAGCAGACCGGGGATGGAGCCTGGATACACCGTGTGCGGCCATAACTCGGCCTGCGCGGGAGCGCCGAGCAACACGGGCGGCGTCTTTAGAAAGGATTCATCGTCTTTGGGGAACTTGAAGCCCGCATCTTTGAAAGCCTTCCCGAAATCATTGAGCTTGGGAAAATCGGAGTGGCACGTGGTGCAAGAGGTGCCGTACTTGCGCGAAAAAGCTGGAATAGCATCTGCCTTGGGCGGAAGCGAAAGGACTGCCAGCACCGACAGGCCTGCGAACATCGCAGCGAAGAGCAGGGATAGCCATTTGCTATTCATGGATGGGGCCTCAGTGATACGAGTCACAGCTTCGAAGGCTGCATGGGAAAAGAGTGTGAGCTAGCTCACGCAACATGAGATGTGACGGTAGTCACTGCACTTGAATCACTGACGCTGTGGAGATTCCGGCCATACGGGGCAGCTAAACAGAATTCACCTTGAAGCGCTCGGCATGAACATTCGAAAAGCCTCGGTACTGTTTCCGCAGACTTGATCATGTGATCGAGTTCCAACGAGTTTTCAGCATTTCCCCTATTCGAAACAGGATGATGCTGGCCGAGCCTCTCCTTTAAGGAGTGCGGGATTGTTTAGTGTGGAACTCGAAGGAAAGAAATCAGTACCGATATGTCCTTGTCGCCAGCAGTGCGGGATCTAGGGGGATCCCTGGGGATCTGGTTCCAGCCCGATCCGATCATTCACCGCGTTGCGGAAACGCTGTTTGCAGCCCAGATACCGCTCGGTTGTTTGCACGGAAACGTGCCCCAGAAGGAACTGAATCTGCTCCAGTTCACCACCGGCTTGATGGCAAAGACGGGCGCAAGTCCGCCGAAGGTCATGGGGCGCGAGAGACGGAATCTCACAACCCTTTGCTTTTTGCTTTACGACACCCCAAATGACCTTGGGGCTGAATCCAGTGCCCCAAATCCTGCCGCCCTTGTTGATCGACCGAAGGAGCGCACCGGTCGTAATCCCGGCGGCACTCGTCCATGCGTCAATTCCAGCCTTCACCCAGTCCGGGACCGGAATGGTGCGAATCTGACCTTCTTAGCAATGTCGGCGACGTTATATCCGCGCTCGCGAAGGCTGCGAACCTCACGGATGATGTCTCGGTTCGACGCCGGGCGTCGGGCGATATTCTCGATCAAGCTCATGAGGAACTGATCTTCGCGGGTTGCCTCGGTAATGATCGCGGGAATCATAGTCCCGCCAAGCGCGGAAAATGCTTCAATTCTTCCTTGACCACAGACGAGATCGAATAGCATTCCATCAGAGCCGGCTTCTTTGCGCCGCACCACCGTGATGGGTTTCTTTAGTCCCACTTCTCTGATGTTCGCGACCATCATCTGCCATCTGCCGCAGCTGCGCGAACGTGGATTTGCAATGTTGATTTGAGCAATGGAGATGCGCTCGATGATTTGTTCGTTCACGCTGCCCCCTCAATTCGAACCCTCTCCGCCATCTCCATGAAGAAGTTCAGGTTATTAAAGCGATAGACGTCCAGCACGAGTCCATTTTCTTGCCTCAAGCTCAAGTGTTCCGCTAATTCGTCGTGCCGGGGAAAGAGGAAGTAGTCAAGAATCTCTTCATTTCCCTGCTGAAGACGCGCCGCAATAATGACGTCCGGCCGAAGACTCTCGTCGAACCGCAGGTGCCACCGGCGAAAGCCTGTGCGTGACTCACGGCATCGAGCGAGAATCAGCGAGGCCGAATACTCGGAATTGATGCGAAGAAGGTCTGTCTTGGGATCGACGCTCACGGTCGCGCCCAGCGCCAGCAGCTGATCAAAGATGGACGAAATAATATCTGCGTGCCGTCTGCGAATCGCGCGGTTGATTTCGATGTAGGAATAGTCACGGCCCGGTGTCCACCCGATCAACGTATATGCATGCGCGAGGCTGCCAAATCGCGCGGAATAGCAAGAGCTCGATGGCATGTCATCACATTCATCGATGACCATGCCAGAGAGACGGCCTCGTTCGCGCAGCAGCGCGCGCAACTTTTCGAGGAGGTCCTGGTCGGTTAGGTTGACGTGCCGAGACTCAATGATGGTCCGCGCCCGTTCAAAGATGCTCGGCGTGACGATCGGATCAAAAGCACCGTCGCGACAAATCCACATTTGTGTCGGATTGTTGACGCGCCGATGCTTCAGCTTGAAAGATCTCCTGTTGTAAGTATTCGCGCCAATGTATTTTGGGTTGGTCAGCACCTGATGAACTGTCGCCCGCGTCCATGGACGTCCTTCTTCGCCCAGAATGCCGCGGCCATTCAACTCAGTCATGATCTCGCGTTCGGTCTTGCTGTCTTCGATAAACGACTCGTAAATTCCGCGAACAACATCGATCTCTACATCAGGACCAGGGACCAGAATGACGCGGTCCGTTTGCAGGCTCTTTCGTTCGCCCCTTGCTAACAAGCCCTTGGGGTTCCGGTCTCGGTCGATCAGTTGACGCCTCAGCCCATATCCAGCCGGGCCACCCTGTCGAAATCCCAACTCGATAAGACGGCACTGCCCGGAGAAGACTTTTACCGATAGCTCACGGCTATATTCTGCCGCCATCGACCGCTTCAGCGTTTTCAACACGGACGAGGACATGCTGCCGTCGTTCTCAAATTGCTCGGCACAGTAATGAACCCGAACGCCGGCCCTTTTGAGCACGTATTCGTAGTAGGCACTCTCGTCGACGTCCTGAAATCGGCCCCAGCGACTAACGTCGTACACCAGTAAGGCCGAGAAGTTGATCCGTTTGGCCTCAACGTCCTCCATTAACCGACTCAAGCCTTCGCGTCCTGCGATGTTAAGGCCCGTGCGCCCGTGATCGGCGTATTCCCGCACGATCTCCATCTGATGGGCCGCTGCATACTGACGGATAACCTCAAGCTGGCTTTCAGGAGAATATTGCTGGTGTTCCGTAGACATGCGCACGTATTGCGCAGCGCGCAGGGGGAGATGCGTGTTCGAGGGCATCGTAGACGGGCTATCCATTTTCTTTCCACGAGCAATCGCAGACTGGAATATTCACCTTTGCGGTTTTCACCGGGTGATTCCATAAAGCGCTCTATTCGGATAGTGCCTTCAGGTTTGCATTTTCGCGACAACGAGGAAGAATAATTCTCGCGGTGCCACCAGGAATTGGATATTCAGCGGCTGGCGGAATGGGACCATCACAGCGAGCCTTGGCCGCTCTGCAAGCAGGCCGCCTAGCCTCGCAATGTCGTCGATGCTCTGCTGCGCCGCCATCCGGTTCGCTCCAATGGAGTAGATTTTATAGATCGGGAGATGACCATTGAGTCGCGACTTTGAGAGGTCGGAGGCGTAATGCATTTGCCTGCTAAGCCACTTTAATTCCCTGTTCGACCAATTAAAATTCCCTGATACATCGAATTTATTCCCTGTTCCGATTTGGTTCAAAATGCTTGGAATGTCCATCAAATCAGCGAAATCCGAGATGGATACGTCTCTGAGATCAGAAATTTCCCTGTAAAATTCCCTGATAACGGGAATTTCGAAGCGGAGACAGGTTCGCTTCAGACTCGATCCACCGCCAGAAGTCAGTCAAATAATTGACTTTGGCTTATAGACACTAGACTTCAGCTTTCTGCATTGCTAAAAGTTGCTATGTCGCGCGCACTCGTCGCAGTTGCATGGATGCATCTCAACCTCGATCACTTCCGACTGCGGGAACTGAATCTGGAAGCCTTCAATCGCCTGCTCGATTGTGTCCTTGAGTTGGTCACGTGCGGCTGTTTCGTCGGCAGGAATTTCCTGCTGGTGCGTTGAGAACTTGACGCGAACCAAGGGTTCAATCACGGGTGTGCCCCCCTCTGGGGGTTGCGGTTGTCAGATGATGTCACATGGGTGCCAGATCACCGGCACCGTGGTTTGGTAAAGCGATTGTTGATTGAATAAACCAGCATGCTCCCACGCAGGAGACATGTCAACCAGCCTGATTCCCGCAAATGCGACTATTCATCCCCTCTTCGCGATAGTGCGATGGCAAATTCGGGAACTTGGGACTACACCGTCAGAGCGGGCACTCCACAGAATCCCTCCGACATCTGGCGCCACTCCTACTCCGAATGCAATCCCCGCGAAGGGTCCACGAACGCCGATTCTGCCTCGGCCAGCCAGCCGCGTCGCAGCTTTTCTGCGGGAATGCTCGACATATAAGGCTTGATATCCAGAATCGGCGTTCCCTCCAACATGTCCACCCCGCGCACCAAAAGTGAGTTTCTCTCGCGGCGCAGAAGTTCGACGACCGTGAGTCCAATCGGGTTCGGGCGGCGCGGGGAGCGAGTCGAAAACACGCCATGAGGCCGATTGTCCACCGGGGGCGCACCGACCAAATCGAAACCTTCCGACCGATCGAAGACCCACAATACAAACAAATGCGAGAACCCCTCAACATCCTTTAGACCCGCCGCAAACTCTGGCAAGATCTCAAGAACGCCTTCAGCATCATGTTTCGCGTTTAGTCCCTTCGGAATCGCGGAAGTTTCGGTGTACGGGCTCTTCACAAATCCGATAGGTTGTGGCGCGAACATTGTCTGTAGCCTCAAGAGCCTTCATACTAGAATACGCTGGCGAGGAGACAAGTGGTCGCATGCTCTCTTCCCGAAAAGCAACAACCCGCGCGAAGGCAGCGCGGGCTGCTGCAAAGTCAGAAAGGCAACTGTTAGTAGAGGACCTTGAGTCCAAATTGAACGATGCGCGGCTCGAAGGTACCCGAGATGGCGCCGCCGCCGGTCGGACTGTTCAGGGTGCTGACGGTCGACAGCGTACCCGAGAACCCGCTGGCGGGCAGATAAAGATTGGTGTGGTTAAAGATGTTATAGAGCTCTGCGCGGAACTCGATCTTCAGGCGATCCATCGGCGTGTCGAACCGCTTGTTCAGGTCGAGGTCGGTCTCAAAGTAGTTTGGCGTGCGGCTCGGATTCCGCGGCGAATCGCCAAACGGGTTCAGCGGGTTGCCATTGGCATCTTCGTACGCAGGCAATGTGAATGCTCCCCAGTTGACGTATTGAATGGTTCCGTTCGATTGCCGATCGTTCAGGCATGAGTGGCCCGAGTGGCACAGCGTGAAAGACTGACCGGCCACCGTGTTCGGGCGATACTCGTTCGCGCCGCGGTAAGTCGCCGAGATCTGAGGCGACACAACGTTCAGTGCGTTGGGCGTGTACGTCAGATTGAAAGGTGTGCCGCCCTGCGCGGTGTTGATCGCGCTGATCTGCCAACCGCCGAGAATGCCATCAAGGACCGGATTCGCGCTGGAGAGATAATCGCGCCCGCGCCCGACCGGCAAGTCGTACACGAGACTGGTTACATTGGCGAGTGGAAGGTTGTAATCCGACTGCCCATAATCTGCTGCAAGGTTATAGCCGTTTTGAGGCGAGGGCGTGTTGCCCTCGAGCGACGCCGACGCGTTGTCGAGCGAGTGTCCCCAGGTGAAGGAGTTCAGCAACGTCAAGCCGGCTACAAATCGCTGCTCATAGCGCACCTGGAGCGCGTTGAAGTGCGACCAGAATTCGTTCAGCGCTTCGGTGATGTCCCCGTAGTCGTAGGTCGTGCCCACCAGCCCGCCCCAATTCGGATACGGCCGCACGAACCCGGCGCCGAGCGCTGGATTAGTGGGATTCGCGATCCCCAGTGCCGGATTGCCCTGGTTTGCATTCAGGAAGCCTTGCAATTTCACGCCGTGATTTCCGATGTACGCGATATCCACGAGTGTGTTCTTCGCCAGCTCCTTCTGCACCTCAAGGAAATAGCTCTCGACGTAGCTGTCTTTCGTGTCCTTGGGGACATAGGTGATGTTATCTGTACCGGCGCTAAACGTCGTGGCAAGATTCGGAGGGAATCCCTGGTCGACGGTGCGATAACCGTTCGCGGTGGCGGTTGTAGGTTGCGTGACCGAAACAAACAAGGCATTGGGGGCGTTGATGGCGAGGATATCGCCTGAACCGGCGCGCGTGTAATGCGCAAAGCTGGTCCCATACCCACCACGAACCACAACGGAAGGCGTCAACGCATAGGCAAAGCCGACGCGCGGCGCATAGTCACCCAACGCCGGATTCACCAGTGTTTTGCCATAGACGCCGCTGCCGCTGTAGGGCGCGATGAAGCTGTTGCCGGTATAACCCTTGGCCAACGTCAGCATCGTTCCTGTGGTTGGGTCGAAGTTGGAAAGGTTGTTGTTGGCTTCGGAGTAAGGCGCTCCATATTCCCAACGAACTCCCAGGTTCAAAGTTAACTTAGGCGAAACCTTCCAGTCGTCCTGGACGTAGACACTGTCCATCGATTGCAGCAGGTGCGCCTTGAAGTAAGTAGCCAACGCGTACGCGTTTGTGGTTCCGAAGAGATAATCCGCCCAGTAAGTGTCAGCCGCGGCACTCGTACTGGCGCAAGCGGTTCCGGCAGTCTTCGGGCACACGCTGTATCCTCTGCCATAGGTAAAGGAACCGAACAGCGGATTCGAGTCCTGCACTTCCATCCAGATATGCTCGTACTCATAACCGAACTTGAGAGAGTGCCTGCCCTTGGCCCACGCGAAGCTCACCTTCGGATCGAGTAGCGATGGGTTCTGCCACTGAGGATTGGTGCTCTGACGGCCAAATGCGCTAAAACCACCCGAGACGCTGACGGAAGGCAATCCGCCGGCAACCGTAGGGTCAGTCGGTAGTCCGGGAATAACGATGGCGTTGTCGCCGATCGAAAGCGTGTATTTCCCAGCGCGCGTACCGGAGAGACCAAGCCGCGCTTCGAGCACCTTATTCGTGCCCATCACGTGCGTGTAACCAAGTGCAACCTGCTGATCGAGGATCTTGATGCGGCCATTGGTCTGGCCATCCAGCGGCAAGGGCAAAGTTGGATAGTTGATGCCCGTCTCCTTGCGATCGCTGATGCGCAAGAACCATGAGCTGCTTTGGCTCTGCTGGTAGTCGAATCTCAAATCGCCTTTGTCCGCGTTGTCGGTGAAGGGCGCATTGGTTGCGCAATCGTTGGTTGCAACGCCTGTACTCGTGTTGATGAGAGAAGAGCCGGCCGCGACTTGGCATTGCGAGGGCAGCTCGCCCCAGAATCCCAACTCCTGTTTTGCAATCGGGCTGATATCGGGCGAAGTGAGAATGGACGTACCGGCTTTATAGTAAGTTCCCGGCTTGAACGGGTCCTGCACGTCGACAGCCAGGATTCCGTTGATCTCGTTTTGCGTGGGCACCGTCAACACCACGGTCGGCGTCAGCGTCTGGCGGAAGCCCTCGTAATCCAGGAACCAGAATAGCTTGTTCTTGAGTATTGGTCCGCCGAAATCAGCCCCAAATTGATTGCGATTAAATCCGGGTTTCGGAAACGTATGTGTGCCGCTGACGGCGTGAATGTAGCCAAAAGCATTCAGGTCGGTGTTGCGAATAAATTCGTAGAGTGTCGCGTGGAGCTGATTAGTTCCGCTGCGCGAAGCCACATTGATCGTCGCACCCGAAGACCGTCCGTACTCCGCGCTCTCGTTATTTGTCACCACTTGAAATTGCGAAATCGAGTCGGGCGGCGGCTGAATAATCTGGTTGTCGAATCCCTGGTTACTTTCGCCATAGGCATTGTTATCAAGGCCATCCAGCAGAAAGTTGTTAAACATGCTGCGCTCGCCGTTTACGTTATACGAACCCGCACGGACCAGGCTCGTAACCGCCGTGGTTGTGGCTGCTGTAGGCGCTTGGCGCGAGCCTGCTACCAGAGCCAATAAGTCTGAGTAATTGCGGCTAACCAAAGGAAGCGCTTCCGTCTGATATCCAGAGACTGTCTCCCCGCGTTCGCTCGTCTCGGTCTCGAGCTGCAGCGCCACATCTGTTACCTCGACCGTTGTGGCGTTTGCCTGGCCCACATTCAGTGTCAGGTCGATGTGCTGCCTGCCAGCTACGGAAATCGTGATGTTTTTTGCCTCCGCTGGCGCAAAACCCGATGCCTCGGCCTCGATCGTATAAACACCCACGCGCAGCGCCGGAACTTCATAATCACCAGAGCTGTTCGAAGCGACTTTCATTACGATTCCCGTATTCACATTGGTGACGGTGACGGTGGCATTTCCCACAACCGCACCGCTGGCATCGCGGATGGTGCCGATCAAGCTGCCATCCTCGTATTGTGCCATTGCCTTTGTGCAACCGATTGCCATCAACAGGCCAAAAAAGAAAACAACGGAACGCATGATCTGGTTCTTAGTCATGCTGCGAGCGTAGAGGCCATCCTTCAACAGCTTGTGAATCCGCGATGAACGGCGCGTGAATCGGCGCAACAGGATTGGGGCATTCTTGACTTTTCCACCGCCCCCCCGAGCGAGCGCCTTGCCGCCGAATCCGATCGCGTACCTAATCGGGCTGCGAATTTACTCGCGATAGAGAATCCAGCGTCCTACCAGCTCTTCTTGATCGGCGTGTCCAGTGCGAAATCCTCCGTTAGGATCGCGCGTGGCGCAGAGGTCGGCGCGGTAACTAACTTCAGAAACGATAGCCCGGCTTAAGCTCGCAGCGGTAGGCCGTGGACTTTTCCCCATCGGTGCTGATTGTCGCGGTGCAACTGGCCCAGCTTAAGTAGAGGTCCGGGCCCATGGGAAAGACCATAGGCGCGCCATTGATTTCGGCCTCGAGGCTCACGCCCTCCTGGGTGGGCGGAACGGTAAAGTTGAACGTGCGATCAAAAACGACAGGATACGAGTGTCGCACGTTGGATGCAATTGTGGTATGAACCACCTCAGCTTCTAACAGAAAGGTTGCTGTGTCTGACCAATCGAACGCCGAAACCTCGATCGTGCGGCCGTGCTGCTGGAAGCCGCTTGAGTCGATCCGCGTAAATGGGCAAGGCCCGGCAATGCACGAGGCTCGCACGTTGCGGAATTCGTTGCCCATACCGGCATCGAGGGTAATCGAGGCCTTAGTGGCTTTCCAGCTTCCATCCGGTGAACAGGGGGCCTGGCGCCTGCACGGAATGTTTCCTCGATTGACGACTTGGAAGGTTCTGACCGCGCTGCCAATGTCTTCGTCAGTCTGAAAATTCTCTGTGTAACGGACGCGAAGATTCGAGACCACCGAGATCGGCTTACCCGGCGCCGCGCTGGTTCGTACTGCACTGGGCTCTGGCTCCATCGCGGCTAAATACAACCGTCGCATCATCGACCGGAATTGAATATGTAAATTGATGTCGAGTGGTTCGTAGTCCTCGTGACGAAAACTGAGAGCAACCGTCTGCCCCGGCCAGACAACCTCAGAAAACTTGATCTTGAAATACCCCGACGCATCCGAACGGGTACTAATTGTCGTTGCACCACGCGTCGCGGTAATCTGCGCGTCGGAGATGGGCACCTCTTTTTGCGTGTCGCTATCGCGACGAATTACCGCACCCTGGAGAGTCATCAAGGTTGAATTCCAACGACGCGCCCGCACCACCAGCACGGTAGCCGTGATAAGCGCGATTGAGCCGATGATTGCCGAGACCGCTATCCATTTCCAACGCATGAAGGCTTCATCCGTCCGGATGCCATTTTAACGTGGGTAATTCGGTTGCCGACCTGCCATTGCTTACGGATAAGATGCAATTGCATCTATAATCGGTAGCCGCCCAGGTCGTTTCAGGCTTCTCCAGCCAGCGGCCGCATAGTTCGACCCAGCGTATCGATCTGTAAGGGAAAGGGGCATGCACATTCGCAAAAAAGCCGAGGCGCGCATCGTCGCCGAGTCACGCCGAAAGTTATTACGCGGGATGGCGGGACTCTCGTTGGGCCTGCCGATCTCGCAAACCGGGATGCTTCCACTCTTCGGTGAGAGCCCGATCGAACAGCAAGAGCCCCAGCCACAAAAGCCGGAGCAGCACACAAGCCCGGCGCCTTCGCCGGCGCCTACCGTCCTTTCACCGGAGGACGACCAGTTTCTGAACGAACTGGAACACGCGAATTTCCTCTTCTTCTGGGAACAGGCGAACCCCGCCACAGGGCTGACCAAAGACCGTTGCAACGTCCGCACCAACGACACCACCGTGGCAGCCAGCATCGCGTCCACTGGTTTCGGCCTTACGGCGATTTGCATCGGCGAAAAGCGGGGCTTTGTGAGCCACGCGGACGCGCGCGTTCGAGTTCTCGATGCGTTGTCGTTCATCTGGCACAAATTGCCCACCCACCGCGGCTTCTTCTATCACTTCGCCAATATCAATACCGGCGAACGAATTTGGGATTCCGAAGCGTCATCGGTCGATACCGCGATGCTGCTGTGCGGAGTCCTCACCTGCCGCCAGCATTTTCAGGAAAAGGACATCGGCGATCTCGCCCACGCCATCTTCGATCGCGTCGATTGGACCTGGCTTTCCGAAGATACAACTCTGCTGTCACATGGATGGAAGCCCGAGCTTGGTTTTATTCCATCCCGTTGGGACTTATATAGCGAGCTTATGATGATGTATCTTCTCGGACTCGGGTCTACCTCCCATCCGCTCAAGAGCGACGCATGGTTTGCCTGGAAGCGCTCCGTCTTTGAGTACGACGGCTTGCGCTACATCGGCTCCTTTGC
>PLKY01000112.1:4828-7907 GCA_003140785.1 Acidobacteriaceae bacterium | reverse complement strand
CACCGGCTTTCACGGCGCACGCATTTACAAGGACGACCACATCCCCGGCCTCACGCGCATCGCCAATTTCATCCACGCTCAGGGTGTCCGAGCAGGCATTCAACTCGCCCACGCCGGGCGCAAAGCCTCCATGGCTTCGCCTTTCATCGGCGATCGCCTGCTGTCTCCCGCCGAAGGCGGATGGCAGCCCGTCGCTCCGAGCCCCATCGCGTTCGCGCCCCACTACGCCGTCCCCGAGCCTTTGGATCAGGCCGGCATCGACGCCATCGTCCGCGCATTTGCCTTGTCCGCGCAGCGCGCGCTCGCCGCCGGTTTTGACTTCGTTGAAATCCACGCCGCCCACGGCTACCTCCTTCACGAGTTCCTCTCACCGCTCGCCAATNNACAACGACCGGACCGACGCCTACGGCGGCAGCTTCGAGAACCGCACTCGCTTTTTGCTCCAGGTTGTCGACGCCGTGCGCGCCGCCTGGCCCGATCACCTGCCGATTTTCGTCCGCATCTCATCCACCGATTGGGTTGAAGGCGGCTGGACTATTGATGACTCCGTCGCCCTCGCCAGCCATCTCCGCGCCCATGGCGTCGACCTCGTCGATTGCTCCTCCGGCGGCCAGGTTCCTCACGCGGTCATCCCCGTTGGTCCTGCGTTTCAAACACCCTTTGCCGCGCGCATCCGTGCCGAAGCCGCGATTCCCACCGCCGCCGTCGGCGTGATCACAGACCCGCAGCAAGCCGACACCATCATCGCCGAAGGCCACGCCGATCTCGTCTTCCTCGCCCGCGAAATGCTCCGCGATCCCTACTGGCCTCTCCACGCCGCAGCCGTACTCGGCGACTCTGCAAGCTGGCCCGTGCAATATCTTCGCGCCGCACCGCCGAATTCTCCCGCGCGCACCGCTATCACGCGCCCTGAGTCCCGATAGAAAGACCTCCACGCGCGAACCCTTTCACGCGTGCGCTCCACAGCGCGAAGATCGATTTTCGTGCTGCCATCCGCACCTTGATGGCCTATACTTCCATTAACGAACTGCGCGCGCTCCAATGCACGCGCCCCAATGACCCCTATGGCCACGCAACTATCCCCCAAGCGCGTCCACGAACAGCCCACTATTCCGGACCGTCTCTATTTCAAAATTGGCGACGTAGCTCGCATCTGCAAAGTCGAAACCTATGTCCTGCGGTTCTGGGAGTCTCAGTTCCCTCAACTCAAGCCGGGCAAGAGTGGCACCGGCCAGCGCCTCTATCGCCGGCGCGACGTCGAGATAGCTCTCGAGATCAAGCGCCTCGTCCATGGCGAAGGCTACACCCTGTCTGGCGCGCGTCACGCACTCGGTGCCGTCCGCCGCGCGGAGCAGCAATCGCGCCTCCCGCTCGCTCCCGGCGAGCCCGCCAAGCGCCTCGACAAAGCTGCCGCTATCATCGGCTCCGCACGCGCTGAGCTACGCGAAATCGCCGGCCTTCTCGCGTCGCACGAGCCGCAGATGCCGCGCCGCCGACCGCGCATGACCAGCCTCCACGCCTCCACCGAGTCGCTCTTCCCTTCCTGAGCCGCACACGCTGTCGATCGCAGCCCTCCTGAGCGAGGCGAATCAAAGAATCTCTGTTTACTCTCATTGTTCTTCTGTCGTCGCGAGCCCACTTCCTCCCTCGGCGAAGAATCACAGATGTGGAAATCTCCAGAATCTGTCCGCCTCCGCATCCATCCGTTTTCCACATCTCCCGGCCATCCGTTACCACGACACCGATCCAGCTTCACAAATCCCTCACAAAGCCGCGTCGCCAAATCTTCAGGCACTTACCGCACATCCGAAGATTCCCTCGTATTAATAACTTAATAACTACGTTCAATCACTTTTTACTTGCATTCGATTTCGCTTGTTACCTTCCTCCTTTCGGTAACCAATTTGCATTACTCTCTTGCATTTCTTCCCGCTCGAAAGAGCTACCATTTGTGCCGGTTTTCGACACCTTTGCGCCATTGTTGCTCCGCAGGAACCGGGGTACGTTCAATACATCAGCCTTGGTTTCCGCGATGCCTTCCCCATCGGCTCGCAACTGCATCAAACGAGAATATAAGAGGAAAAAAATGGCCACTTCTGAGCAATACTTCAACCTTGTGAGGACCAGCAAAAGCAGTTGGATCGCCGTACCCGCTAACCAATCCACTTCCGGGGCCGACGGGACCATTTACAGCCGTGAATCAGAATCGGCAATTCTGCGCAATACCGCACCCGCGCCGGGCCGCCTTTTCGCACAGGCCACAGGCGCGCAGGTCGGATTCACCGAGCGCTTCCCACGTCTTACCATCGCCATGATCGCCTTCGCGCTCTTCACCGTCAGCATTACAGCCGAAGTCGAATTGTTCCGCCACGCCGGCTACTTCTGGCGCTAGTACTTCAGTTGTCGTTCCGGAGGGAGCAGGGGNNGGATCATCTCGGGCAAAAGATGCGCGTAATCTAGATCTTCAATATTGGTCGGAATGAGATTGGCGGCAGCGTCAAAGCAGCCGCCAATCTTTCTTGCTCCGCCTGTAAAAACGCCACTTCGAAACTCAGCCGGTCTCGCGTTCTTCCAACGCAACTCCCGGAATCACCACGCTCAACAACAAGCGCAGCTGACCTTCCGTGGGCCAGAGCGTTCGCGCAGAGTTATCCTGCCACGGCGACCTGGGGCCCTTCTCCAGGGCTGGCAAACTTAGTACCTGCGTGCCCGCTTTTCGAACTCGCTGGCGTAGCTGAGTGCTAGGCTTTTCAAGAAGAAAAGTAAAACAATCAATCGACATTGAGAGTATTCGGCGCCTGCGCCACTAAACCGGAAGCGCTCTAAGGTCTCTTCACTCAAGAGCCGCGTGAACTCATGAATTGGCCGCAGAGGAGGTCGAGATTCTCAGCGTTCCCAACATCACCGCTCAACAAATCATAGAGAGCACGCTGGCGATTCCCGCCTTCGTCCCGGCAACCGTCTGCACTGGTTACATCACAGCCTGGTTCACCAACCTTCACAACTTTCGGCAGCGCTCGCTCATCGAGCGAATCTTCTGGAGCCTGCCCCTCTCTTTCGCAGTCACGACCATCGCCGC
>PLKY01000112.1:0-4791 GCA_003140785.1 Acidobacteriaceae bacterium | reverse complement strand
GGATGATCGTAGTGGTCTCGTCGCTGGTTGACATTCAGCGCAGCGACAAGCTCTTCATGAGCATTACGATCTTGGATCATGGAGCGCGGGTCAACTGGACTGAGAGCGTGCTTCGCACCGGCATCCCGCCAGCCAACTCGCTCTACCTGTACAAACATCCTACCGCGATGCGCAATTACTACTTTTGGTACATCCTCTGCGCCGCGACAGCGAAAATGACGCATCTGTCCGCCCAAGCTATTCTTATTGCTAGTTCCGTCTGGGCTGGATTTGTCCTGGCTGCCCTCATAGGGGTTTATCTTAAGCATTTCCTCGCAGCCGGCCCGGATCTACGCCGGCAGTTTCTCGACTCCGTCTTGTTGCTTACAGTTACCGGGCTAGGCGTATGCGCAGTCTGCTGGGACTTTTTCTACCTGCACCAACCTCCGCTGTTCGACGCAAAATTCTGGTCCCGCGAACCCATGACCAGTTGGCTCGATGTCCTTCTCTATGCCCCCCACCATGTTGTTGCTCTCGTATGTTGCATGTTCGCATTCTTGTTGGCGTGGATGGCCGGCAACAAGGGCGAGAATAAACGCACTGAGAGCATCGTCGCCATTGCTCTCGCACTGTCAAGCGCGTTCGGCCTCTCTGTGTACGTAACTTTTGCGTTCTTCCTGGTGGTGGTGGCCTGGGCCGTCTGGCAGACGACAATCGAGCGGCGACCGCTGCCTGTGTTTCTGCTCGCAGCGGGCGGCGCGGGCGCCTGCATCCTGCTCTTTCCTTTCCTTTCAGAATTGACTCACACGACGTCCAAGCTATATGGCGGCTCCGCCTTTTCGTTCGCCATCCGTGACATGATCCCAGCGGACTGTCTGCTGGCGTCCAACTTCCTTCGGAATTTCACAAGTCATCACCCTCTGGCGTCGCTGCTCTCGGCGAGATTGTCTCTTCTTGCGCCCGGGTACATGATCGAGTTGGGGTTCTATCTTGTCGTCCTTCTCATTTATCTTGTTCCAATTTTGCGTGGCAGGGCGTCTCTGACCTACGCGGAACGTTCCCTCGTGTTCATCACCTCAGCAACCATTTTGCTCATTTCCTTCATGCGATCTTCTGTACTGCAAAGCGATGATTTCGGCCTCAGAGCGCCGCTCTTCGCACAGTTTGCTCTGCTTCTCTTGGCGACCAAATTGATCTCTGGCTGGAAGTCCACAGATCGCCAGCAAGTCGCTTCCGCCAAGTATGCCAGCTTCCCGCAAAAGGTGCCGTATTGGTTGCGATCAATAGCCTCATTCGCGTTAGTCATCGGAATGATCGGTACTCTTTACGAAGCGCTCCTCTTGCGGTTCTACACTTCGCTTGCCGGAGCGAATAGACATGCGGATCACAGCCACTCTACTTACGACCCGTTTCATAATGCGTATATTTCATCCATCGGCTATGCTGAATTGGACGCGGCTGTTCCAAAAGATGCAGTTGTGCAGTTCAACCCGACATTTACGAACCACCTTGTAACGGACCTTGACTTGCGGGAAGTCAACCACCAAATAGCCATCACCTCCGACCAACCTTGGTGCGGGTCCGAGCTTGGCGGCGATCCAAGCGGTTGCCCATCGATGGCAGCCGCAATCGATGCCCTCTACAGCGGCAACACCGCCGAACAGGCGCGCATCACCTGCCGACAATATGGCATTCAGTACCTTGTCGCCCGCGTTTACGATCCGGCATGGAAGAATAAGAACGGTTGGGTTTGGGCACTGAGACCCGTAGTTGCCGACGATGAGTTTCGTGCTCTCGATTGCCGCCAATGATCTTGCGCGATATTTCTGACACGACGAGCATTTCAAAATGACGAGAACGCGCCGCGACGGTCTTTACCTGCTGCTGATCGGGACCGCGTTGTTTCTTATCCTCAGTGTCGCCTTCGAAAAATCCTCTCCAGCTGCAATGCAGGATTTCCGAGTACTGTACAACCCCGCTCGATGCCTCCTTCAAGGCTGTGACCCATACAACGAAAGAGAAGTACTGCGCACAGCACGGGCACAAGGAAGAGATCGCCCATCGGATACCGCGGTGGTTCGGCAGATTGTGACCCGGTATATTTACCCTCCGACCACATTTGTTTTTACGGTTCCGTTTGCGATGCTGCCCTGGGGACCCGCGCATGTACTTTGGATGACTTTCACTGTCGGGAGCATGATCCTTGCCTCTTTCTTAATTTGGAATTTAGGGGCAAATGATGCGCCAATCCTCTCCGGTGTCATGGTGGGCTTCCTTCTAGTCAACTGCGAATTGATTGTGATTTCAGGCAACTCGGCCGGAATTGTCGTCAGCCTCTGCGTTGTCGCCGTTTGGTGCTTTTTACAGGATCGATTTGTCCCGGCTGGAATCCTGTGTCTTGCGGTTAGCCTCGCAATTAAACCCCACGACGCAGGCATGGTCTGGCTATATTTCCTATTGGCCGGTGGAGTCTATCGCAAACGTGCCCTGCAAACCGTCGTTGCATTCGCCGTCCTGAGTCTGCCTGGACTCCTGTGGGTATGGCATGTAGCGCCACATTGGTTTCAGGAAATGCGCGCCAATATCCTGGCGTTTTCAGTACACGGTGGACTAACCGACCCAGGTCCTGCTGCGACCGCTGCCAACGGCCCGGGAATGCTAACAAACCTGCAAGCGGTCTTTAGCGTATTCAGCGACGATCCGCGCTTCTACAACCTGGCCACCTACCTCGTCTGTGCGCCACTTCTGCTCGTGTGGATATTCGTCACTCTGCGGTCTCGCGCGTCACCGGCGACAGTCCGGCTTGGGTTGGCGGCCATCGCGACCCTTTCTTTGCTGCCCATCTATCATCGTGAATATGACGCCAAGCTTCTGCTGCTCACGGTTCCTGCATGTGCAATGCTTTGGGCCGAAGGGGGATTGATTGGGCGGGTGGCCCTTTCGCTGAATCTCACAGGGTTCGTGTTGACCGGAGACCTGCCGCAAGCTCTTCTCGTCGGCCTCTTGTATCACCCGCATTCATCGGCGACAGGACCATCCGCGCAGGCAGCGGCAGCGGGTCTGGCCTTCCCTGCGCCTCTCATCCTGCTGATCATTAGCATCTTCTATCTTTGGGTCTACTTCCGACGCTCCATTCCGGACACCAGGTTATCCGCAATGGCTCCCGGTTCGAGCCAATAGCCCGACGATCGTTTGCACGGGGAAGAGAAGAGAAAATGGTCGGGACGGGCAGATTTGAACTGCCGACCCCTCGCACCCCAAGCGAGTGCTCTACCAGGCTGAGCCACGTCCCGACACAATCGAGCCGGCTCGGGTGAGCCGGCCCTGGGGTTCGCCTTTCAGTTTACACCAGCCTCGCCGTATTCAGCCTCATCGCTCACCGACCTCCAGCTCCACCGGCTGCGCCGTAGCGCTCACCGCCGGATCGTAATATTCATAAACCCGCGACTCAAATGTCTTCGCGCGAATCGGATACTTTGCCCGCAGCCGAAACTTCAACCTCACCGTCTGCCCCGGCGCCAGCCCGTTGAAGTAAAGAATCGCCTGCGTCGCCGTCTGCGAAAACTTCTCCAACCGTCCGCTCGCGTCCCCGGCTGTCTTCTCTTGAAACGACTGCAAATCCTCACTCAGCAAATCGAACCCCGGCGGAATCCCCAGATCCACCATCACCATCTTCGCGAACTCCGGCAGGTTGTTGCGCACCGTGGCCGTCGCCGTCGCAAAATCGTTCTGCGCCAGCTTCGCTCGGTCATACGCCACATCGATCGTCAGCGCCCCATGCTCATGTTCGTTCTCATGCTCCTCGCTCCACGGCGTGAAAAACCGCCCCACCACCTGGTAAGCGAGACCGCCTGTTCCATCAAACGTCAACTCCACCGCATGCGCCTTTTGCGCGTCGATCCCCTTCAGCACAAACTGGTGCAGCAGATCGTTGTTTTCCTCCGTCAGCTTCAGCGTCTCCACTTCTTTGCCATCGACCTTTACCGCCATCAATCCACGCACATCCGCGGCACTCAGCTCCGTCGACAGAAGCAGAGCGCGCAAAGCCATAATCGTCGCCTGCGTCGTGCCCCAGTTGCCCGACGCCTGTTTGTGCGCCGAAAGATAAGCCAGCGCCTTGCGCGCAACCTCGCTCGCCTGCCCCCATTTCAGCAGCGCCTGCGTCGCCAGCCCCGTCGTCTCAATCGCCGCGCTCTCGCCCGTCGAGTAAACTCCCGTCTCTTGCGCGCTCCACGAAACTTCATCTCCTTTTTCTATGCGCGCCTCCAGCAGAGCTTTCAGCGCTCTCCGCGCAAACTCGCGATCGCCCTTCGAATCCACCGCAAAATTCGCAATCACCGCCAGCGTGTACGCGTCCTTCTCTGTCTCGGCATGCTCTTCGATATANNTATACCGGTTCGTCGCACCCTCATTAATGAAATACGTGTCAGGCTTCCAGCTTCCATCTGCCTCTTGCTGGCTCGCCAGCCATGCGCCGGTGCGCTCAATCAGCCGCTGATCGACATCTGAAACCTTGGCCATGTCGCTGAACTCCATCAACCCATACGCCGTCAGAATCTTGTTCGCTGGCGCCTGACCAAACCACGAAAACCCACCGCCCGGCACCTCAAACGTCAGCAGCCGCTGATATCCATTTGCAATGTAGCCCTCTGCTTTCGCATGCACCTCCGGTGTCAGCTTCTTCGTCCGCTTCATATAATCGAGCGCCAGCACATTGGGATACGTACTCGACGATGTCTGCTCAAAACACCCGCCCGGCATGCTCAGAATGCTGTCCATCCCCTCGATCACCTGGCTCAGCGGTCCCGGATA
>PLKY01000107.1 GCA_003140785.1 Acidobacteriaceae bacterium | reverse complement strand
CGAATTCGCGGCAACGCCACCGCCGGAGAGATAGAGTGCGCGGAAGCCCGTTGCTTGAGCCATGCGCGCGGTGTAGGCATTGATTGCGCCGGCGACTTGCAAGGGCCGCTCGTCGCGAACAGCGTCGCGAAATCTTTCGCCAGGCGATCCTCGTGTACGGGTCTGCTGCATGCAATGCCTTGCGCCGCATCATAGCAGGCGGCCGCTATGCGGCGAATGCGCTAACTTTCCCGACACAGGTGCGTAGTGCGACAATTCTCCCGGCGAACCTATCCGCAAAAGGAGCGAGCTTTGCCCGGAGGAGAATTGTCATGAATCGTCTGTTGATTTGTGCCGGCGCACTTATCGCCGCCACCTGTAGCCTCTCTGCTCAACAAAATCCGCCANNAAACCGCGACCGGAACCATTGGAGGCAAAACGGTCACGATCAGCTACAACTCGCCCCGCGTCAAAGGCCGCGAAGGCCACGTCTTTACCAGCGACGGCCTCATTAAGACAGCGCACGGCTCGCAGTACCCCATCTGGCGCGCCGGAGCCAACGCCGCCACCACGCTCAAAACCGATGCGAACCTGACGATCGGCGACCTTGCAGTGCCCGCAGGAACCTACACGTTGTTCGTCGATATCTCCGACCCCGACAATTGGACGCTGATTGTGAACAGGAAGACTGGCGAGTGGGGACTGGCCTACGACGGCACGCAGGACCTTGGCCGCGTGAAGATGAAGATGGGCAAGCCTACCGCAATTGTCGAGAATCTGCTCTGGACGGTAGACGGCGATGGCGGGAGCGGCGGCAAGATCACGCTGGCGTGGGAGTATCACGTCGCGTCGGTTCCCCTTGCCATTCATTGAGTCCCAATGAAGAGCGCGAAACCAGCGGGCGGCGTGCGTTTCATCGAGATGCCGCCCTGCCGGTACAATAGAGACAGCGTCATTCTTCGCTGGAGGCTTACGGAACTTTGCCCTTATATGCATATCGCTGCACCAAGTGCGGCTATCGCTTCGAGAAGATACAGAGCTTTAATGCCACGCCCGAGTCGGAGTGTCCCAGATGCCAGGGTGTGCTCGAGCGCCCGCTGACCGCTCCTGCGCTTCAATTCAAAGGCGCCGGTTGGTATGTGAACGATTACGCGCCCAAGTCGGCCGCGAGCTCTTCCGATGGCAATTCGGCTGATACCAAAGCTGTGCCCGCAGCCGACAGCAAAGGCGACAGCAAGCCTGCAGCTTCGGACTCTTCGGCAAAATCGGGATCGTCGGAATCTGCGACAACCTCCTCGTCTTCGGATTCCGCGCCAAAATCAACTACGCCGTCCTCGTCGACATAGGGTTCTCCATCAGTATCCAAGAGCGACGATCGGTGATGTCACTGCTGACAACGCCGTAAGATAGTTGTTGGTATGCCGCTGCTCGACCCCATTCCGTCCCTGGTTGAGAATGCTGATCTGGCTGCTCTCGAATGGGAACCACTGCTTTCCCTGGTTGCCGGGTTCTCTGCATCTTCCATCGGTCGGGCTGCGATCTTTTCGCTGCGCCCTTCCATCGACGAGGAATGGATCACGCGGCAACATCGACTGACGGGCGAAGTGCGTCTGATGCTTGGCGAGCAGGTCTCGGTTCCCCTCGGCGGTCTGTTCGATCCCACAGAACTCGCTGCCAAGGCGCGCATTCCTGAGGCCGCTCTCGAAGCCAGGGAATTGCAGGCAGTCGCGCGGCTCGCGAACGACGTTGCCGCGTGGCAAGCTCTGTTGCAGTCGCCGCCAGCGCGGCTGGTGGGAAAACTACCGGGATTATCCGAGCTCTCTGCAGAATTGACGCAGGGACTGCGCCCGCTCGCCGAATCCATCGAGCGGAAAATTCAGCCGGATGGGTCGCTGGCCGACGATGCTTCACCGGAATTGGGGCGGATTCGTCGCGAACAGGAGCGCCAGCAGCACGTGATTGAAGAATCTCTGCGCGCTGCGTTGCGGAAGCTCTCAAGCGATGGGGCAACGCAGGACGACGTGATCACCATTCGCGGCGACCGCTTCGTGATTCCGGTACGCAGCGAGCTGAAGCGACGCGTGTCCGGCGTCGTGCACGGGGCCAGTTCGTCGGGACTGACGGTGTATGTCGAGCCGCTCGAAACGATCGAGCAGAACAACGAGCTGGTGCGGCTGCTTGAAGACGAGCAGGCCGAGATCCATCGCATCTTTGTGGCGCTTACGCGGCAGGTGGGCGGCTACGCCGAATCGCTCGTCGCTGGCGCGCGCGTCCTTGCGCTTGTGGATAGCCTGCTGGCGCGCGCGCGCTTTGCTCGCGACTACAACTGCGTTGAGCCATCCCTGACGCCAGAGAAGCTGACACTCAATGCCGCCCGCCATCCTCTGCTGGAAAAGCACCTGCGGACCACAGGCGGTCATGTTGTTCCGCTCACGTTGGAGCTGACTTCGTCGGCGCGGCAGTTGATCATCAGCGGACCGAACACCGGTGGCAAAACCGTAACGCTGAAGACGACCGCGCTCCTGGCGATGATGGCGCAGGCCGGTATTCCTGTGCCTGCCGAGGCGGCGAGCTTTCCTCTGTTCACAGCTTTCCTGGCAGACATCGGCGACGCGCAGTCCATCGAGGCTGAGCTGTCGACGTTCTCCGCGCACATTCTCAATCTCGATCGCCTTTCCCGTCTCGCCGATGCGCATTCGCTGGTGCTGCTCGATGAGCTTGGTTCGGCGACCGATCCAGAGGAAGGTTCGG
This sequence comes from Acidobacteriaceae bacterium, assembly GCA_003140785.1. GTDB lineage: Bacteria > Acidobacteriota > Terriglobia > Terriglobales > Acidobacteriaceae > Telmatobacter. The sequence goes on along the minus strand of PLKY01000107.1, from coordinate 4,206 downwards.
CGCTCGCCGTGGCCGTTGCCAGCTTCTTTCTTGAATCCCGTGCGTGGTCCCTCATCTCCACGCATCACACTTCGCTTAAAGTCTATGCGGCAAATACGCCCGGCGTGTTGAATGCGGCAGCGGGCGTAGATGAAGTCACGCTTGTTCCCAACTACCATCTGCGGCTCGGCGTTCCGGGCGCTTCGGCTGGCATTCAGACGGCGGAGCGTTTGGGCTTGAATCGCGGAATCATTGCTGCGGCGCGCGAGCGGCTTGGCTCGCAACAGGTGGACATTGCGCGCTTCCTCGACAAGCTGCATAACGAGCTGATGGCTCTTGAAGTAGAGCAGAAGAAGGCGCGCGAGCAGCAGTATGCGCTCAATCAGGAGAGAGCGAAACTTGCGCGCGAAGGCGATGTGGAACTGCGCAACCGAACGCGTGACCTTGAAGCCAAGCTGGCTTCGCTGCTGAAGGACTTCGAGTTTCAGATGCGGGAAAACGTCCGTGCCATCGAAGATCGCGCCGCGCAGCAGAAGCTTTCAAAGGAAGCCGAACACCGCATCAACCGCCTGCGGCGGGAGTTTCAGGAGAGCTTCAATCAGACGGTTGTTGCCCACCGAACGGGCGCGGACCAGGGAGATGCCAATGCGCAGCCGCATTTGCTCAAGCACATTGCGCCCGGCGATCAGGTGCGCCTCAAATCAATGAACAAGATTGCGACCGTGCAGCGCGAAGTCGAGAAGGACGTTTTCGAAGTTGCGCTGGGAACGATCAAGATGCGCGTCAAGCGGGACGACCTCTGCGAGGCGCAGCCTTTTGGACAAGAGTCACGGCTGGAAAAAAAGGCCGACCCGCTTGCCGCTGCACGCGGACAGAAGAATGTGCACGTCACGGTCACGAGCGCCAACACAGAAGAAATGCGCATGGAGATCAATCTCATCGGGCGTACCGTTGATGAAGCGACCGAGGAATTGGAAAAGTATCTCGATCGCGCGTTTTTAGCTGGTTTGCAGCGGGTGCGCGTAATTCACGGGCATGGAGCGGGAATTCTGCGGCGTGGCGTGCGCGACTTTCTGAACGGCCATCCGCATGTGGCCGGAGTGGCTGAGGCTCCGCAGAACGAGGGCGGGCAGGGGGCTACGCTGGTAGAGCTGCGGCAGTAGCCCCCCCCCACCCCCCGGTGTTTTCGGCAAAGTCCTCTTATTGCATGGAGTAGTGGGTGGTTGGATCCTGCAAAGTCCTAATTCTAAATACGGTTAGATATCAAAGTCTTCATTCCAGAAAGGTTGCGGTTACGTTTGCGCTTCCCCGCTTTTTTGGGCCGGGCATGGCACTCGCTCGCGAGGATGGACTGGACGCTACGCCATAGATCATTGTGCGACGCAGCGGCGAAATTCTCTGCAATGTCCGACAGCGTTTTCCAACTCGAAGACTGCCGCGCCGTCAGCGGATTCCGTGCATTGGTGACAAATTCCTAACAATTCTTTGGGCCGCGCNNTGAGGAGAATACGAATGCGCAAGCTAGTCCTGATGCTGTTGATCGCCACTGCTGTAGCGAGCGCCGAGGCGCACAGCATTTACGACTTCACCATGCGATCGATTGATGGGGAGCATGTGAGCCTCAAGAGCTTCCACGGGAAAGTGGTGTTGCTGGTGAACGTGGCCAGCAAGTGCGGTTTCACGCCGCAGTACGCGGGGCTCGAAGCGGTTTACGAGAAGTACAAGGACCGGGGCCTGGTGATCGTCGGCATCCCGGCGAATAATTTCGCGCAGCAGGAACCGGGCACCAACGAAGAGATCAAGAAGTTTTGCAGCACAAAGTACAACGTGTCGTTTCCGATGATGTCCAAGGTGTCGGTGCTGGGCGACGATGAGACGCCGCTCTATCAGTTCCTGACCGACAAGTCGGCGAATCCGCAAATCGGCGGCGACATCAAGTGGAATTTCACCAAGTTTCTTTTCGATCGCAACGGGAAGCCAGTGGCGCGGTTTGAGCCGGCGGTAAAGCCCGATTCGCCGGAGGTGACGGTGGCGATTGAGGCGACGCTGAGCAAGTAATGAGGGGGCGGGAGCGGCTTTCTCGCAGTTCAAGCGATGGACGATTCTCTCAAAACTCCGCTTCACTGGGCAGCCGAACGGGATGACCGCGACCTGGCCCAGTCGTTGCTGAATGCGGGCGAGGACCTGGAGGCCAGATCATCGTGGGGTGCGACGCCGCTCGATTGGGCGGCAACCATGGGCAGCACCGAGGTTGCCGATTTGCTGCTTGCTCATGGCGCGCAGGGGATGGACCTGGTCATGGCAGCGAGCCTTGGAAAGATGGACCTGGTTCGCAATCTGCTCGATTCGGCTACGCAGGATCCGACGGTGGGCAGGCGGGCGGTTCCCGCGGAGCCCGCCGATCATTGGGTTGCGGACTCTGCCTGCATGAAGGGCGATGTCCTCTCCGACGCATTCTATCGCGCGTGCCGCAACGGTCACACCGAGGTCGCCGCGTTGTTGCTCGAGCGCGGGGCCGACATCGATGCAAAAGGGGTCTTTGGCGGGACGGGCTTGCATTGGGCGGCGATCAATGAGCATCGGGATACGATCGCGTTTCTGCTGCGCCATGGCGCAAACTTGACCCTTCGAGATGCGAAATTCCACGCGACGCCGGAGGGATGGGCAGGCGAAGGCGGTCACGACGAGATTCGCGAGTTGCTCCATCGAGCCTGAGGGGCCGTGCGTTGGCCTCGAACCCATCCTGGTCCTCGCCAAGGTTGATTGCGTACCTAAGGGATACCCTCACCCCCCGGTATTTTTGCTCAAATTCTTCTTGCGATTTGGTCAGCGGGTGGGGATATCGCGTAAATGCCTCTTTCTAGAACTAGCTAGATATCAGATGTTTCATTTCAGAAGGGGTGTGGGGACATGCCTTGCCCTCCGTCTGGTCCAGAGTGAGTGCCGCGCGTCGGCCTAGATCCAGTTCCGATGCAACAATTGTGCGCCGGAAGGGGGAAATTCTTTGCAAGTCGGGCAGTAGAGACCTGAACGAAAGCAAGCAGACGCAAAGCATCCTCCGTTCTAGTGTGGAAAACGTTCTGGTTTCTCTTTCACCCGTTTTCGCGTATCGTTCACTGGCAGTTCCCATTTCCCCAAAAACCATTCCGGACCTCAGGCCTGGAACCCGCTGGATTCATGCTCGACCGGACGGAGTGCCTAAAGAAAGAGGAGGTTCACAATGAAATTCACCCGCGTTCTTGTGTGCGCCGGGGTCGCCGCTACCTTGTTTGCCGCGTCAACTCTTTGTCTTGCACAGCAGACCTCTCCGGGTTACCACGCTGTTGCCTGCTACAAGCTGAAGACCGACAGCGCTCCCGCCTTCCAGAAGTGGACGGCCGACGAAATGCACAAAATTGCCCAGGGCCGTATCGACGACGGTGAAATCACGGCCTTTTATTTGCTGCGCGCGGTCTTTTCCCGGGGCGAAGCAGCCGATTGCGATTACCTGGTTGTGACGTTCTTCCCGAATATGCCGCATGAGTTCGGCCCGGAACAGGTGGACGCAGCGATCAAGAAAACGGGACTCAAGTTTACCGGAGAGGACTACTTCAAGCATCGCGATGCGCTGGTCCGGTTGATGTCGGTTGGGATTTTCCAGAACGAAGCATTTGCAGGATCGGCGAAGAAGGGCGACTACTTTCAGGTGAACTACATGAAAGTTCCCAATGAGAATCTCGAGGATTGGATTGCTTTCGAGAAGAAGGTGTGGAAGCCGCTGGCAGAGGCGATGGTGAAGGACGGCAGAGAAGAGGGATGGTCGGCGAATTTGGCCGTCATGCCGTTCGGCAGCGACAGGCCTTATCAGGGAGTCACGGTGGACGTATTTCCGAGCCTCGATACGGCGTTTGCCGAGGACAAGCAGTTCGTCGATCGTTTCAAGAAGGTACATCCCGACATGGAGCTCGGCACGACCTTCGAGCGGGTTCAGAAGTTGAGATCCCAGGCCGAGGTTCAGCTGTACGAACTGGAGGAGTATTTCGCCGCGCACTAGTGGAGGAAGGCGAAAACCATAAAGCCTCGGAGGAAGTCTCCGAGGCCTTGATGTCTGGGTTCGTTTTTTTTCCCATCCTTGCGACAAGAAGAAGTCGCAAGGATGGGGCACCCAGTGTATTTGTCGGCTTCGCTCTTCCTGGCGCGAAGCGCAATTGGCCGCACCGCAGGTGCCTTAGCCCGCCTTCCGCTGTT
>PLKY01000292.1 GCA_003140785.1 Acidobacteriaceae bacterium | reverse complement strand
GCGGTTCTCCAGTTCACGTGGAGTCTCAAATTGAGTGCAGGGCGGCTTTTTCATCAAGGAAAAGCCACCTTGTTCAACGTTCAAAATGCCACACACGAATTGGAGAACAGCTCTAATGCACGTCTGGCAGGTTTTCAATCTCTTCCACCATCGGCCCGATCTCCGGATTCGCCATGAAATTCTTCCAAATCGCTCCGGAATGATAGTTCTCGATCATGACTGCCATTGGCGCCTGGTTCAGTCCCATCGTGATGCCCGAATACCAGTTTTTCTGGAGGTTGAACGCATCGCGGAATCCGTAGATACCCCACACCCGGACACCCAGATCGCGATAGAGATGGCGTAAGGCGGCCATGGATTGCTCCGGAGTGTAGGGCATTGCGCTGATTGCTCCCGTCGGTGCGATCGTTCCATCATCAAGTTGTTGAGTCGGCTCATAGGGCACGTAGCCGTCGGGACCATCGACTGCCGTCAATCCCCAGAGATCGGCGCCGTACCCCTTCCAGTGATTCGGATTGTGGATGCAATATGCCTGATTGATGAGAGCCTGATTCCGATTGTGATCAAAGTAATTCGTAAAACGATCGCTGAGCGCGTGCGGATCGAAGCCCATATACGAATAATGTGTAAAGAACAACGGGCCGCCGGCGCCGTCGCCCATTTTGGGTTTGATTCCGAAGTAGGCGGCGGTGTTGGCATAGGGAGTCCCGACCGTTTCTCCCGTCCACCCGCTGTAGTAATCCCCAGCAGGTATGGCGTGAGTCGGAGACGCGATTGCTTCGAGATAGGTGATCATGACCTCATTCCAACCTGTCAGCCTATTGGCAATGTAGAAGGAGTATTGGGGGGACCAGTGCCAGTACATCGCATCGTGCGTGGGCATCGAGGCAAACCAGTTCCACTCCACCCCTTGCCACAGCCTGTTAATGCGGGCGTAGAGCGCCTTCCCGGCCGCTCCATCGGCCTTGAAGTACTGCCGCGCGGTCAGCAACCCTTCCATTAGGAACGACGTCTCCACCAAGTCTGCGCCATTGTCATACATATCAAAGACAGGCAGAGCCCTTCCGGTGTTCCCGCTCAGAAAATGCGGCCAGACACCATGAAAGCGGTCAGCCTTCTCCAGGAATGCGGTGATTTGCAGCAGCCGATCCAGCGCTTCCAAGCGCGTGATGAAGCCGCGCTCGGCGCCGACCAAAATCGCCATCACGCCGAACCCGCTGGCGCCCACTGCAATGATGTCGTCATTACCGGGCGTACTTTCTCGTGTCATGCCAGAGTGAGGCTCTGCCGCTTCCCAGTAGTAGCGGAACGAGGCTTCCTGCACCATGGTCAGTAGTTCATCATCCGTCATGGGCCGCGTTGACGCAGTCGCCGGAGAAGATGGAGCGGATTCGAGAAGCGCCGACGTTCGTGCCGTCACGCGGTAGGTGGCTGTTGCATGAGGATCGTCGATGAAGTCGCAAAAGCGATTCACTCCAGGCCGCTGAACGCCGATAGGCAGAAATGGTCCGCCATTCCTCGACCTGTACACGACATATTGGGCCAGATTTGCGCTCTCCACGGGCAGCCACGTGATGTCAATGTGACGCTCATATCCCTTTGCGTGCAGGTTCTGCGGAACCAACGGCCTAATCTCGGCGCTGGGAGCATCTTCGATGCGAATATCGTCGAGGAACAGAGTGTGCGATGCAGAGTCGGCTTCTCCTTGGGTCAGCACAACCGTATTGAGTCGATGCGGTTCAAATGAATGCATCGAAGCGGTCTGAAACGCCTTCAGTGGAATCTTCACACGCACCCATTCGCCCGGCGACAGATTCGCCGCAAAGGATCCAATATCGACAGGGGATGAAAAGTTGTGCTCCTCGTCGCGCAACGCGATTGAGGGCAGTTGACGCGCCAAGATGCCGTCGGGTGCGCACATCCAAATCCAGAGATAGTGGCCGGGAAACTCGATGTTTCGATTGCGCCACTCGTAGAGACGGAGTTCCGCCGCCCAGCCTCCCTGCGGTTCAGATTTCCAATGAAGCTTAAGCGCGTTCGGCGCGCTGATGAACGAACTCTTCTCGATCGGCAGCCGATCGTCAATCAGCTCGAGTGTGCTCGGGAAGCTCGCCTTTCCGCTGCTATAAAAGTAGCTCAGTGGCGAAAGGCTGTTCTCAAAGAATATCTGTTGCGAGTAATTCTGGTCAGCCCGTGCAGAAGGGTCCAATAAGAACCAGCCCGCAATCATGACAAGCGCGCTGGAGGCGTACCATTCCAAATTCCTTTTGAGGCCCATCCCACTCTCCGCTGCAGCCGTTGAAGGCTCGATCGGCGCCGGCACGGCCAGGCGCGAACCGGCACGGTTCAGCCAAGCTTGAATTACCGTGAAGCGCCGCCGAACATAAAAGCTTGACAAAGCTTACCAGATGAAATCTTGTGCCGAGCACAATCGATTGCGCAATGGCAGCCGCTTCTTTGGGTGTAACGGTGCAAGCCGATGGAGCTGAGGCGCGAGGTCGTCAGCTTGACGATCATTGGGAATGCAATGCCAGAATCGAAGTGCTCCCGTTTTTCCTTCAATATCGCGGACCCTTAATACGGCCTCAATATTGCGATTTGAGAAGTCAGCTCCCAATTGATCAGTCATCTATTTATCGCGAGCGGATCTGCGATGGGATTCTCTAGTCGTCCCGAGAGATTCGGCCAGCCAATCCAATTGATTTTTTGGATCGCCAATCCTACCGACAGCCCTCACAGTGCTACGCATGCTCGAGAATTGCGTGGTATTAGATGGACGCAATCGATGTTTTTGATTCTGGCGGGCATCGTGTACTGAATAAGTACGAGGAGACTTCTCCAACTTGGCGGGGCCGAAATCTAGCCCGATTGCGAAGTGCGTGACTCACACGCTCTTTCTGCTGACGGCAAAATATGGCTGATCCGAGAATGTTTTGTTGAAACCCGGATACATCCAGGCTGCACTCTTTCCGTCCTGGAGTTCGAAGTAATACTGTAGCGGGTATTCCGATTGTGTGTACTCGGCAGGGATGGTTCCCGTGTAGCGACCGTCTTCGTGGTTCATCTCCGCGGACGTCCAGCGCTCCGCCTGGTCGACATGCCGATAAAAAAGACGAATGGCCGTTGGGTGAGTGCCGCCGCCAGAAAGCGGTACTTCGATAGAGACAGAGAGTGGTTGCCCGGGCCGGAAGTCGTCCGGTTGGCGATGCACGCACGATGCAATAGGGCGATTGGGTCGACCGTTTGCCATCTGCACTGCAATGGACGCATTCTGTCCCGACCCCGTCGGAGCGGGCGCGGATTGTAGTTGGGCCTGCATGGCGGCCAAGTCTGTGTCGATGCCGGGCAGCCGATCGCTCCAGTGGCCGCGCCGTTTCGGAACGGAACCGTAGGAGATATCGGAGACGTAGACGCGGCCAGCGCGCTGCGCCATGGCAGCCCATGCTTCGCGGGCCTGCTGGTAGTGTGCAAGCGCGAGCTTTCCAGAGTCGGCATTTCCGGTTTGCTGATAGATCTCAAAGAGCACAGCGCTACGCAGTTTATGGGCAAAGAAGGTGCCGAGCCCGATCTGGATGAGCACGTCCTCCTCAAAGCGGCGGAATTCCGGAGACGATTGCGATCGGGTGGTCCGGCGAGCAGCGTTGAGGGCATCGCGCGACGTGCCCGCGCAATCTTCAATCCACTGCGCCACTTCGATGGGAGAATACTTTCCGCTGGATTCGCCTGCCAACAAGGTGCTCGCATATTCGCGCACCGTGGAGAAAATCTGCGGGTCCAAAGGGCTCACGGTTCCGAAACATTTCGGAACCGGAGTATCTCCGTAGGGAGAAGGTTCGCTGCCGAGCACGACGGGCATGTTGGTCGGCAGCTCGTACCAGAGATCATGGTTGCTTGCCGAATCAAGATGCGCCGATGTCAGCAAAGGCAGAATGCGGCTGCTGGAAGCAAGTGAGGTTTCCACTGCACTCGCACCGGAACCAAACTCCGCGCGCAGATAGCGTTGCCATGTGTCAGGCTCGGCTTCCGGATTGTAGAGTTTCCGTCCCCAGACGCGATAGTAGTACTCATATTTCTGCCAATCGGCTTTGGGATTCAAGGAGGCGTCAGTATAGGCGCAGCGACCTCCAGGCGTTCCTGTGCCTTCTCGCCCTTTGAACGTTAGAGGCTCCATCAGATCGAGACCGGCCGCACCGCAGAAGCTGGCCGTACGCGCATAGCCCGCCGCCATCTCCGGATCCGCGGAAAGAAGATGCCTCTGGGTTCCGGGCCATAACCGGAAGAGCACCTTATAATGAGCGTCTTGATGCAGGAAGTCTCCATAACCATATCTGGTGAAGGAGCGCGAGCCGCTGCTCAGGCTGAAGAGGGCTGACTCTGTCTGTGTCAGATTCCCGTGAGGGATTTCGAGCGCGCGTATGTCTGCCTGGTTATATCCGAGACTCTGATGTTCCGCTGAATATTTCGCTCCCAGTTTTACGGGCATGCCAGTCGCGGTGGCAATGTCGATCATCGTCTGATTGACACCCTTTGCATGCATGTCGATTTCGATTGTGCGACCGCATCCGGAGATTGCTTCGAAGAGCGTTTTCCAGAATGGGTAGCTTCCTTCGGGAATTCCGCTCTCGCCGTGGACACGCATCGTCACCCCTTGGATCTCCGGACACTCTTTCAGAACAATGGCGAGGGCATCGCGACAGTAGCGGGCATGGGTCTCCGGGGTCAGGCCTTCAATGTGGTGGTAGGCATTCGGGCTGTCTGTCCATTGATAGGCATGGGTCCAGATGCCGAGCTGAAAATGAAGTCCGCGAGCTCCTGTTTCCTCTGCGATATAGCGCAGCATCTCGAAGTTCTTGTCCCGCTCCGCCTTACTGATTTCGACTGGCGTGGCGAGTCTTGAACCGTCAGCAGCCGCGAGCTGCATGACGCGAACGTCGGGATAACCGGGCACATCGATCAGGTATGGATAAGGGAGATGGAAGTAGTCATCGGTGACGCCTCTCGGGAAGTCGTATTCGAGCCCATAGGAAAAGGTGAAGCGATCAAAACGAGTGGCGACGAGCAGGTCCAGATAGCCGCTCCAGAAATCCTTGTCGCAGTACCAAGCCTTGTCTTCCATCTCGGAGCAGAAATAGCGGCTCACGCAGCGCACTTCATTCGCGGGCTTCTCCTCGAGAACATGCTTCAGCTGCAGGGCCGCAAGAGGATTGGAATTGAAATGCACCCTCTCGGTGAGTTCGAGCAATCCATAGATGAAACCGCGTGCGTCGGCGGCTGAGATCAAAATTGCCGGGACTTCGCCGACATTTCCCGGTGACAGGCGAAGGCTCTCAGGCGCGGTGAGAGGAGGGCCACCATGAAATGCTCGAGCAAGCTGCGATTCCGGGGAAGCAACGACAACGCAAAGGGAGGAGCCGGAGGCAGCTTCCGCGGACTGCTCCATCGCACAGCCGACTCCTTTCGACGCGAGGGCCTGACGAAGCTTTTCTGCGGCGCGCTTCACAGGTGCGCTCGACGCAGTCGGATTCTCCGGATCCACGATAAGACAGACACGGCTTGTACCGGCAGCGAAACTGGCCGGGGCCAGTCCGCATGCGGTGGCCGCACCGGCCAGTTTTAGAAAGTCCCTGCGCGCAATATTGGAAGCCGCATCAGCTCTCATTCGTCAAGGTCCCCAATCTTGAATGCATCTTTTCTCAACGCCTCCGAGATCTTCGGCGGCGGGTTTTCTAGAAGGTGAATTTGATCGCTCCCTGCATAATGCGTGGGTCGCCTGCTGTTGAGACACGGCCGAACGAGTTGGAGACTGGATCGTGTTTAGTCCGAGGGAGGCTCCTCGCGAGCGGGAACTCCTTCAACAGCTAGCAATACTATTTCACCATGTGTCCAAGCAGGAGTTTTGCACTATCGTTTTGGTAGCGGCTCATGCGCAACTCTCTGCCATCGAGCAGTATCACTTTATGGTGGCCGTGAATCCACGGATGAATCTCTTTGACCCGAGACACATTCACCAGCGTTGACCTGTGGATGCGTACAAATTGTCTGGGGTTCAATCTTGATTCGATGCAGGACAGAGTGTTTCGCAGTTCATATGCAATTCTACCCGCATGGGAACTGCTTGGCACGCATTCAACCTGAGAACATCCTTTTACAGCATTTACCTTATTGTGAGCGCGACATGTATCGGATCATTCTGGAATTCTTCGGGGAAGGAGAAAATGACTTTCGTCAGTTTGACACGCCTCAGAATCCGCTCCTTTCGATTTGTCCCACTCTTCGCAGTTCACACCTGGCGGTCGCTGAGGCAGGTAAGAAGCGCACGCGGATTTCAGACGGGTGCAATAGTGGCTGATCGAAGCTGGACCTTCTGGACCATGACAGCATGGGATAGCGAGGAGAGTATGCGGCAGTTCATGGTCTCGGGGTCACACAAGACCGCGATGCCACATCTTGTGGAATGGTGCGATGAGGCTTCCGTAGCCCACTGGACGCAGCCAGAGGCCCCAGTTCCGTCTTGGGAAGAAGCCGACAGGCGCATGCGCGAAGGTGGCCGTTCCTCGAAGGTCAGAAATCCGAGCCCACAGCATGCCACCCTGACCTACAGGGCTCCACGGACGATCGCCAGTGGGAATATAACCCGATCCTAGTCCGCGATTGACAACGGCCGAATATACACTACGGGCTGCTTGTTTGCGATTCCCGGATTGGAGATCGGTACTGGGAAGCGTGCAACTGGCCCTTGGCCAGACAGGATGCAAAGGAACGCGAGTCGAGCGCAGATGGTGGGAGCCGGTTGGATGAC
>PLKY01000351.1 GCA_003140785.1 Acidobacteriaceae bacterium | reverse complement strand
CTAGTCTGTTTCTCCCGTCGTTCTCTTTCCCGGCGTACCGAGGCGGCCGCGACGGTCAGCGGCTCTCCGCAGTTCTCGCAGTAGAGCGCAGTCTTGGAGTTCGGTTCAGCGCAAACGTGACAATTCATCGGCTCACCTCAACGATGTCGTGACCGTAGCGAATCTTCAAAATGACTGTAGTGGAAAATGTAACACTTCGGCGAGGGTTCCTGAACAGCTCCCGTCAAAGCCGAGCCGGAGGCCAGACGAAAAAGTCCTGTGATCCAGCAGGCCGTTGGCGCAGGTTATCGAGCTTCGCGAGCGACGCGTACTCGAGCAGCTTGGTGACCGATGCAATCGGCGGATGTTTCGCCCTGTATGCCTCTGCAACTTCAACTCCCATTTCGAGCGCCGCGGCTTTGTGGTCAAGCAAGTAAGCTACCTGCTGCTGGAGGCTCTCCTTCTCGAAGCGAAAGCTGAGCCGTTCCGGATGCGGCAGTTCCTGAAGGAATCGCTGTTCGTTGGTGAGGCAGAAAGTGTGGGCTCCGTAGGCACGCATGAGGCGGTCGTGGGGCCGCGTGACCGTGTTGGGGGAAACGTCGATGAGGCCGAGGGACTCGCGTACCAGGCCGATGGATTTTGTGTAATCGCACTCATCGATGTAGGTCGCCTTCTTGCCGGTGAAGTCGAGGTGATTCCAATTGTTGCCTCGAATCTCGACGGGGAAATCCATCAGAGCCTCGGCCATGCGGGTGCATTTCACCGCGCGCAGGTAGTCATCAAGCTGGGCGATAAAAAAGAGCCGCAGTTTGAACAGGCGCTCGATATCGAAACCGTGATCGCTGAAGTAGCGAGCGATCATGTCGTCGATCTGGTTCGAGGCGGGGCTGTCGAGATCGCTTTCGAGCTCGCCGGCCAGATCGTGAATGGCCTGGAGGAGACGCGGCTCAAGGCACGAAGCCCAGAGCTTCCGCAGCGCTGCCGGATCCTTGCCATTTTTGAGGAAGAGGATCTTGCCGTTTTTCTTCTTGTCAAAGTCGAGCTGATCGATGGGGATTTCATCGAGCGGCGAAGGCCAGACGACATCGATCGGGCCGTGCACATGGGGAAAGCGCTTGCGCAGATCGCGGTGCTCGTCGAATCCGTAAATTGTGATGAATTTGGTGTCGGGGACGATGTGGCGATCGAAGAAGTAGGCCGGTGAATCTCCATGAAAGGTGAGGAACGGGATGCCGAGGTCGTTCCACAGGTCGCGTTCGGTGCCGTCCTGCTGGCGCAGCATGATGCCCAATCCCATGGAGGCCCAGGAGTAGATCAAGCGGACTTCCTGGAAGTTTACTTTTCTGAGATTTTCGAGAAAGTGCTCTTGGTCGGCAAGGCTGATCTCGTGGAAGCCCAGGCCGAGCGCGCCGAAATCGCGGCCCAGCGAACGGCCGACGGACTCCAGTGTGGCGCCCCTGGTGGTTCCGGAGAGAAACAGGACCTTGTCCACGACGTTCTCCTTGAATTCTTAAGTGCTGGAATCGTTCAGTGCTNNATGTTGAGGAGGATGCCGATGCTGGCTAGCGTGAAGAAGAGCGAGGTTCCACCGGAGGAGATGAAGGGGAGCGGGATTCCCTTTGTGGGGAGGAGCGAGAGGACGACCGAGATATTGAAGAAGGCTTGCAGCAGGATTGCCGTCGTGATGCCGAATGCGGTGAGGCGCGCAAACGGATCGGTGGACCGGTAGGCGGTGCGCAGCCCTCGGTAGCCGAGGACGCAGAAGAGCGCGACGATGGCCATGGCGCCGAGAAAACCCAATTCTTCAGCCACGTTGGCAAAAATAAAATCCGTTGACGCTTCGGGGAGATAGAACAGCTTCTGCATGCCCTCCATGAAGCCGCGGCCCGTGAGCCCACCCGTGCCGACGGCGATGAGCGACTGGTTGATGTGGAAGCCGGCGCCCTGCGGGTCGAGGTCGGGATGAACGAAGGCCAACATGCGGGCGCGGCGCCAAGGAACCCAGAAAAGCAGAGCGGCGAGCGGCGGCAGCGCGACGGCGATGGCGGCGACGAGATATTTCCACTCCATGCCGGCGAGCATGAGCATCATGGCGGTGACGCCGGCGAGCACGAGGGCGGTGCCGAGGTCGGGCTGCTTGACGATGAGCAGGATAAAGACGACGGGCATGATGGCGGCGCGGAGCAGCGTGTGACGCCAGTCGCCGATGGAATCGAGGCGCTTGGATAGAAACCAGGCGAGGAAGAGGATGAGGACGGGTTTCGCGATTTCAGACGGCTGGAAGGAGAAGCCGCCGAAGAGGATCCACCGATGAGCGTGTTGGGCGTTGCGGAAGAAGAAGACGATGACGAGCAGCACGGTGGTGATGGCGAGGCCGGTGAAGATGAAGCGCGGCGAGTTGTAGTGCTCGTAGTCGATGCTCATAAGGGCGACCATGAGCAAGACGCCGGCGAGAGCCCAGCCGGCCTGACGGCCAACGACCGCGTAGGGGGAGTGGAAGCGCTCCTGTGCCACGATGGCCGATGCGGAGAAGACCATGGCGAGGCCGACGACCACGAGGGTGAGGGTGGTGAAGAAGATCCANNGCGGCTGTGGAACTAGACGAAGGGATACAGGTGGTTAACTGGTGCGGCTGCGCTCGACGGCGACGGGGAGTCCCGTGACTCCGCGCCACTCGTTGACCAGTTCTTTGAAGACGCGGCCGCGGTGCTCGTAGCTTTCGAACTGATCGAAGCTGGAGCAGGCTGGGGCGAGCAGGACGACGTCACCGGGACGCGCGGCGGCAGCGGCTTCGCGCACGGCTTTGTCGAGGGTGTCGCAGGATTGGAGCGGCACTACGCCGCGCAGTTGCGACTCGATTTTAGCGGCGGCTGAGCCGATGGTGTAGACGGCGCGCACGCGCTGGCGGAGCAATTGGGAGAGCTGGGTGTAGTCGGAGTTTTTGTCTTTGCCGCCGAGGATGAGATGAATGCCGGTGGAGAAGGAGGCGATGGCTTTGGCGGTGGCGTCGACGTTGGTGGCCTTGGAGTCGTTGAAGAACTCGACGCCGTTGAGGGTGGCGACATATTCCAGGCGATGCTCGACGGCTTTGAATTTTTCAATGGCGCGGCGGATGGCGTCGGCGGGGGCACCAGCGAGGCGCGCGGCGCAGACAGCGGCGAGCACGTTTTCGACGTTGTGTTCGCCCTTGAGCGGAATGCTGTGCAGCGGAATGATGGATTTGGTGGGCGCGTCTTTGGAGGAGCGGAAGACGACGTGTCCGGCTTCGACCCAGGCACCCTGGGGCACGAAGCGTTCGAGTGAGAACCAGTAGACGCGCGCATCCGAGCGGGAGGCGGCGGCGGCGGCGCGCACATTTTCCGCATTGAGTACGAGGAAGTCGTCAGGGGTTTGCGCGGCAAAGATGCGCTCCTTGGCGAGTGCGTAGTTTTCGAAGGTGCCGTGCCGATCGAGGTGATCAGGTGTGATGTTGAGGATGACGGCGATCTGGGGATGGAACTGCTCGGTCGATTCAAGCTGGAAGCTGGAGACCTCAAGGACCGACCAGGTGTCGGGGGTGCTCTGATTGATGAGGGCGATGACGGGGACGCCGATGTTGCCGCCGACGAGTGTGGGGAAACCGGCTTCCTCGAGGATTTCACCGACCAGCGAGGTGGTGGTGGTTTTGCCGTTGGAGCCGGTGATGGCGAGGGTTTTGCCTTTGAGAAAGCGCGCGGCGAGTTCGAGTTCGCCGATGACAGGGCGGCCGAAGTTGCGGGCCTGCACAAGCTCGGGCGTATCGAGAGGCACGCCGGGACTGACGACGATGAGATCCTGACGGCGGAAGGTGAGCAGGCCGTGGCCACCGGCCTCAACCATGATGCCCTCTTCGAGCAGGGCGGGGATGTCTTTCGCCAGGGCTTCGGCGCTGCGGACGTCGGAGACGGTGACCTGCGCGCCCTGGTGGCGGAGAAATAGAGCCGCGGCCAGACCGGATTTTCCCAGTCCGACAACCAGAACCTTTTTGCCTTTGAGTTCCATCATTCGATTTCTTCTGTCAGATTTTCGCGACTTCTCTATTGTGCACTGTGAGGGCGGAGTGCGGCTTGTGATGAATGGATGAATCTGTGGGGCGACGCGAAAAACCTTGGCTAGCGCAGTTTGAGGGTTGTAAGCGCGAGTAGAGCGAAGACAAGGGCGAGAATCCAGAAGCGGACGATGACCTTGGATTCGCTCCAGCCTAACTGTTCGAAATGGTGATGCAGGGGAGCCATTTTAAAGATTCGTTTTTTGCGCAGCTTGTAACTGCCGACCTGAAGGACGACGGACAGCGCTTCCATAATAAAGATTCCGCCGATGAAGGGGAGCAGCAGTTCCTGACGGATGATGACGGCGACTGTGCCGATGGCGCCACCGAGAGCCAGCGAGCCCACATCGCCCATGAATATCTCCGCGGGGTGGGCGTTGTACCAAAGGAAGCCGATGGAGGCGCCAACCATTGAACCGCAAAAGATGGTCAACTCTGCCACCTGTGGCATTCGTTGCAGCTCGAGATAGTCGGCATAGACGACGTGGCTGGTGACGTAGGTGAGCACTGTGAGTGCGGCGGCGGCAATGATGGTGCACCCGATGGCGAGGCCGTCGAGACCGTCGGTGAGGTTGACTGCGTTGGAAGCGCCCAGCAGAACAAAGATTACGAAAGCAATAAACGGCACGAAGATGAGAAAGCCCAGCAATGGAACGGTGGACGGCCATCGCCAGATCAGGTCGGGATGCCAGGTCTTGATGAAGGGCACGGTTAACTCCGTGGAGAAAAGCCGGAATTGGGTGAGGACCGCGAGTGCGGATGCGACCGCCGCGGCAACGACTGCCTGCCAGAAGAGCTTGGCGCGCGCGGTGAGACCTAGATTGCGCCGCTTGATCACTTTGATGTAGTCGTCGGCAAAGCCGATGGCGCCGAAGGCGAGGGTGGAAAAAATCGTGATCCAGATGAAGGGATTTGCAGGGTCGCACCAGAGCAGGGTGGGCAAAACGATGGCGATGACGATGAGCAAGCCGCCCATGGTGGGGGTGCCGGATTTCTTCTGATGCGACTGAGGGCCGTCTTCGCGGATGTATTGGCCGATTTGGAATTCGCGCAGTTTCTGGATGACGTAAGGACCGATGAAGAGCGCGATGAGCAGCGCAGTGAAGGACGCAAAGGCGGTGCGAAACGTGAGATAGCGAAAGATGCGAAAGGGGTGAAAGAACGGGAAGAGCTTTTCGTAGAGCAGCCAGTAAAGCAAGAGGACTCCAATGCGCGGGGGAGAGATTCAGCACGATTTTACAGGGGATGGAGCGTGGGCGCAGGTGACGTGTGTGGTGCGACGCGACTTGGGTCCGTTGCTTTCCCCCCAAGCAGAGCTCGGATAGGACGCCCACGCGGAGCTGGCGCGATTAGCGGGCTTCGCGGCAGTGAGGGAGCGAGCCGCAGTCGAAGGGGGCGCGGCCGGGGAGTGAGCGTTCTGGAAGAGGGCAACCGCACTGTGGGAAGCTGGAACTGCGAACGCCGCACCGTGCTCTGGAGCGAAGGCATGACCAGCAGTCAAAGTACGCGCTCGGGCGCAGGCGCCAACGCGGCCTACCCGATCTAACGTGTCATGGGCAGTGGAGAGCCCGCGGATCATTACGACCCGCGGGCTCTACCTATCTAATGGGATCCAACAACCTGAGCAGAACGAAGACTATTCAACGGGCCGCATCAGAAAGAACGTCAGAATATTTTGACTTTTTCAATGTCAAAGCCTTTGTCGATCGGTTCGCCGATCGGGTGATGATGATGATGGGTTCAGTCGGTCTGTACACCTGAATTCGCAACTGCCGCGAATGCCCGCTGTTCCGACATCGTCATCGAGACAACCAGAGGCAGTGCAACTGCACTCAAGCCCGCCAGAACCTGACGCCGATTTGCATTGCGCAAGAGCCCCGAAGTCTTGACCAGTTCTTTTTCCTGCAACTGCGCAATCGCTTGCTCCGCAACTTCCTCGGTGATTGCAGGATTGCAGGTACGCCGCATGTCTTCTGCCACGGCGGCGAGAGTGGTTTGGCTGCTGCAGGCATCCCATGCCGCCCCAGCAGTCGGGTTCAATGCGAAGACTTTCTCGTTTCTCGAATCGACAATCATCTTCGAGCCATCGGGAAGTCCGTTGACAACCAGATTGTTTGTATCTCTAGGTTCTATTTGCATTCATCTCCAGTCGAGGCGAGTCCTGGGAATCGCATCGAAAACATCCTCGAATAGTACATGAAGGACGGTCTCTTAACCATTGATAAAAAAGATATTTAGTAATTCAATGAGGCGTCCTCGTAACACGTCCTGAGGGTACGTTCTGAGTAGCCTCCAACCCACCTTTGTGTGAGTTGGCTCCGAGGCTTTGAGTGAAGTTGGTCCGAAAAGCTCGACGCATCAAGAGACTGCAACCGAATTAAGAAATGATGAGGACAAAGTAACTATCGTCACAGACGCGGTGCCGTTATCGGAGCCCGGCCTTGAAAGCTGCTTTTGAAGCTTTTGACACCAGGACGGCAAAGGGCATGCTTCATATTTCCGCACCCAAACAATCCAAAACGAGGGAGTCAAGGGTTGAAAAGTGCAGACAGCAAATTCTCGATGGCAAGAGATCAAACGATTACAGCAGATTAGGAAATGATGTAGCTGGAGGGATTGACCTCAAGTTGACGCGACCAGCAGGGAGCGGCGACCCTGCAAGATCTCAAAACGGACACAGATTTTCCTAATCTGCTTTAGAGCCCATCTCATCCAGGATTTCCGTTACGGTTTCTTGGACGACCTGATTGTATGTCACAATTGCCGCCGAGTTGGGCAACATCACCCCGATCCCAGGTAGCGCGATGACATACAGATACACACCAAGACATCGGATTTTGAGCCTTGAATCCAAGGTTGACGCGAGGGTTTTCGGCTTTTCGAGATTGTGAGTGGGTGGTGGACAACTGGGAAGCTATTCGCCGATAACCCCGGGCGGCGCAACAGCAGGGGGCGTCCTACTTGCCGGGTTGTTTCTTCAACTCGGTTTCAAAGGCCTGCTCGCGATCGGCAACATATGCCTTGTATCCGGACGGATCGATGAAGGCGTCGCGATCGCCGGCCTTGAATCGCGGATATTTTTCAGCGAGGTCAAAGTAGCCGCCGTGCGCGCCGAGAAAGATGTCGCAGGGCAGGCTCTTGAGAACTTCGAATTGGTGCCTGTAATCTGCGGCGATGCGCGGATACGTCGGGTTGTGCACCAGCTTGTATCCCGGATTGACGTTGGGGCTACCGACGATGACGACGTGGAGCATGCGGCCCGCTTCAGGCTCGTCGAGAGTCCAGGTGGTCGTGCCTTTGGTATGTCCAGCGGTGAGATACGCCGTGAGAACTGTGCCGCCAAGCGAGACCGTATCGCCATCGTGCAGAATGCGGTCGACGTGCGTGGGCGGGAAGCGCATCGACTTGTCGTTGGCGTAGTGGAAATCTGTGCGGCCCCCGGATTCGACGACAGAGATGTCGGGAGCCATGACCTCGTATCTGGCGTGGGTCTCGCGCAGAATCTCAGCGCTGCCGGCGCAGTGATCGTAGTGACCGTGGCTGATGAGCAGGATCTTGATGTCGCTGAAGTGGAAGCCGAGAGCTTCGATGCTCTTGCGGATCAACGGCGGCGACGATTCCAGATTGCTGTTGAGGAGGATGTCGCCTTTCGGCGTGACGATGAGGTAGGAGGCGAGATCTTCGCTGCCCACGTAGTAGAGATTTCCCGCGATACGAAAGGGCGGGAACGGCCGGGTCCACGCGGGGTTGGGCGCTGCCTGGGCGGGCGCCAGAAAAAACAGAGCGGCGAACAGCGGAGCTGCAGCGACAAACCTTTTGGGGATCAATGTGCCTCCGGCGAAGTGGTTCGAGGCTGGAGAATTTCAATTGCCTGTTCGAGGTGCACGCCGCGTGAGCCTTTGACCAGCACCGCGTCGCCTTCGCGCAGATTCTGTTTGAGCCATTGCCCGGCGGCGGCGGCGTCCGGCAGGAAGATGGCTTCTACGCCCGCAGCGCAGGCTGCCGTGGCAAGATGTTCGGCGTTGCCGCGTACTCCGACGACCAAGTCAATCCCAGCATCCGCGGCTGCTTTGCCGCATTGCGCGTGCAAAGCGGGCGCGTGCGTACCGAGTTCCAACATTTCACCGGCGACAAGAACGCGGCGCTTGGCGGCCTGCGAAGCCAGGGTACGAATCATGGAAAGAAGCGCCTCGGGGTTCGAGTTGTAACTGTCATTCAGGATGGTTGCGCCGTTGACCTTGAGGATCTCGCCGCGCTTATCGCCTGCAGTGAGGGTTTCAAGTGCGCTCACGGCTGCGTCGAGATCGACCCCAGCTTCGAGCGCAACGGCAAGGCCAGCCAAGGCGTTTGAGGCGTTGTGCGCGCCAAGCAGAGTGAGATTCAACCCGCCTTCGCGCTCCCTCGCGCGATAGCGGACGTGAAGACCGGTCGCGTCTTCATGCTGCTCGAGGATCTGCGGATCGGCACACGGACCCGCTCCGAAGTAAACAACGCGTCCCGGAAAGTCGCGGCCGAATTGCGAAACAAAAATGTCGCTGCAGTTGAGAAATGCCACGCCGGTAGCGGGCAATGCGGCGACGAGTTCGAACTTTGCGCGCGCGATGCCGGCCCGCCCCTCCGTAAAGTTCTCAATGTGCGCGGTACCGACATTGGTGACGACGCCCCAATCCGGTGCGGCGATGCGCGCGAGAGCCGCAATTTCGCCGAGGTGATTCATGCCCATTTCGACGACGGCGTATTCGCACTCGCGCTCGAGACGGAGTAGTTGCAGCGGAAGACCGAAAGCGTTGTTGAGATTTCCTTTGGATTTGAGGACGTTGAATTTTGCGCTGAGTGCAACGGCGATGGCTTCCTTGGTCGTGGTCTTGCCGGCCGATCCCGTGACGGCGACAACGTGCTTGCCCCACTGGCGCCGCACATGGGTTGCGAGCGACTGCAGCGCGACCAGCGGGTCTTCGGCGATGAGCAGCGGGATGGCGAGCGCGATGTCGGGAAGGCTCGCGACTCTGGCGCGTGAGACGACGGCTGCAATCGCGCCCCGCTCGGCAGCGGCAGCAACGTAGTCGTGACCATCGAATCGGTCGCCGCGCACAGCGAAGAACAGCTCGCCATCGGCGATGGTGCGCGAGTCAATGGAATAGCCAGTCGCGAGGAGCGTGCCGGGCTGCGCGAAGCTGGCCGGTGCTTCGAGCACCGCACCTGCGCCAATGGCCGCTTCTGCAAGCGTGAGCTTCATCGCACTTTACCGTAACCCAATTCGGACAGCGTGGAAAGGGCAACTTCAGCGTCGTCGAAGGGGATGGTGCGATCGGCGAGGATTTGTTCCTTCTCGTGGCCCTTGCCGGCGATGAGAACGACGTCGTGCGGCTTGGCCTCAGCAAGCGCGAGGTGGATGGCCGTAGCGCGATCGGGCTCGATGGTGTAGCGGACGTTGCTCTCTTTGAGACCTGGCTCGATTTCAGCGAGGATGGCGCGCGGATCATCTGAGCGGGGATTGTCGCTGGTCGCTACGACGAAGTCACTTCCCTCACCCGCTGCAAGGCCCATCTTCGGCCGCTTGGTGCGATCGCGATCGCCGCCGCAACCGAAGACGGTAATGATGCGGCCGCCAGATTGCGCTGCGATTTGTCGCGCGAGAGCGGTGAGATTGCGCAGTGCGTCGTCGGTATGGGCGTAGTCAACGATGACGGTGAAGGGCTGGCCTGCATCAACTGGCTGGAAGCGGCCTGGAACGGGATTGAGGCGCGGGATGTATTCGATGAGTTGATCGAAAGGAACGCCACGCGCGTGGGCTGCGGTGAATGCGGCGAGCAGGTTGAGGATGTTGACTTCGCCCGCGAGGCGCGATGTGACTTCGACGGAGCCCGCGGGCGTTTCGAGCTGGAGCACTGCGCCGCCGGGTGTAAGCGCGAAGCTTGCAACGCGCCAATCGCCCGCAGTGATGCCATAGGTCCGGACCTCTGCGCCGGCGCGGCGCGCTGCGGCAGCGAGTTGTTTGCTGCGCTCGTCGTGGGCGTTGATAGCGGCGACGCGCGGTGCTGGATAGACGGTGCCGTCAAATAGAAGTTTTTTGGCTGCGAAATACTTCTCCATCGTCTGGTGGTAGTCCAGATGATCGCGGGTGAGGTTGGTGAAAACTGCCACGTCAAATTGGATGCCGGCGGCGCGGCCCTGATCGAGGGCATGGCTCGAGACTTCGGTGACGAGCTCGGTGGCGCCGCGCGCAACGCCTTCGGCCATCAGCTCAAATAAATCTCTCGACTCCGGGGTGGTGTGAAGCGAAGGCCGAACTTCACCGGCGATGTGGTACTCGATGGTGCCGATGAGGATTGTTTTTCGAGCGGCAAAGTTGAGGAGCGATTCGATCAGAAAGGCAGTGGTGGTTTTGCCGTTGGTGCCGGTGATGCCGGTGGCGGCGAGTTTTCTCTCTGGATGACCAAAGAATGCTGCGGAGGCTTCTGCGAGGGCGCGGCGGCCATGCTCGACTTCGAGGACTGGGATTTCGGGGTTGTAGACCAGCAGATGATCGAAGCTGGGGGCGGAGTCGGTGACAATGCCGAGTGCGCCTGCGGCGAGGGCTTTCTCGATGTAGCGATTGCCGTCGGTGGTGCCGCCTTTCATGGCGACGAAGACGGCACCGGGCTTGATGCGGCGCGAGTCGTATTCGATGCCGGTGACGGGTTCGGCGGAGTCGCTGGATGCGCCGACGGCCTTCACTTCCGCGATGAGGTCTTTCCAAAGCATGTCAGTGGTTGATTGTAGAATGCTGGGTGCTTTCGCAGCGGTGAGAAGGCTAGCGGCCGCAGTGGACAACGATTTTGGTGCCGATGGGAACTTGGGTGCCGGGTGCCGGGGCCTGTTCGCGCGCGGTGCCGCTGCCAACGATCTCGACGTCGAGACCCGCAGCCGATGCGGTTTCAATTACCTTGCGCACAGGCATGCCGATGAGCGTCGGAACCGCCAGCTTTTTGCCGTCGTTGATCGTGACTTGCGAGGGCGGCTTCTGTCCGGATTTGCTTGCGATCTGGGATGTGGTGGATGAAGCTGCATTTTGCGTCACGGCTGATTCGTGGTTCGCATCAGCGGTGGAGCTCGGCGCAGACGTGGATGACTGCGAATTACCTTGCACTGGCGGCGCACGCAACGGATCGTCGGCCGGTAGGTCGTTCACCGCGGCGAAGAGTGCATTCACGTTGTCCTGAGCGGCGCTGGAATCATCTTCGGCGAGTTCGACTTTTTGATCCTTCTTCGCGGGCGTCCGTGGTTGCTGCACTTCAACGTCGTGCGGCACACCGAGGTATTCGAGGACCTGCTGTGCCACCTCTGCGAAGACAGGCGCGGAGACGGCGGTGCCATAGTACGAGCCTACCTTGGGATTGTCGATGACAATGGCAACGGCGATGGCGGGATTGTTGACGGGCGCGATGCCGGCGAAGGATGCGATGTGCATCGTCTTCGAGTAGAGGTGCGTGGCCGGGTCGACCTTTTGCGCAGTGCCGGTCTTGCCGCCGGCGGAAAAGCCGTTGAGCTGCGCTTCCTTGCCGGTGCCGTAGAGGACGACGCCTTCCATCATTTTGCGCATCTGGGCCGAAGTCATCTCAGAGATGACGCGGTGCGCGCCGGGCGGCAGCGGGTTGGGTAATTCGTCATTCAGCTTAAAGGGCCTGCTTTGAAGAAGCGGCGTGGACTGGCCGTTTGTGCCTGCATCGAGCTGACTCGGCATGAGGATATGCGGCGGGAGATAGGTACCACCGTTGGCGATGGTGGAAACCATGGAGACAAGCTGGATCGGGGTGACGCCGACTTCCTGGCCGATGGCGATGGAGCCGATCGACGAGCCATTCCATCGACTGGTGGGGCGCAGAAGGCCGCGCGTTTCGCCGGGAAGCTCCATGCCGGTGCGCGCTCCAAAGCCGAAGTCGCGAACATATTGATAGAAGCGGTCCTGGCCTACCTTGAGAGCGAGCTTCACGGCGGCCACATCGCTGGAGCGCGCGAGGGCAGTTGCCACGGTGACGACATGCATGCCGCGATCGCTCTTGTCGTCGTGAATGACGCGGCCAGCAAGCGTGATCTGGCCGCCCTGGCAATCGATCAGGTCGTCGGGCTTGGCAACATTGGAGTCGAGCGCCGAGGAATACGTGACCAGCTTGAAGACGGAGCCGGGCTCATAAACGTCGCTAACGGCGTGGTCTTTGAGCAGAGCAGGCGTGGTGTGGCGAAAGTCGTTGGGGTTGAAGGTGGGGCGCACGGCGAGCGCGAGGATCTGGCCGGTGTGCACGTCCTGCACGACGATGGTGCCGTTGTCGGCGCGCTCTTTTTGCATCGCGTGGTCAAGCGCGGTTTCCGCCATGAACTGGATATTTTCGTCGATGGTGAGCTGGAGATTCTGGCCGGGGTCCGGCTCGTGTTCGACCGACCCGAGCACATGACGGCGCGCGTCGATGGCAGTCAAAACACGGCCGGGCGTGCCATGCAGACGGGAGTCGAATTTCTGCTCGAGGCCCCCAAGGCCGTTGTCGTCGATGCCAACATAACCCAGTGCCTGTGCGGCAATCTGGCTATTGGGATAGAAGCGCTGAAACTCTTTCTGAAAATAGACGCCCTTCAAATTGAGAGCTCGCACCCGTGCGGAAACTTCAGGCTTAACGCGGCGCGCGACCCAGGCGAAACCGTGGCCATCGTTGAGGCGCTTGGCGATTTGGTCCTCGGTGGATTGAGCGTCAGCGGCGTCGATATGGGTGAGGCTCGCGAGCGTGCGCGCGTACGAGGTCTTGTTTTTGTCGTCGATTTCGTTGGGGACGGCGTAGATGGAGTCGACCTGCACAGTCATGGCCAGCTCGCGCATGTTGCGGTCGTAGAGGATGCCACGGCGCGGCGCTACCTCAAAGGTGCGCTGCTGCTGCTTCTGCGCTCGCTCGACATAATCGGAGTGACGGATGAGCTGCAGCCAGAAGAGACGCGCCGTGATGGCGACTGTCCAAAGGAGAAAAAAGAGGCAGACGAGCCAAAAGCGTCTCTGCTTCATCAACACGGTGCGGGTTGTCGCGCCGCGCATACGCGCGGCGCGAATTGGGGTTGGTTGCATGACGGGGGAGGGCGTAAATGTACTTGCCATCTAGTTTATTGGTTTTATCTAACCGGTGGAGAAGGGGGTGTGAATTGCGCGAGGACCGGGGCGCTGTTGTCGGGATGCGCGGTAGCGTGCACGACCTGACCCGGCTCGGGTGCGGCTAATCCTAATTGATGGGCAAGGCCATCGATCCGCGAGGGCTGAGCAAGCTGCGCTTCGCTCAGGCGCAACTGCCGATTCTCTTCGCGGAGTTGATCGAGCTGCTGCTTTTCCGATTCGACGCGATAGGAACCTTCGATGGCGCTGAAATGCTGGAGGCCATAGATCATGACCAACGAGAATAGGACGGCGACCGTAGCCGAGAAGATGCGCATCTGGCGCACGCGCACGGGGTCCGATGCCTTGACGAGGCGGCTATTGTCGAGGTGCCGGGTGAACATGATCTCCGGCGTGCGGACGCCACGACGGCGCATGGCCTGCTTGGCGAGCAGTTCCGCGTTATGATTCGCAACCTGTACGGGCCAGTTTTGCGTTAGACCCAGATCGAAAGTAGTCGTGCATGCCGCCATGGGGCTCCTTCGTCGCAGGGAATAGGGAACAGGGATTAGGGAACAGGTGGTTCGTGCTCACGAAATGTATTTAGCTCGCCGATGTATTCCTGTTCCCTATTCCCTAGTCCCTGTTCCCTGCCTTTCCGCTGCTCTAAGTTTTGCGCTGCGAGAGCGCGGGTTGATTTCGATTTCTTCTTCGTCCGGTGTGACCGGCTTCTTGGTTAATATCTCCCAAATTCCTTTGTGTGCGCCTTCGCGCAGACTATCTTTCGCGATGCGATCTTCCAACGAGTGAAAGCTGATGACGACCAGTCGTCCGGAGGGCTTAAGCAACTTTGGTGCGGCCTCGAGGAGCGCCCGAATCTCGTCCAGCTCACGATTCACATAAATACGAAGGGCCTGAAAGGTGCGTGTCGCAGGATGAATTCTGTCCTGTTTCATTGCCGGGGCAGCTGTGGCGACGATGCGGGCAAGTTGCCCTGTCGTTGTCACCGGCCGCCCCCGAACAATGGCTCTGGCGATTCTCCGCGACCTCCTTTCCTCTCCGTATTCGTAAATAAGGTTTGCCAGCTCGCGCTCGCTTGCCTCATTCACCACTTGTGCGGCATCGGGACTGGAGCGCGTATCCATGCGCATGTCCAACGGTCCGTCTGCCGAAAAACTGAATCCCCTGTGCGCCTCACCGAGTTGCAGGCTGCTGATGCCGAAGTCGGCCAGGATGCCATCCAACGAAGCCGGCTCGACGTGCCGAGTAATCGAACTGAAGGCTTCGCCGATCAGCGTGATCCTCGGAGCTAGACTGCCCAACTCACTTGCAACCTCATCCAACCGGAGCCTTGCTAGTTCGAGCGCCTCGGAGTCCCGATCGAACCCGATGAGATGACCTTGCGGGCCCAGCCTGCGGATGATTTCCGCTGCATGCCCTGCCATGCCCAGCGTGCAATCGGCCACCGTAGTGCCGGTGCGCACATGGAGAAACTCAATCGCATCTTTTAAAAGAACTGGCACATGGCGTTTGCCTTGATTCGTCATGCGCTCCCCCTGAGGGGTTGAATTTCAATCGGTCTCAGTGATGTATCCAGAGACCCGTTGCTTTCGTTCCGGTGACATGCCGCCGGGTTGGAGAGCCTTCTCCAGCGCTTCGCGGTTGTGAACGGCAAGGAATCGGGTCTGTCCCATCACCTTGACTTCGCCGTCGAGTGCTGCCTTGGTGCGCAGGACCTGCGGCAGCAGCAGCCGGCCCTGGTTGTCCATTTCCACTTGCTGGCCGTAATAGTTGACCAGGGTCAGGAATTCTTCCACCGCATCGTCGAGGGCGCTGACTTTTGCCAGACGCGCTTCCACTTTTTCCCACTCCGGCAGCGGCCAAATCTCAGCCCATTTGCCGTTGGTGCTGGTTACAAAGAACTGAGTCACGTTAGCGGCATCCATCAAGGCCTTGAAGGCAGAGGGCACCTTAAGGCGTCCTTTGTCGTCGATTTTTGCCTCATGACTGCCACGAAACATTGCCCTTACCGCCGTTCCCGCTGCTTAAGACACACCGGGCCAAATGCCCGTTTTGAGGTACCCAGGCTGATGCGTGCACGCGCCGAGGCTGCTCAAACGGGTGTACAGTGAAGGAACTCAGGGACGTTCGGATTGCGGTTCCGGCCCCTTTGCTCCACCAGACTCCATTTTGGACCACTTTCGAGGATCATAGCCCACAACTGGGACGGCACCAATACCAAAATCGGGAAAGTATGGGAAAAAATAGGGGTTGCACCGAGAATGGGGCAGAGTGAACCCACTAAATTGGATATATGGGCCCCAGAACCGCGCTAGCCCCAAGATGTTGTGTTTATAGATTTGGTACAGGGGTGGTTCTGGGCCTTTCCAAGAAGGCTGGAAGGGTATATAGGGGAACAAAAAGCGAAGCTAGACGGATTCCTGGGAGTGAACGGGCTTGCGGCGGCTAGCAACGAGCTTAAAGAGATAAAGAAAGACCAAGGTATTAATGAGGAGCAGGCCGACACGGACCCAGGTGAAGCGCCGGGACACCTCAAATATTTCCCACGGCAAGAACGAGGCGGTGATCGCGAGCGTCAGCAGCTCTCCCCAGGCCTTTTCAAGGTAGAGACCGATTCCTTCGGCGAGGCTAAGGGCGGCGTAGCTGAAGGCAACGGCGCCGATGCGGCGCAGCAGCGGATCGTTGATCAAGGACGCTTTGTCGAGGATGAAGTTAACGAAGCGCGATTCTGGACTAAAGTGGAGCGCGGCCCGCAGGTCGTCAAACACATCGCCGACGTCCTTATGAAGCAGGCGCAGAGCACCGACGCCGACGGCGACGAACAACAGCGCCTGAAGACCCTTGTAGGCAGCGATCAGGATCAGGAGTTTATTGTGATGTTGCCGCTTCTGGTCCAGTCGAGCCGGGGTTTCAATCATGTTTGCCGGCGGTTCGGAGCGTGCACGAGCCGTCATCTAATCTTACGTCAGCCTTTGCGCAGTGGTTCGTGGATGGGGAGCGGCGGTAACGTGTCCGCAGAGAAGCCTCATTTCCTTTCGCGCAGGAGCGCCTCGCGATCCAATATGTTGCCGTCGACGATCAGCGTTGCAATGCGGCGGGTGTTCCAGACATTTGTGGTGGGGTCCGAGTCGAGCACGAGAATATCGGCGCGGCGGCCGGGAGCGATGAGGCCCAGCTCGTTCCATCCGAATTGCAGGGCGTAGTTGTTGGTGGCGGCGGCCAATGCTTCGCGCGGCGAGAGGCCGAGGCGCACCAGCATTTCGAGTTCGGTGTGCTCCGAGATTCCCGGCATCGAGCCCATCACCGGCGCTCCCGATGCGGCCAGGTAGTGCGGATAGGAAGCGAAGATCGTCTGGTTGATCTCCCAAAGATGCAGAGCGGCCTGCTCGTCTTTTTTGCGCTGACTTTCTTCCATCCAACGTTGCGCGGCAGCCGGCAAATGGCGTGTCCAGGAGGGGAGAGGATAGTTCAATTCTCCCGTGGCACGGTCGGGCGGGTCGAACAAACCCGCTGGATCGAGCAATGCGGCCGCTGGTTCGTGCCACAGGTTGCGATGCCCCGGCAGGCGCGAAAAGTAGATGCTGAAGGTCGGCATAAGCGCCGCGTGCCGGGTTGCAATGAATTGCGCGTAGTTGCGGACGTGCTGATCGTTGGTGGGCAGATGCATCGAGTAGTCGTAGGCGGTGGTCGCGGCAGATCCATAGGGATCGTCGACCAGCGGCCGCAGCAATTCGTCGGGGACCAGGCCCAGTTCGTAGCGGCTCATGTGGAGCAGTACATCGACGCCCGCTTCGATGCCCACGGTATAGGGAGTGGAGATGAATTCCCCGTAGGTGACGAGGCCTATTTGATGGGCGTGCGCAATGATCCACTGCGTGTTGGGAGCCGTGAGGTCTCCGCCGAGCAACACCACGCGGGTGCCGAGACGAGCAGTGTCAGTGAGCTGGCGCGCTGTGTCTTCGGGATTGAGCTCGGCCGGATGCGCGCCTTCGCGGAGCTTCGCGGCCCAGGCAGATTCGCCGATAAGCAGGCTCCAGTTGTCGGTGCTGCCGATGGAGTCGAGCAGATAAAGATGAGGACTCGGATTGGCGTTCCGGTCGATGTGCCCGCGGCGGTCGTCGGCGCTGGCGACCACAGTCGTGACGCCCATATAAAGGAAGGCGCTGGCCTGGCCCTGGCTGTTCATGCCGGCAAAGCCGTCGACGAGACCGGGGATCAGGTATTTCCCTGTGCAGTCGATGACGCGCGCGCCTTTGGGAATGGGCACGTCTGCGCGGGAGCCGGCCGCGACGATTTTTCCTTCACTGATGACGACAATGGAGTCCGGTTGATCCCGCGCCGAACGGCCCCAATTGGTCACATCGACAAGGGTGCCTCCCGCGAGCACGAGCTCGGAAGGAGGAGCGGGATTGGGATTGGACGGAGGCGCCTGCGACCAGGCTAGAACAGCGGCTGAGATCCATCCGCAGATCAAAGCCTGAAAGAAACAGATGTGTCGCATAGGCAAATCGGTCTGTTGAGGATTGTCGCACACGGGGACTCGGGACTGGCCGTCCAGGCAAGGGCGCTCTTCGAGCGCAAGATGGCGGCTTCAAGTTCGGGTGGCATTTACAGCGGATTCAAGATCTCCCAGTGGCGGGGTACGACTCGCCGGTCTTTATACTGGCCGTATCTCGGGTCCAGGCGCCTCGACATTTATGGAACTTGGGAAACGAGGTGAACAAATGGTTACTGACGGATTGGCCACAACACGTTCAGGATCAATCCATCTGGTTCAGTTCTCCCTTGAAGACACTGCTATATTGCCTGAGTTCTCGATTATCCTCAGCGTAGTATGCCGAACAATTCGGAAATCAGCCCCGTCAGGAAGATTGATCCAGACAAGATGGGTTGGCAACGCCGAAGGATGGCTTTGATCGTGACTCTGATTGGTCTGGCTACCTTCGTCACACCGTTTGTTGCAACCGACTCAGAAATACTTGGCCGTTCGCGTTGGTCGCCGCTCCAGGTCATTTTGGCAGTGCACGCCGGGACACTGCCAATCCTCCATTCGCTGTCACCGGGCCTCCTAGTTCTCGGCATTGACATGTTTTTTGGCCTCGGTGCAGTTTATTTTCTTCTGACCTTGATTACTGCCGCAATCGTGTTTTTCCCCTCGGCGCGACTCGTCGGGGCGAGCGCAGCCGTTGGCGGAGCAGTAGTTTGGGGCGACGCCAAATACGGGTATTCGGACTTCCAAGAAGCGATCTACGGTGCGCCACGCGCTTTTGCCTCGGGGCATCAGGTGCACGCCGGTACACTCTGCCTAATCTTGCTGGGCGTGCTCGGGCTACTTGTCTTCATTGCTGCGACAAAACAACTGGATTGACGGAAGGTCATCGGCTTCGGTCGAGTGACCGTTAGCCAACATCG
>PLKY01000058.1:5065-9026 GCA_003140785.1 Acidobacteriaceae bacterium | reverse complement strand
TTATGTGCTAACGACAACCGCCCACCCTTCAGTAACCTTTTCGTCATCTCTGGCTGGACGCGATACGACCAAAACGGCGCTTTAAGGGACTCGTCGAAGCTGGGCATTCGCGTTTCATGCCTTGAGATCATTTCTGAGTTGCACCAGATGCTCATACAATTCTGCCATGCAACGAAAAGCCTCTTTGTCGACTCTTTCCATGCTTGTCTTTGCCGCCTACGCCGGCTCGGCCCTGTTCGCACAGCGCCCGCTGCCTACGTCCTCGGCGGAAGACCGTGCTCTGGCACGTGAGATTCTCAAGGAACTGATCGAAATCAACACAACAGACACGCCGATGGGAAACGTAACCACTGCGAACACGGCTATGCAGCGCCGCTTCCTGAAGGCGGGATTCGCGCCGGAAGACGTGCACCTGTTGGGACCCGACGCGCGCAAACAGAATCTGGTCGTGCGATTCCGTGCTGCGGGAACACCCACGAAAAAGCCCGTTCTCTTCCTCTGCCACATGGATGTGGTGCAAGCCTTGCGCTCCGACTGGTCGACGGATCCATTCGAGTTTGTGGAGAAGGACGGTTACTACTACGGGCGCGGCACGCAGGACATGAAAGATTCCGACGCCGCGTTGGCCGAGGTTTTTCTGCGCCTGCATCGCGAAGGGTATAAGCCACAACGCGACCTGATCCTCGCGCTCACCGCAGACGAGGAGGGTGGCCAATTCAACGGTGCTGGATGGCTGGTGCGCGAACATCGCGAACTTGTCAACGCAGCATTTGTGATCAATCTCGATTCCGGCGGCATCGAACTGGAAAATGGACGGCCTGTGGTCGCTGAAGTGGAAGCCACCGAAAAACTGTCAGTCCACTTCCAGGTGACAGCCACCAATCGTGGGGGACACAGTTCGCTGCCGCGGCCCGACAACGCCATCTATGAACTGGCGACGGCACTCAACCGGCTTGCCGCGTATGCGTTTCCTGTAGAACTGAATGAAGTAACGCGAACCTACTTCGCGAACTTGGCAGCCCATGAGAATGGTGATACAGCAGCCGACATGCGAGCTTTGGTGAAAACGCCGCCGGATCTGGCTGCGGTCGAGCGGCTGAGCAAGGAACCGGTCTTCAATGCGCGATTGCGCACCACCTGCGTTGCAACGCGATTGTTTGCCGGCCATGCGAACAATGCTCTGCCGCAGACGGCACAGGCGACCGTCAATTGCCGGATCCTTCCCGGCCATTCGCCCGAGGAAATGAGAAAGCAACTGGCCACGATTCTGGCAGACCCGCAACTGAATGTTGCATACATCTCCGGCCCGGACCAGACGCTGGCGACTGCGCCCGATCGGAAAGCCATTGTTCCCCCTGCGCCGATTCCGGAAGTATGGGAACCACTGACCCGTCTCACGCAGGCGATCTGGCCGGGAGTGCCNNGAGGCCGGCGCTTCCGACTCGATTCACTTTGCTCAGGCGGGTATCCCATCTTACGGCTACTCAGCGATCGCGCTGGAACGCGACGATGTGCGCGCACATGGACGGGATGAACGTCTGCCTGTCGACTCCTACTGGAAGTCGTTGGACTTCCTCTATTCATTTGCCAAAGCTCTCGGGGACGAATAGTAACTTCTACCGGTTCTGGGTGGGTCATAGTCCGCCCTGAAATTACTTGGCGAGCCACAACTGCGGTACGATGTTGCCGAAAAGGTAGTTGAAGGGTAGTCCACAATACAACCGGAACCCCGAAAATGCACATCGTTTGCCGCTCGACACGCTCATTGCGTGACAAACCTGCGGGGCCCTGATAAAAGAACACTACTGCTTGAACAGCAATCACTTAACGCCAATTTCGCCCGTGTGGCTCGTTGGCTCCGTGATGACACTGGTTACCGACAGGAGACGCCACCGATGCAGCTCATCATGAGGCATGTCCTGACAATCCTGCTGCTTCAGGTGCTGTTTCCGATCCTTTCCCACGGTCAATCTTCCAATGCCTTCCCATCATTCGCAGCAGACGTACAAAATCCCCTCTGGATTGATCTCAGCGGTTCTTGGCAGGTGACCTTCCAAGATCGCACCGTATTCGCAGAACCTGGCTACGATGATCACGCTTGGCATTCGCTCACGCTTCCGGGCGAACTCCCCGTTCGGTCAGGCGTTCATCTTCGCGGCTGGATGCGACGGCGTGTCGAACTTCCACCAGGCACGGATTGCACCCATCTGGCCCTTACCCTCGGGGTCATCACACAGTCCCGTTACGAGGTGTGGCTTAATGGGCAGCGCCTGCCATCGGAAAGCCTCGATCCAGCTGACGTGCGCATTCCGCGTCCAATCACCCATCTAATCCCGCCTTGCACGATGCCCTATCCCCACTCCCTCTTGGTCGCGATTCATTTCGCATCTTTCGACATGCATCCAGACTGGCGACTTCCCGACCAGGGCCCTTATCTGCTGAGCTACCAGGTCAACGCACCGGTGGATGTCGGCGGGCGCGCACTCGCCGCGCAGCGCGACCGGGTCGGGCCCACCCAGATCTTCACAATCGCGATTTTCCTGATGCTGGCAGCTCTATGCCTGGTGGCATGGAGTACCGACCCGGCACGAACCGAACTGCTCTGGTTTGCGCTCGTAGCCTCGGAACGCATTACCTACTCGGTATTCGATCTCGCAGGCCTTTATCCCTCTGCGTCTTCATTGCCCGCGCGCCTCAACTTCATTTGCGAATTCATCGCGCTCCCAATTCTCGGAGAGGTCGCCTTCTCCGCCCTGATCATCAGGCACAAACGCTGGCTTCGTGTTGCAAATTGGCTGGTCGTAACTCCGATGGTGTCGTTCACCCTCGGCTGGTCCTCATTCAATTCCGCAGTGGTGTCCTGCATTGTGTCAGGAACTCTGGTCACCGGCTTCATTGCCTTCAACTGGTGGCAGCAGCGTCGCTCTCATCTATCCGTAGAAGATCATTTGCTGCGCTTCATCCTCCTTCTGCCTGGTCTTCAGATCGCGATCTACTGGATCGCTTATATGAACGGTATTGTTCTGTACGCTTTTGGGGAAATTGGCTGGATCAACTTGCCAATCTTCCGCTTCGATGCCAGTTGGTTCGTCGTCGCACTGGCTATCTTCGTCATCCTGATGCGTCGAACACTTGCTGACCGCCGCACACAGCAACGCCTGGCGCAGGAATTGGAAGCAGCCCGACAGGTGCAGAACCTGCTCGTCTCCGGTGGCCAAAGCGCCGCCGATAACCTTGAGATATCCACAGCCTACCTGCCCGCCCAGGAGGTTGGCGGAGACTTCTACTATGTCCTCGATGGTCGCGTCGTCGTTCTCGGTGATGTCTCGGGCAAAGGACTCAAAGCTGCGATGCTTGTCTCCTTGCTCATCGGCGTTCTCCGCGACACGACACAACGCCGTCCAGCAGCTGTGCTCGATGCTTTGAATCGCGCCATCGCCGGTCAAGTAGATGGCGGATTTGTGACCTGTGTCTGCGCCCGCTTCGAAACCGATGGTAACGCCACCTTCGCCAATGCAGGCCATCTTCCGCCTTATCTCGATGGCACGGAAATCAATCTCGACTCACACTTCCCGCTCGGAGTCATACGCGAGATTCAATACAGTGAAACAACTGTTCGCATCTCTCCTGAATCTGTGGTGACTCTCGTCTCGGATGGCGTCGTCGAAGCGATGAACGCGAGGCGCGAGCTCTTTGGATTTGATCGCACCCGCGAAATCAGCAAAAGCAGCGCAGGTGAGATCGTAGAAGCCGCGCGTGCCTGGGGCCAGAGCGATGACATCACCGTCGTCACTGTACGGAGGAAATACTGATCCGCTTTGCTGAGGACGGATCGGTCCTTTCAAACGAGCATTCTCCGCTGATCTGTCTGCGAATTCCCAATGAGCCATCATCGCCGAAGCACTCATCGATCTGGCTGGGCGAAACTCTGGGTTCCGAGCGGTTGACCGCTAGCCTACAT
>PLKY01000058.1:0-4966 GCA_003140785.1 Acidobacteriaceae bacterium | reverse complement strand
CGATTATGGTTCTGTTCGCATTTGGGCGCCATTCCATCAAAGTTGCACACTTGGCGGTCATAAAGAAACGTAATCTAGCCCATAGGGAACTGCAGAGTTCACGCTGGGCCTCGACGCGTAGGCTTACACGGAGATTTTGCTTTCTTCTGTTCGATCTCCGCTTCTATCGGTTGTCCCAGCGTGCTGTCGTGAATATTTGTCCCCGGAATCGTGTCGGCTTCTGAGTGGATCTGCGCGTTGCAAAGGATAGTGCTCGGCGGCTACTCGTCGGACGACTCGTAGCAGACGCGTGATGGTGTGCAGCGGGAGAGGTGGACGTAGTGTTCGTCAGGCCCTGCGGGACCCATGGTGCGCAGACACCAATAGGTCGAGGTGGCATCGACCCCAGGGAGCCAGGACTCGGCATTCAAAGGGGAGGTACCATATGGATTTCTGGTGCGAAGGCACTGGCAGGGCTGCGGAGGGCGTTCGGTCGCGCTCATGCGGTTTCCTTTCTGCGGCTGTTGCGTGCGACAGCGGACGGGGACTTCGGTTAACCGGCGGCACTCGGGTCGCGGTCCATTTGTCCGGCGGCAAGCAGGATTGTGCGGTAGATGGCAGCCGGAAAAAGCTGGACTTTATAAGCATTCATAGAGAGCGGCATGGCACCCGTCATGGATGCTCGGCCAGCGGCGCGGGCGGTTTCAGGGGTAATGGGTTTGCCAGTGAGCGCGGCTTCTGCTTCCTGAGAGCGCCGTACGACGGGCGAAGCGGCGCCCATGGCGACGACGGCGCGGCGGCAGAGATTGCCATCCATTTCGAGCAGAATACCGGCATCGGCAATGGCCCAGTCGTGGCTCTCCTTCTCGCCGTATTTTTGGTAGGCCGAACGCGTTCCGGTCGCTGGCTTGGGGATGTGGACAGCGGTGAGTAGCTCATCCGCGGCCATGACATGGAAACTGTGCGGGTTCGAGTCGGGCTGAAGATAGAAGTCGCGGATAGCCACAGTTCGCTTGCCCTTTGCGCCAGAAGTGAGCTCCATGCTGGCGTCCAATACGAGCAGGGCAACCGCTCCAGAGGATGGCGCGACGGAGGGACAGCCGCCATAATCCATGATGGCGTGGTATTGGTTGAGGCCGGAGAAGGCGTAGCAAATGTCCTTGCCTTTGCGGAGACATTGGAAGTCGGCGGAGCGATAGTACCAACACTGGAGTTGTTGCAACAGATTCCCGCCGAGCGTCGCCATGTTTCGGATGTGCGGCGTAGCGGCGTGTCCGCAAGCGTCAGCGAGCACGGTGTATTGCGAGCGGATGGCAGGGTCGTCGGCGACTTCAGCCAGGGTGGTCAGGGGACCAATGGTCAAGCCTTGAGGTCTGGGATGTATGCCACGCAGCGCCGGGATGTTTCGGATGTTCACAAGGCGTGTGGGGGTATCGGTGCCGTTCTTCATGCGGTCAAGGAGATCAACGCCGCCAGCTTTAACGATGGCACCGTCCTTGAGTTGAGAGAGGGCGTCATCGATCGTGGAACAATCTGCGAGAGCGAAGGAATTCATACAGGCTCCGTCGAAGGTTGGGGCTGGTTGAGGGCTGTGAGCACAACTGCGGGTGTCATAGGCAGTTGGCGAATGCGGACGCCGGTGGCGTTATAGACGGCGTTGCCGATGGCGGCTCCAGCGGAGATGATGCCGGCGGCTTCGCCGATGCCTGACGCGTCAGTCGAGCTTTGCCCGATGTAGGACTCGGTGAGCTGGACCTCGATCTGCGGTACTTCGTACGAACCGGCGATCTTGTATTTGTCCAGGTTTGAGTTGACCATGAGGCCGTAGTTGGGATCGAGAAGCCGGTGCTCGAAGAGGGTGTAGGAGATACCCTGAATGACGCCACCATTAATCTGACTGATGACTTGGGCGGGGTTGATGGGGCGGCCGCAATCGTGGACGGCGAGGACTCGTTTGACATGGATGCGTCCAGTCTCAGTATCGACGGCAACCTCGGCAATATCGACGCCGCCATAGGTGTCGTATTTGCTGGGATCGTAGTCGGGGATACGCTTGGCCTGGGCGGAAACCTCATCGGTATTCATTTTGGCGGCGGCGAGGCGGAAGGGGATGGGCTGGAATTTGCCCGAAGCGCTGCGCACCATGCCTCCGCTAAGGCTGAGATCGGCAGGCATTGAGCTGAGCGCCGGGGCGATGCTCAAGAGGAATTTCTGCGCGGCCTGCCAGGCTGCGTCGCGCACTGCGGGGGTGAGGGAAGCTGTGGTCACGCTCCCGCCGGAGTTAGGGCCAACGGGATAATTGGTGTCGCCGATCTTGACAGAAACTTTGGCTGGCTGCACGCCGAATTGTTCGGCGAGGATCTGCGCGAGAACGGTCTTGATGCCGCTGCCAATGTCTTGAACGGCGGAGAGAACTTCGATGGAGCCATCCTTATGAACGCGCACTTCGGCCCCACAGTTCATGGTAAGGTGACGGTACCAAACCGACTGAGAGAGACCGATGCCGCGCTTGATCGGTCCGGGATCGGCGTTGGGTCGGGGATTGCGGGACTTCCAGAGTGCGCTTTCGCGGATGATCTGGCGCTGCACACGGCGGACAGGATTCTCGTCAATGCGGTCGCGGAGGTCCAGGAGGTCCATGTTGAGGCGGGCAGCGAGCTCGTCAATGGACTGCTCCAGCGCGAAAGCCCCCTGCGGATGGCCGGGAGCGCGGAAGGCAGCAGCAGGACCGGCGTTGATGAAGACGTCATTCTCCTCGGTGTGCAGCGATGCCCACTTATAGAGGTTGGCTGCGGGGCCGGAACAGCCGGCACCAGTTCCGCAGCCCGCGGTGCCGTAGCTGATGAGCTTGATGGCGGTTATGGTGCCGTCCTTCTTCGCGCCGATGCGGAGCCGCTGATCTGAGCTGGGGCGATTGCCGACGGAGAGATGCTCCTCCTGGCGGTCGAGCATAAGGCGAACCGGGGCTCCGGTTTTGCGGGAGAGCGCCGCTGCAACGACTCCCGGATTGCCTGCGCCGAACTTGGCGCCGAAGCCGCCTCCCATGAATTCGGTGATGACGCGCACCTGAGACTTGGGAAGGCGGAAAAAGCCGGCAAGCTCCTCTCGAACACTGGCGGTCCCCTGAGTCGATGCGTAGACGGTGAGTAACTCGGGCCTCCAGTCGGCGACGACTCCGTGAGTTTCGAGTGCGGAGTGGGTCTGCACCTGAGTGGTATAGCGGGCATCCACGATCACGTCGGCGTCTTTGAATCCCTGCTCGGCATCGCCATGTTTGTGCACGGAGGGGCCGTGCACATTGCCGGTCTGGGGAATGCCGCCTTCGCTTCCGCCGCCGCCCGCAGTTCCAGCTTCATCGGCCGTGCCCGGAAATACCAGGGGCGCATTGGCTTCGCGAGCCAAGTCCACATCGACCACGAAGGGCAGGGCTTCGTACTTTACCTGGACTTTGGCGGCGGCTTCCTGGGCCGCCAGGGGCGTGGTGGCGGCTACGGCGGCCACAGGCTGTCCGGCGAAGCGGACGATGGGATATTTCGTACGTTCCAGGGTAGGATCGCGCAGCACGGCAGCGCCGAGCAGCAGCTCGATGACGTGCACCCCCTTTACACCAGGATGTCGCTCCGCGGCAGTGGTGTCGATGGAAAGAATCCTTGCGTGCGGAATCGAGGCATTGACGAAGCTGGCGTAGAGCATGCCAGGCAACTGTACGTCAGCGGTATAGCGGGCGCGGCCGGTGACCTTGGCATGGCCGTCCCATCGTTCGGGCGACTTGCCGATATAATCCAGGTCTTTGTTCACGGGCAAGACGGGCGGCTCTGAGGTGGGAACAGTGCGCTGTTCCTCGTGAAGCGTGTAACCTGGGATGCCGATCGGCATGCTGACAGTTCTCGTCACGGCGCCGATGGAATCGACAGCGTCGCTGTGGATTGCATCGGGAAGCAGATCCGTAGTGTCCATCGCCATAAAGTTCTCTCCTAAGCCTTGCGTGTGAGCTGGCTGGCTGCGTCGAGAGTCGCAGCAAAAACTTTGGGGTACGTGCCGCAACGGCAGAGATTGCCGGAGACGGCGTAGCGCACATCGGCTTCGGTGGGATGAGAATTCTTCTCAAGCAGTGACACACAACTCATGACCATGCCTGGAGTGCAGAAACCGCACTGCATGGCGTCGTGACGGACAAAGGCTGCTTGCACCGGATGCATCCGCTCATCGGATGAAATGCCTTCGATGGTCGTGATCTGGTGGCCGACCGCATCGAAGGCCAGCGTCATGCAGCTATTCACGGGCATCCTGTCGAGCAAGACAGTGCAACTGGAGCATACGCCACGATCACAGCTCACTTTGGTGCCTGTCATGTTGAGCTGGATACGCAGGGCGTCGGCAAGAGTTGTGCGCGGCTCGATTTGCAAAGCGTGCTCTTCGCCGTTGACGTGGAGAGTGACGGGAAAAGGCTCAGGGCCGAATTCCTTCACGCCATCGGGAGCGGCGGCCACGGCTTCCCGAGAAAATCCTTGAACGCCTTCGAGCAAGGCGGTTCCTGCTGCGGTGATGCCCGCGCCCTTGAGAAAGCCGCGACGGCTCATCCCAGCAGAGGTTGTAGCGGCGGACGGAGCCTCTGGCAGCTCCTTCTGCGATGGGGGCTGGTTTGACATGCCTTCCTCCTTTGTCTCGCGGAGCAGGGGAAACGGAATTCCAGTTGATCGCCGTACGAACTGGCGGTATGAACTGGAAGACCCAAAAGTTTACGCGCCTGGCTTGGGAAAACTTGCAAAACTTGCAAAGGACGGGCTTAACGGGTATCCGACGCTTCGGTCGATTACAGCGTAACGCGTGGGGAACCGCGAAACAGACCACAAGTATACCCCGTCACACTGTGGGACCCTCCTCCGTGCGGGAATGGCTACTGGCTTCCAAGAGGCTGGCATAATGCGGCCGAATTGTTCCGCACATTCCCGACAGCGGGGCTCACCTTCCAGGCAGTCATCTCCTC
>PLKY01000307.1:484-44025 GCA_003140785.1 Acidobacteriaceae bacterium | reverse complement strand
TTGTTGACGCCAGGGAAAACCATCCTCGATGCGACCAGCGGAAACACCGGGATTGCCCTAGCGATGCTGGGCGCGGCGTTGGGAATTCCAGTGCAGCTGGCCATGCCTTCGAATGTTTCGCCGGAACGGAAACGCATACTGCGTGCGTATGGCGCTGCGGTGGACTGGACCGACCCTGATCAAGGCTCAGACGGTGCTATTCGGCGAGCTCGCGAGCTGGCGGGCAATGATCCGGCAAAGTTTTGCTATTTGGATCAGTACTCGAACGATGCCAATTGGCTGGCGCATTACCACACGACCGGGCCGGAGATTCTGGCGCAGACCGCAGGACAGGTGACGCACTTTGTTGCGGGGCTTGGCACGACCGGCACGTTTATGGGCACATCGCGGCGACTCAAGGAACACAACCCTGCAATTCAGGCGATCAGTTTTCAGCCTGACTCGCCGTTCCATGGACTCGAAGGACTGAAGCACATGGCCAGCGCCATTGTTCCGGCGATCTACAATCCACATCTGGCGGATCGCGAGCTTGAGATCGAAACCGAAGCCGCGTACGAAATGGCGAAACGCCTGGCGCGCGAGGAAGGGCTACTGGTGGGCATCTCAGCTGCGGCGGCCGTTGTGGCATGCCTCAAGATCGCCCGCGAAGAAGCCGCGGCGGGACGACGCGCGGTGATTGTTACAGTGCTGCCGGATTCGGCTGAGAAATATCTGACCGAGCGATTTTGGGAGGAAGCGTGAGCATGCTGCGCGTGCCGCAGGCTGTGTATGAAAGTCTTCGCGCGCATGGCGAAGAGACGTATCCACATGAATGCTGCGGTGCGTTGCTCGGGAAGCCAGCTGAGAACGGATGGGTGATTGTTGCAGCAATGCGGGCGGGCAATACGCGCACGGATTCAGCGCACAACCGGTATCACATTGCGCCGGTGGAACTGGTAAAGATCCAGCGCGAAGCGCGGACCAAAGGACTAGAGATTGCGGGTTTCTATCATTCGCATCCCGATCATCCCGCGCAATGGTCGCAGACAGATTTTGCGGAGGCGCACTGGCTGGGCTGTTCGTACGTCATCACCGAAGTCGCGCAGGGTAAGGCTGCAGTTACGAATTCGTTTTTGCTTGCGGGGACGACGGAAGAAGACAAGCAATTCGTTCACGAGACCATCGAACTCGACGTATAGCGTGCTCCGGAGCGATCCTCGAAAATCCCTTTACATACAAGACAGCCATCGTTGGTATCCGGACTGTCCCAGAGCACGCGCGTTTCCCAGCAGCCTTTCGAGTCCCCTTCACAGGCTCAACCGCTCCTCCAGGGTCTCCCCGTAAATGGCCCATCCGTCCTGGTTGGCTTAAAGCAGATTAGGAAAATCTGCGTCCGTTTGGAGATCTTACAGGGTCGCCGCTCGCTTCACCCCAGTGACGAAGACCTGTCACCGGGGACCCCGACCCTGCTGGTGGCGTCAACTTGAGGCCAATCGCTCCGGCTACGCCATTTCCTAATCTGCTGTAGCCGTCGCCGCAGGAACTTTTCTTCCGTCCAAGCACCTCGATGCTCGGGCAATCGTTCGATAATCTGGATGACGAGAAGTGCATCAGAATCAGCGGTATGGACCGTTAGATGGAATTTAGATCGAATTTAGCCAAAAACCATAGCTTTTGAAAGAAACGTTGTGTAAGGTTCGCGCAGATTTCCGATTCGACATTTCCCCGCGATTCACTTATTTGCCAGTAGAGTCGTACATCCAGGAGGTTCACGTATGAAGTTCAGCCCAATTGTGTTGGGACTGTCTCTCGCGGTCGCTGGCATTTTGCCGGCCGCGGCGCAAGATGCATCCACTCCAACCGCTTCGACGCCCAAGTATCTGCAGGTCATCGTGGAGTACCCCAAGCCGGGCAAGGGCGGGTTGGCCCACGACAAGACGGAGGGCGCTTTCGTCCAGGCGATGCGAAAGGCCAAGTTCCCTTTGCACTACACTGCGTACAACGCGATCTCCGGCCGCGCGCGGGCCATTTATCTGGGCGCCTTCAACTCGTTTGACGAATTGCAGCAGGCCAACAAAATTTATGACGCACCGGCCGTCGCATCGGAGTTTGAGCGGATCAACGTGGCCGACGGCGACTTGCTGAACGAGGCCCACACCTTAATCTTCAGCTCCGATCCAGAGTTGAGCTTCCACTCCAAGACGCCGGGCCCGCAAAACCGCTACCTGGAAGCCGACATCGTCCAGATTCGTCCCGGTCACGGCAAGGATTTCGAGGACTTGATGAAGTTGTACATGGCCGCCTTCGACAAAGCCGGGACCACGCAACATTGGGGTGCATACCGTACGGAGTACGGCGAATCGATAGGCGAGTACGTCTTCCTCACCGCCTCCAATTCCGAGGCAGAAATCGACCAGCGCTTCTCGGAGGATCCGAAGATCGGTGCGGCTCTCAGCGATGACGACAAAAAGAAGATCCGTGAGCTTCGCGCGGCGTCCATCGAGACCGAGCGGGTCGAGTTGTATTCGGTGAACCCTGCGCAGAGCTACGTCACCGACGACTACATCCAGGCCGATCCCGGCTTCTGGAAGCCGAAAACCGCAGCTCCGGCTACTAAGTCAGCTCAATAACGGTGCGTTCGACTGAGTCAGTTTGAGGGACTTCGGCGAGACGCCGGAGTCCCTCTCGAGCGGTTCCACAATTAACGTGCCCTTCAAGTATCGTGCAAGGTGTCATTTTCTTGAGGAAAATGCCACTTGATGGCGGTGCTTTCGGGGTACAGCAATTGTGGAACCGCTCTGAAAATCAGAACCGTCATCGGCCGAGCAGCCTGCAGCCCGATTCATCCCCGTTTATTCGGTCCAGTCACAACAGCGGCCCACCCCAGGGCCAAAAGAACGGAGCAAGCACGATGAATACGCTCACCACGCCCGACCTCCGCTCGCAACATCCGGCTACCACAATCGGATTCAGGGAATGGGTAGATAAGTACTTCTACTTCGCCATGTCACTGCTCATCGCCGCGATTGTGGTCTGGGGATTCAGCCACACCATCGACGCCAACCTCTTCCACGGAGCGCCGCCGCGGCCGATCCTTCTCTGGATTCATGGCGCCGCCTTCTCCTTGTGGGTGGCGTTCTACATCTTTCAATCGGCGCTAGTGCGCACGCGCAACGTCCGAATCCATCGCCTCTTCGGCTGGTTCGGCGTCGGACTCGCATCCGTTATGGTCGTGCTCGGCTTCGTCATCGCTGTCATCATGGGCCGCTTCGACAAGCACATCCTCCACATCCCCGACACCGATACGTTTCTCAGCGTTCCCTTTGGCGACATGCTCATCTTCGGCGTCTGCGTCATTCTCGCGATTGCCTGGCGCCGCAAACCCGAACTCCATCGCCGCCTAATGTTCATCGCCACGTGCGCGCTGCTGGATGCCCCCTTCGGCCGCATCCAATACATCTTCGACCACAGCCTCTATTACGTTTTCGTGGACGGCGTGATCCTGCTGGGAGTCGCGCGTGATCTTCTCGTCGACCGGCGCATTCACAAGGTCTATCGTGTGGCTCTGCCGCTGGTGTTTGGCTTCCAGATCTTTCTCATCTATCTCTACCGTGGCGCACCTGCCTGGTGGCTCAAATTCGGTCAGTCGCTTCTCGGCTAACGCGATCCCAGCCTCTCTTGGGCATGTTCTGAAAGCTCGTGAGTCCGCAGAGCCAATGATGGAGCCGTCGTGCGTTCGGATGATTATTTTCCGACGGTCGAAGCCCTCTGCGCCCGCAGCGGCTGCAAAGAAGGCCACGCCGTAATTGGCTTCTCGATGCATAGGACTGTTTAGCTCTGTTCATTTCCCAGCGGCTCCGGCAACCCCGGCTCCGCTGCTTTCGTGTCCAGCATCGAATGCGGAGGCAAACCTTTCCTAGGCCGAAGAGATAGTTCTTTACTGAAAGCGGGCTGGAGACGATAATCGCCCTGCCCCAGAGCACACGCGATTGCCCACCTGCTACTCTCCCCCTACCGCAAGTGATCTCTGAGCACGTCAAGGAGGTTAACCATGAAGATCAGCCCAATTCTGTTGGGACTGTCCCTCGTCGCTGCCGGCAGTTTGGCGGCCGCGGCGCAAGATGCATCCGCACCCGCTGCTCCACCTAAAGTCATTCAGATCGCGCGAGAGTTTATCAAGCCGGGTAGAGCCGGCATGGCCCACGACAAAACCGAATCGGCCTTTGTGGCAACAATGAGCCGTGCCAAGCTGCAGGGCCACTACGTCGCGCTGAACTCGCTGTCAGGCAAGTCAAGAGCGCTCTTTATCACGCGCTATCCGTCGTTTGCCGCTTGGGAAGCCGACAACAAGATCGT
The DNA here is from genome assembly GCA_003140785.1 of Acidobacteriaceae bacterium. Classification (GTDB taxonomy): domain Bacteria; phylum Acidobacteriota; class Terriglobia; order Terriglobales; family Acidobacteriaceae; genus Telmatobacter. The sequence goes on along the minus strand of PLKY01000307.1, from coordinate 39,690 downwards.
CGACAAGAGCCCGTCGATATCGGCGGAATTGGACCACGATTTGATGGCCGATGGCGACTTGCTGCAGGATTTTGACCAAGTGGTTGCCACGTATGACGAAGAGCTGAGCTTCCACCCTCATCCTGACATCTCCCATGCCCGCTACTATGAGGTCTCCGTCTTCCACGTCAAGCCCGGCCACCGTAAGGAATGGCATCAATTGACCAAGATGGTGCAGGACGCCAATGAAAAAGGTGGGACCAGTGCGCACTGGGCGACCTACGAGGTTGCCTACGGCGCTGAGGACGGGACCTATATCATCCTGAGCGCGGACAAGTCGATGGCTGACATCGACCAGGGATTCGCAGAGAGCAAGAAATTCGCAGAAGCGTTGGGTGGCGAGGAAGGGATGACCAAGCTCGACAAGCTCTACGGAGAAACCGTGGAGTCTTCGCGCAGCGAGTTGTTCTCCATCAATCCCAAGCAGAGCTATGCCGATGAGGCATGGATCAAGAGCGACCCTGACTTCTGGAAACCCAAGGCCACCGAAACGGCCGCTGCCAAGGCTGCCGCCAAGTCGGCGGCTGCGCCCAAGCCCTCGGGCCAGTAAGGACTGGAAACCAAATTAGCCTTTCACTAGAAGCGGCTCCGGCGATCCCGGAGCCGCTGGTTTTCTATCAGTGGGTTTGTGGCCCGACGCATTTCCCCAATCCAATCGGCTCGCTGTGTCATCTTAGAAGGAGATTGGAGAGTTTTCCGATTCCATGACGATTTTCATTCCAACGCCGCTGCGCCCTTTTGCGGGCGGGCAGGATGCCGTTGAAGTGAACGCGGCTACCATCACCGAGGCGCTCGACGGCCTCACGCAGGCGCATCCCGAACTGCGCAAGCACCTGTTTACGGGCGAGGGTAAACTACGCGCCTTTGTTAACCTGTATCTGAACGACGAGGATGTTCGCTATCTTCCCGCGAAGGAGGGAACGTCTGTCACGAAGAATGACACGCTGTCAATCATCCCCTCGATCGCTGGCGGGTGCTGGCAGCGCGGGCGTAAGCGCCTTCAGCGGGACTGGCCGTCCAGGCAATAGCGCTTTCGGGGCAAAAGCAAACACACCGCTGATCGTCGATGAGTGGAAGCCGACAACAGATAGCTGACAACTGGATCTAAGATGCCTACGATCACCGAACCCATTCAACTGCCTGAGCTGACGACTGACGATCTCGCGCGTTATTCACGCCACCTGATTCTGCCCGAGGTGGGCATGGAGGGGCAGCAGAAGCTGAAGGCCGCGAAGGTACTTTGCGTGGGAACAGGCGGCCTCGGCTCGCCGCTGGCGTTGTACCTAGCCGCCGCCGGCATTGGCACGCTGGGCCTCGTGGATTTCGACGTAGTGGACGCGAGCAACCTGCAGCGCCAGATNNAAGCTGACCGCGCTGAACCCGGCACTCAAAGTCGTAAAGCACGACACGATGTTGTCCAGCGCCAACGCGCTCGATATTCTGAAGGACTACGATATCGTCGCGGATGGAACCGATAACTTTCCTACGCGCTACCTGGTGAATGATGCTTGCGTACTGTTGGGTAAGCCGAACGTGTACGGGTCCATTTTCAGATTTGAAGGACAGGCCAGCGTCTTTGCGACGAAGGAAGGCCCTTGCTATCGCTGCCTCTATCCGGAGCCGCCGCCGCCCGGGCTTGTTCCCAGCTGCGCCGAGGGCGGAGTGCNNTCCGCGAGCTGAAGCTGCGCAAGAATCGCGAGTGCCCGGTTTGCGGCGATCATCCCACCGTGACCGAGCTGATCGACTATCAGAATTTCTGCGGCATCGTTCCTGAAACCCCGCAGGAGGCCAATATGAAGAACGGCATTCCACAGATCACTGTGAAGGAACTGAAGCGGCGCATCGATGCAGGAGAAGACGTGCAACTGATTGACGTGCGCGAACCGTATGAATATCAGATTGCGCAGATCGGCGGAAAGCTGATTCCTCAAAACGATGTGCCGCAGCGCCTGGCTGACATCGACCGAGACCGCGAAGTCGTGGTGCATTGCAAGAGCGGAGGCCGGTCGCAAAGAATAGCCGAGTTTCTGAAGCAGTCAGGGTATCCGCGAGTTGTGAACGTGGCGGGCGGGATTCTCGCGTGGAGCGACGAGATCGACCCCAAGGTGCCTAAGTACTGATTCGCTTTTCCTGGATTGAAAGAGCCCCATGATCAAGGTCAGCATTCTTTATCCCAAGAAACCCGGGAGCCGCTTTGATACCGATTACTACATGAACGTGCACATGCCGATGGCTGCGAGGCTGCTTGCTCCCGCGCTGTTGGCTGTCTCAGTTGAAATAGGGATGACTGGCGCGACCCCTGAGCAGCCGCCTGCCTATTGGGCGATTGCTGGATTTACGTGCGCATCGGTCGAGGCATTCACGGAAGCATTTTTACCGCACGCCTCCGCGCTGCAGGGTGATATACCTGTGTACACGGACATAGAGCCGATTATTCAAATAAGCCGGTTGAGTGAAATTAGAGTTTCCCCAGTCGTTCACGCCCCCGAAACCGGTTCCAGCTAAACTGAATCGGAATCGCATCGCGGCGTTCGGAGCGCATCCATTTTGCAAGAAGCTATCAACGCGGGTGTTGTGCTGCTGGGCAAGCACGTGCGTCTCGAGCCGTTGCAGTCCGGCCACGCCGATGCACTTGCTGTGGCCGCGGCAGTCGACCCGGCTCTGTACCGATGGACTTCCGCTCCGCAAACGAGCGCCGAGGCCTCTGACTACATCGCTGCCGCGCTTGCCTTGAGAGACGCCGGAAAGGCGCTTCCGTTTGTGACGATACGCATTGAAGATGGCGCGGTGATTGGATCGACGCGCTTCTTCGATCTGGAGACCTGGGCGTGGCCCATCGGCCATGCTCGCCATGGCCGAACCTTTCCTGACGTTTGCGAGATTGGCTATACCTGGCTTACGCAATCGGCCATTCGCAGTGCGGCCAACACCGAAGCCAAATTCCTGATGCTGTGTTATGCCTTTGAAACCTGGGGCGCGCTTCGAGTCTGCCTGCACACCGACGTGCGCAACCTGCGCTCGCAGGTGGCGATTGCGCGCATTGGTGGGGTGAAGGAAGGCATTTTGCGCGCCCATCGCATAGCGTCCGATTTCACAGCGCGCGATTCAGCTCGCTTTTCGATTATCGCGAAAGAATGGCCGGGTGTGAAGGAGCGTCTGCGTCGCATGCTGATGCATCCGTAGTCGCTGGCGCTCACCCATTCAATTGGGCAGGAGTCCATACACGTCGAGCTCGCCGGGAACCGAAGTGCTGTTGTCCGCTCCGCCCGTATTGTTGCCCCTGGTACCCACATAGACTTTCCCATTCGCGACCGTCGGCACCGTGAATTTCACAGCGTTGCCAGCGGTGTTGCCGCTGCCTTGTGTGCTATTCCATAGCTCATTGGAGAGGTTGGTGGCGTCGTAGGCGTGCAGAACTGTAGGTCCACAGCCAACAGACGTTGGGATGCAAAACAAATTGTTGTCCAAAACCCAGACGATGCCATTGCTGTTGTCTGGCATCGAGGATACGGAGGGAGTCGCGCCTCTTCCAAAGGGTGTAGGAGAAGTATTGGGCAAAATGGTTAGCATTGCGGTGCTTGGATCGAGAGACAGCGCCTGCAGATTGTAGCCGAATGTCGCCAGATAGACCGTATCGTTCCAGAATGCGCTGGTTCCGTAGATTCCGTACCCTCCAAGATTGCTGACCATCTGCCAGGCATTCGAATCTCCGTAGCCGCCCATGCTGTCGCGATTGAGCACATAGAGAGCGTTGTCCTTGCCACCGCCAATGACGAGGTGCGTGGGATTGCTGCCATTGGCCGGCAGATTGATGAGAATCGCCGCGCCTCCGGAGCCGAAATCGTTATCCATGTCATTGTCATTTTGCTGGTCGGACGGTGTGAAGTAATTACTACTGATCGTTAAGCTTGGAGAAAGCTGCAGGAAAGTGTCGCCAAAGTCGCTGGTCGTGGGATCAAAGGCTCCGTTAGCGGTAATGAGATAGAGATTGCCCGAAGAGTCAGCTGCGGGCGCACCGCCGCTCATCCAGATCCCTCCTTCACCGGCAGTCCCAATCATCGGAGTCGAGGGAGCACTCGGAACGACATTGAAAACAGAAGATTGGGTAAGATTGCTCGCGTTGTAGCCAATGATCCAGCCGTAGAAGGGGGTGGTGTCTTCATGCGACGCCCATGCGATGTAGACAATTCCGTTGACCAGCGCGAGTCCGGGGCGCTGATTTTCCTCTTGAGGAACAAAGGTTGTCATGGATCCGCCATCCCCGTTGCCGGGATAAGTCGCGGCGATGTTCACGGGTCCCGAGAACTTTTCATTGCCCGTTGCGAGGTCGATTGCATGGAGCCGCTGGAAGAAGGTGGGCCCAGAACCGATGACAGACTTTGAAACGACATAGAGCGTATCGGTGGTCAGGTCGATCACCGGAGTTCCGGTAACGCCAACCAAGGGTTGGATGTCGCCTCCGCCCGCGCCAACAAGGTAACCAGGAAGCCCTGACGGCACAGCGGTTTCTCCTAAAGTGCCACCATGGGCTGAATCGAGCAGATTTACGTGCCACAGCGGAGTGCAGGGAGTCGTGTTGCTGTCCGCGTCAAAAGCATAGAGGCTATCGTTCTGCGTGGCCACAAAAACCACGTTGTGGGTCGCCGAATTGACGGTGAGATTCGGAATCCAAAGAGGCTGGGTGTACACGGATTCGTCGACCGCGCAGGAAAAGAGCTTGCCGAAGGTAGAGGTCGTTACGTTCGAAGGGTGGAGCGCATACTCCTGCGCGTTGGCGCCATCGCGGGAGATATCGTTGTGATACGTGGTCATGCCGGCGAGATCGGTGACGCCAATCGTAGCGGTAGCTGTAATTGAGTTAGTCGTAACACTGTTGGCCGTGATGGTGTAGACACCGGCGGTGCTCGGCGCGGTGTAGGTGACGGCAACTCCGGTGAGGCTGGTGGCGGCGGAGAAGGTGCCGCATGTGGCACCGCTGCAACCTGAACCGCTGACAGACCAATTCACGCCGGCGCTATCGGTTGTGGTCGGAGTCAGCGAAAGGGTTTGCGTGATGGTTATGCCCGCGTTTTGCGGTGAAACCGAAACGGAAATGCCAGTGGAAGAGGAAATCGTCAACGCGAGGTTGATGGATTTGGTCTGAACCGGAAGGCTGGAATCGTTGACGCTGAAGGTGAGCGGAGTGGCGCCGGCCGTTGCTGTCGGCGTACCTGTAATTGCCCCGGTCGAGGCGTTCAGCATAAGAGGGGTGGGCAATGTGCCGCTTGTGAGAGTCCAGGTGTAAGGAGTTGTGCCTCCGATGCCCGTTAGTGTTGCGCTGTAAGCGATGCCAACTTGGCCATTCGGCAACGCCGTTGTGGTGATGGACAAAGGCCCGGTAGCAGATGAGGAAATGGTCAAAGTCAGCATCGCCGATGCGGTTTGGGCAGGGCTGCTGGAATCGGTGACAGTGAATGTGAGTGGCGTGGCGCTGGCGGGGGCGGTCGGCGTACCGGTGATTGCACCCGTGGCTGCATTCAGGGTGAGGCCTGCCGGCAAAGAGCCGCTTGAGATGGACCATGTGTAGGGCGTAGTGCCCCCTGTGGCGACGAGGGTCGCGCTGTAGCTCGCGCCAACCTGGCCGCTCGGGAGCGAGGAAGTGGTGATGCTGAGCGTTGCGGGAGCAACGGAAGAGATTGTCAAGCTCAGGCTCACCGATTTGCTCAGTGGGGGGCTGCTGGAATCGGTGACCGAGAAAATGAGTGCTGTGGGGCTGGCGGTTGCGGTTGGCGTGCCGGTGATTGCGCCAGTGGATGCATTCAGTTTCAGTCCGGTTGCCAGCGTGCCGCTGGTCAGAGCCCATGTGTAAGGCGCTGTGCCGCCCGTGGCTGCGAGCGTGGCGCTGTAGGCGGTTCCGACCTGGCCGTTCGGCAGTGAGGAAGTGGTGATGGCCAGCGTCCCGGAAGGCGTCAAGGACGAACCGCTGCAACCGGCGAGTGCGCAGAGGACGGAAAGCAGCCCGATGGCAACCGGAATTCGAAGCGATTTATGTTCACAACCGAATGCGAATCGAGAGCCAGCAAAAGAATGGACTAGGCAGAAAAATGCATCTATGAGCAAATTGCGCACCCTTCTCAACAGAGTCAATGAGCGCAAGGGGAGGATGTCTTGCTAGCGCGTGCAGCAATTGACGTTCCGTATATCTTCTATTTCTTAACCGAATTTTACAATAACGTTAATGACAAACTTCAGTAAGGCTCGATGGTAATCTCTCTCCGGTTCCCAAGGAGTCCCTGCAAAGCTCCGGCTTCATGCGCCAAAAAGGGCGTGCCGGGGCAATTCCGAGCGGGTTCGGGCCCGGTTCCGCAGTCTTGCTAGCGAGCAATCTCGACGGGGCCGGGCTTGATGGGCTCAAACGGCTTTCCGTTCTCGTCCATCTTGCCGAAGATCATCTTGCCGCTTGCCGTTTGTAGAACGCTGGTGACAGAGATATCGACCGGCTTGCCGATCATCTTGCGGGCATGGTCGACGACCACCATTGTGCCGTCGTCGAGATAGCCCACGCCCTGGTTGTATTCCTTGCCTTCTTTCAGGATGAGCACGGTCATGCGTTCGCCGGGGAGCACCACGGGCTTTAGCGCATTGGCCAGATCGTTGATGTTCAGGACCTCGACGTGGTGCAGGTGCGCGACTTTGTTCAGGTTGAAATCGTTGGTCACGACCTTGGCTTCCCATTTCTTCGCCAGTTCAAGAAGCTTGAGGTCTACCTCGCGGATCGAGGGGAAGTCATCGGGAACAATCTGGACTTGAATACCGCAACTGGATTGCATGCGCTGCAGCATATCGAGGCCGCGGCGGCCGCGCTGGCGTTTCGAGCCATCGGTGGAGTCGGCGACGATCTGTAGCTCGCGCAAGACGAACTCCGGAATCACCATCAGGCCCTCAACGAATCCCGCCTCGGCAATGTCGGCGATGCGCCCGTCGATAATCACGCTGGTGTCGAGCACCTTGGCGGTGCGCCTGGTCGGGCGCTCTCCGCTAAACACTATGCCCAGCGCGGCCGGATTCAGCAGGTCGCCTTTACTGGCGCCCACGAGTAGGCCCACGTAGGTCATCAGGAGCAGCACGAAAATCTGCAGGACGGCCGAGGTCGAACTGGTGAGTGGAGCGGAGCGCAGCACCAGGCAAAAAAGTGCCGCGCCAAAGATGCCGAGCACGCTGCCCACAACCGCGCCGATGAGCCGCTTGAGGCTGAGAGCCCGCACCCGCAGCTCGAACACAATTACTGCGCCGGCGGCTCCGGCTCCAGCCAGCGCGCCCACCGGGCCATTGAGGCTAAACGGATGAAGAAAATAACAGACCCCCGACAACAAGGCCACAAAGAAAAGACGAGCAAGAACAAGATCCATAAAAACCCTGCTTCCGCGGGCGAGGAATGTGAATTTCCCGCTGGGCCATCTGCACTTTTGGAAATACATTCGAGGGCCGAAGCCGATGACAGAAGATCAACGAGACTGGGGATTGCGTTGATCTTGCAAGAGATTCAAGAAGGCAGAATCATTTCCGCAAATGCTATAGCTGCGGAGTATGCCTGCCAGTATGGCCCGCAGTCAAGAGCGAGCTTTTCGAGGGAGTTCTGTTGGTCTCATTGCGAGACCAACAGCGTGGCCCCATCGGGGGCGAGCGGATCAGGCCCGCCCCGCGCTAGGACGCGACGGCGAGTTCTGCGCCCTGCGGCAGGCGCTGCATGCCTTTTCGCGGGCCCCGCTTGCGCGCGCTTCTTACCTTGATGCACTCGAGCAGCTCCAGTGGAGAGCAGGTTTTCTTGGCCAGCAGCGCGTCGGCGGCGTGGATCTGGCCCTCCATTTTCTGGGGATCGCCCATAAGGACCATCGGCACATGCGCCGCGATCTGTTTCAACCGGCGGATCAACTGGTCGCCGGTCATCTGTGGCATGGCGAAGTCAGTCAGTACCAGGTCGACAAGGTTGTCGCCAAAGATACTGATTGCCTCCGCGCCGTTGTTGGCCGCTAATACGCGGTAGCCGTTCGTGGAAAGCATGAACTTGAGCACGGAAAGGTCTTGTTCGTTGTCATCGACGCAGAGAATTACTTTCTTTGGACGCATGGAAAAAGGTCCACTCCTTGGGGTACAGAATATTTGCCGTTGCCTTGGGCACACGCATCTCCTCACCCGCTCTGGTGGCAGGTTGACGCGATGGTTGCCCGGGACGGCAGACGCCAACAGGCTTTACGTGGCCGGATGCGGTTGCGAGGCGCTTTTAGAACGCAGAAGCACCTGCTCCGTCGATCGACCTGACGCAACGGAAGCCCTTGTTAGCAGTCAGAATTGTGTCTGATTGACTTGGGCCAGTCCGGCTAGAGCAGTTCCACAATTACAGTGCTGTTTCCAGCATCGTGCGAGGTGCCGTTTTCTTAAAAGGAAAACGTCACTTGGCTGCGTTGCTTTCGGTTTACATGAATTGTGAAACTGCTGAATCGCCGGTGAAAATGTCTCAATGCTTGGCAAGAGTACGAGCACTCGGAGACGCTGGGAAGAGAGAAAGACAGGCGAAAACTGGAATGAAAACTATCAGGGAAAAAGTGGAAATCGGGTAGTGCGAAGACAGAGCGTCACTTGCATCGATTAAAGTCTGTTGAAAGAGTGTGCATTACGGCAGGAAAAGATGCCCCTTTGCAACGAGAACAGTGCTGCCCGCAACGCGTACATCGGAGACCTTGCCCGAACTCCTTTTTGCGCTGAGAAAAAGATCACTGGACCGATTTATTTCGACGCCCTGCCGGAGCAGGATTTGTTCTCCAGATCGGACAGCGCCACGTGCCACGAGATAGCTGATGGCGCAGCCAGCGGCCGAGCCCGTAGCCGGATCTTCTCCACCGTTGAATTGCATGCGTGCGCGAAAAGCGGGCGTCTCTTCGCCGGTTGGGCCGAGCACAAAAAACCAGCGCGCACCTCGCGCCCGAAGCCATTCGGTGGCCTCGCGCTGTTTCACGTTGAGGCGGGCTAGGGCTTCGGATGAGCGCAGGGGAACAATGGCGAATGCAGTTCCCGTCGAGACCACTTGCGGGGGCAGCTTGGGGTCCAGATCGGCAAGATCGAGCCCGATGAGGTGCGCAACCGTAGCGGGATCCAACTCCGCGCAAAACTCCGGGTCGCGCTGCGTCATCTCGCCGAAGAGCGACGACGAATCGCCGACTCGATCTTCAAAGCGCACGGGGACGGGGCCGACATTGAGCGCGAGCGTGATGGTGTCGCCTTTGGCTGTCTCCGGCGCGTCCACTTTGAGCACACTCGCCGTGCCTAATGTCGGGTGTCCTGCAAACGGCAGTTCCTCCTTGGTGGTGAAGATGCGAACGCGCACTCCCTCAGCCTGCTCGATGGCTGTAGGCCTGCGCTCGACGAAAGTGGTTTCGCTGAGATTAAACTCGCGGGCAATCGCCTGCATCTTTTCTGTCGACAGACCGATGGAATCGACCACGACCGCAACCGGATTGCCGGCGAGCGCGATGTCAGTAAACACGTCGGCGATTGAGTATTCCAAAACAATCGGAGCAGCGGGGCCAGTGGACATAGAGCCATTATCGGGCAATTGTTCTGTGTTTCAGCTCCAAATTCGGGACGCTTGTCACAAAGCGATGGTGCTAGGTCAGCCTCCTCTCTTCGACGAACCCCCTGAGCCGCGCGAGCGATTGGTCCCACTGTTCCGAGACCGATTCCAGGTAGCTCTTCGCTTCGTAGAGCGGCTCGGGGTTGAATGCAAAAAGGCTTTCACGCCCGCGGTGCATGCAGCGCACTATGCCGGCGTGTTCGAGTACGCGCAGGTGTTTGGTGATCGCTTGGCGGGTCAGCCGGGAACCTTGGGTGAGCTGCGAGATCGAATAGAGCTCTCCCTCGCTCAGTTTTGCCACCAGCGCGAGGCGAGTCCGGTCGCCAAGCGCCGCGAAAACCGGCGCGTGCGCGCGGCGCCGCGCGGGACGGGCGCTAGGAGTTCTTCGCGACATAGGCCTCGATGTTCTTCATCTGCTCGGTCCATCCGCCGTCGTTGCGGCGGAAGGCTTCGAGACGCCAATCGGCGGCAATGTTTTCGAATCCGGATTCGGTGAGCGTGAGCAGCGTGCCGGTCGCGGTCTTTTCGAGCCTGAACTCGACGAGCGTCCTCGGGGCTGTGGAGTAGTCGGCTGAGTCATTCGCGGGATCGACAGACTTGATCAGCGGCCACGTGAAGGAAAAGAGCCGCTCCGGCTCCATCTTCTCGACCAGGGCTTCCCATTTCAAATGTTCATAGCCGGGATAAGTGATCTGGCCGCGCGTAGTTTGGCAAACCACGAAAGGGCCTTCCAACTTTACGCGAAACCATTCGCCGAATTCGCGATAGTCGGTGAGCGCACGCAAGACGCGGGAGACGGGGGCCTTGATCTCAATGCGCTTTTCAATGCGATCGGTCATGATGGGGCAACCTCAAGGTTGCATAATAGATCAAGCCGTCGCATTATGCAACCAGTCGGTTGCGTATTCTGCGGCAGGAATTCAGGTGGCTTGGAGAAATCGTCAGGCTTGACAGGTTCCGGCGTTCGCTCTAGTCTACGAATACTTGGTTCGGGCCGATGCTCGGCCACAAAGGATTCGATGGCCCACTACTCCACTCCCGCAACGTGCATGTGCTGCTGCTGTCAGGGCTGCGCCGCGCGGGCGTGTTCGCTGGGCTAGATTCCGAACAAAATCGGAAACCCCGACGACCCACCCGCCCATGGCGAGTGGGTTTTTCGTTTCTGGGCGCATCAAGGCCCGCACGCCGCAGCAAGGCCCGCACGCAACGTGCAGTGAAGGAGATTTTCAATATGAGCGCCATTCAGGAAAGCCGAATCCCCCGCATTCTCGAAAGTGCGCCGGATTTTGAAGCCAAGTCCACACAGGGCGTGATCCGCCTGAGCGATTTCACATCGAAGGGCAAGTACGTGCTGCTCTTCTCGCACCCAGCCGATTTCACCCCGGTCTGCTCCACAGAGTTCATTGCGTTTGCGCGCGCTTGGCAGCGATTCGACGACCTGGGCGTGCAGCTGATTGGCGTATCGATCGATTCCATTTACTCGCACATCGCCTGGGTGCGGGATCTCGAAAAGAATGCCGGCATCGAGGTCAAGTTCCCGGTCATTGCCGATCTCGACCAGAAGGTGGCCGGGCTCTACGGCCTGGTGCATCCGGAGGCATCGGATACTTCGACGGTGCGCGCGGTTTTTGCGATCGATCCCAAACAGACCATCCGCGCGATCATCTACTACCCGCAGCAGCTGGGCCGGAATATTGATGAACTGGTGCGCGTGTTCCAGGGATTGCAGACGATCGATGGAAACGGCGTCAGCGTAGGAGCCGACTGGACGCCAGGTCAGGATGTGATTGTGCCCGCACCCGCGACGGTTGCCGATGCGGCCAAGCGCACCAACGGCGGCGGCGCAGGACTAAAGGTCGAGACGTGGTATTTGTCGAAGAAGGAGTTGGCAGCAAAATGATAAATACAGGGAATAGGGAACAGGGATTAGGGANNCTGTTCCCTATTCCCTGCTTCTCAAGCATCGGTGGCGAAGTGGCTAACGCGCAGGTCTGCAAAACCTGTATACGCGGGTTCGATCCCCGCCCGGTGCTCCAAATTCTGCGGACAGAAAAAGGCCGCGCTCCTCGACGAGGGGGCGCGGCCTTTTTGATTTGAGCGCGAATGTGGGCGCGCAGTGCAAATTCGCAGCGCGAAATAACTGCCTGCTACAGCGCGATCAGCGGTCGTGGCAGGCGTGTCTTGGCGCGATCGAGAAAGAGGCGCATGCGGAGGGCTTCGGCACGCTGCACTGCGACAAGGCGCATCTGCCGGCGGATGTGATCGCGGTTTTCGAGCCGCGAGATTTGAGCCTCGTCGTAATCGGCATCGCGCTCCAGGCGAGTGACGCGATCTTCGAGGGTCTGGCGGAACCGGGGGCTGATTTCGAAGCCATCTTCCAGGGCGGAATCGTTCAACATGGCAGGCACCTTGTTGCGGGAGCGTGGGCCAAATACTTTTGCAATGGCCTCAAGTTTTTCCCGACGCAACCGATATTAACGACAACCCCTCCCTCGCGCCAGATTACGGTGTCGCGGAACGCAGGTAACGACTGTGTCCGAAAGTGCTACAAAATCGTGGAACAAGAGGAAGCAAGAGTCGGCTTTTTTCGCCGAAACGCACCTCGAAAAACGGACAGGCCGGGGTGGTTACCCGGCCTGTTACGCTCGTGCAAAGGATTTTGAACGACTCGGAACTGCTCGTCAGTTGCCGCCGGGATTGGTTCCAGCCGCAGCCGCCACGCCGATTACCACCTTGGTGCCGCCGTCAAGATGCACATCTTTTTTGGCGCCGAGCAGAATGCCCGAGGCTTGGGCCATGCGCGGGTCCTGCTGGCCCGGTTCATTGTTTGCGAGCAAGACGCCGGGGATCGACGTGGTGCGGATGGCGATATTGCCAGTTCGCGCCACGATGGTTCCAGCAGCTGGTCCTGCGGCTGGGCTTGCCGAAGGAGAACCGCCATTCATCTGAGGTTGAGGCTGGCTCTGCACCGCTGCACCACCAGGGCCGTTCATGCTGCCGCCAGGAGCCGAGGACGAGGGGCCCGAAGGCCCGCTGGGCGCGGCCGCCATCATGTCCGGGGCACTGCTCGAACTATCGCTTCCAGACGGCGAAAGGGACTGGATTTCCGAATGGATCGCGACATTTTGGCCGCCCTTTAACTCGACGCGATCAAACTGAAGAGCGACCTGGGAGTTGTCTTTCGCGTCTCCGCTTGGCTTGACCTGAGTTACGCGACCAATCAGCTTCGATCCCTTGGGGATCTCGGTGCCATCGGCGGTCTTCACGTTGGACTTTGTCTTAATCACGACGTTGTCGCCGGTCTTGGCAGTCTTGGTATCCAGCTTGTCCACCAACTCGCCATTCACGGGGCTCAACTCGGCTGCGGCTACTGGAGAGGATGCCGGCACGGATTGGGGTAGCGTGGATTGCGGCTGTGCCTGTGTGGCGGGAGGCGGCGGGCTGTTAGGTTGCTGATCTTGAGACCCCGCCGTGGATCCTGCTTGTTGCGCCAACAGGGGAAGGCTCGCCAGAGCGAATACCGCGGTCGCGAGCGTTTTGGCATTTTTCATAGAAACTCCTTCATAAGTTTTATCCGCGTTGCCGCATCTCCGCCTATGCGCGGGAACGGAGCACGGCCAACTTACCCCGCTCTATCCGCAAGCGTTGAGCCAAACACGCCGGGGGCGCCCGGTCATCTTGTCAAGAGGCTGATTCAAGAGAAATTAAGGTCGCGGCCGTAAGTGCGGCGCGGAAAGCGCACAAGAGAGAAGGCGGTATTTTCTTCGGTAACCGTGTAAGTTTTCGCAGGTAGGATTCTCACGGCCTACCTGCTTTTATGTAAATTACCTCGGGCATTTTCGGAGACGAATAAAGAAATAATGATCGGGAATATGTAGGATACTTTGACTCCGAAAACGCCCAAGCTTGTTGAAACTTCATTTTGTCGCAACGATTGCGGCGGGCCTTGCCTTGCGCCTGGCCTTCGCTTCCGCGGTGTCTCCCGCTTTGGCAGACCCCGTTTTCGAGGAGTTGGAGTCGAATCTGACCACCGATTCGCGGTTTACCTTCGGCCTTTGGGTGTTGCTGGACGCCGAGCCGCTTACGTCATCGCTTTTGGGGCGAGCCTGAGCATTCACGAACGCGGATCGATCCGCTTGAGTGCTGGCAGGATGCGCGGTAGCGTTTTCCTGGGCGGCTGCATCCGTCTGGCGCAACACAACCGGAAGGCTCGAAACGATAACGACGGCCACTGCAATCAGAATGGCAGACTTCATGGGGAGGGTCCTCCAGCAAATACACTGCACGAGTCGTGTCGGCTGCGCGACCGCGATTTTTGGCGCGCATTAGTAACGGTATTCGTTGTGATGCCCCGCTAGATGCATGCGCGATGCCAGGTTGAGGGGAGTACACACGAAGGTAATGGTCGCCGTCTCGTGTTCTGGCACTAGGGGACAAGCCGCTGATTTGAATAGAGCCAGCTCACGGCTAATTCGGACACGATCGTTCGATGAGCAATTAATTGGGCCGCAGGAGCGCGCGGATATCTTCGCGGCCAGGCAGGTGTGTAGATTTTTTATTTCAAGCGGCAAAGGCCGGCGGAAGAGAGGTAATTTTTACTTTGCTATTGTCCCGAGGAAGGGGCGAAGTAGCCTTTGCGCACTTGGACCTTCATCCCGTCGCCTTTGCACTCCACCGCGATGCGGCGGAACGTGCCGTCCTGCTTGGTGTTGGTCGGCGTGTAGCTGGCCACATACTGCGTGCGCAGTTCGTCCTGGATCTGCTGGAAGGCAGCCTCAAGCTTGTTGCCGTTGTTGCCCACATTGATCAGGCGCCCGCCGGTTTCATCCGAGATTCTTTTTGCCGCAGAGTAGCCGCCGTAGCCGTAGCCAAAGCCACCGTAAAAGCCTGTGTCGGCAATCAGGATCACGTAGACCATAACGTTGTTTTTCTCCGCGGCGGCAATCGCTTCGCTGATCTTGTGATCGCTGCCTTCGTCTTCGCCGTCAGTCAGGATGATCATCGCCTTGCGGCCGGTTTCCTGATTCATCTTCTGATTTGAGGCCATATAAATGGCGTCATAGAGCAGTGTTCCTTTGGGCGAGCCGTGCACAGGCACGGGTCCACCGCCAAGTCCCGGAACGCCGCCGCCGTTGCCGCCCGCGGTGTTGATTTCGGCTTTATCCATTGCGTGCGCCAGCAAATGAGGACTGTTCGTGTAGTCCTGCAGCAAGTCGATATTCACATCGAAAGAAACCAGGAAGGCCTGGTCCTTCTGCCGAAGAACTTGCTGGAGGAATTGGCTGCCCGCCTGCTGCTCGAGCGGCAAAACCCGCTGCTGGCTCCCGGAGGTATCGAGAAGAATGCCCAGTGTGAGCGCCTGGTTGGTCTCGGCTACAAAATGCTTCAGGGTCTGGGGCACCTTGTCTTCCGCAACCGAACAGTCGTTCTGGGTGAGATGGGGAACCAGGTTGCCGCTCTTATCCTTCACCGTGAAGAACAGGTCAACCAGGTTGACCTCGATCTTGAACGTGGCGACGGATTGATCTTCGGGCGGCGCATCGGGCGCATTGCTGACCGGAGGCGCATCCGGCGAAGGCGCTAGCTGTGCCCTGCCCGGTGATGAAAACACCGGCAGTGCCAACAAAAGCGCAGCAGCCAACCAAGGAATCCGCATCTGATGAGATAGACGGTAAAACGCCTACGAAGAGAGCATACCTCAACCGTTTCAAGGTGGAATGGGCAACCTGCGGGGCTGTGGCGCGTCTGATACTCTGACGAGTGCAGCCAGGGAACAACTCAACGACGAAAAGACGGTCGTTTGGGGCGTGGGATACACGACACGAATTGCAAAGAATTTGGTATTCGGTTCGGCTGGAAGCAGCTTGCAAAGCCGGAACCCGCGGGCGCAGTTTTTGGAGGAAGATAGACCTGTGAACCTTGGTTTCAAGATAAAGGCGCTGGGCGCAGTTTTGAATGTGGGCCTGATTTTCATCCAAACGGCTCCAGCCCAGCAGCAGTCTCCCGTTCCAGATGCCCCTGCACCTCAGAGTCAAGCTCCGTTGAGCAACGTGGGCGGGCCGATTACGCCCGGCATCGGCGCGGGAAGCGAACCAGCCGCGGATGGCGCATCTCCCAATTCTTCCTCGACGCAACAGCCCACGCCTGGCACACAGCCCACCAGGGCGCAGGAGCCTATCCAGGCAACCCCGCCAGAGACGGCTTCGCCTGCGGAGTTGGCCAATATCTTTCGCATCAATGTGACCTACGTCGAGGTTCCGGTCACTGTGAAAGATTCAAAGGGAAATCTGGTTCCCGGCCTCACATGGCGGGATTTCCGGGTCTTTGAAAACGGGACATATGAGCCGCTGAAAGTCTTTTCCGTAGACCCCATGCCGCTTTCGATCGCGTTTGTTATCGACCAGGGCCTGACCTCCGATGTGATGGCCCGCGTGAATGAATCGATGGGCGCAATTCAGGGCGCACTGACCCCCTACGACGAACTGGCGATCTTCACCTACAGCCACATCTCTCACGAGTGGACAGGCTTCACCGGCGCACAGAGCGCACGCGTCCCCGCTGTATTCGCCATCGCGAAGGCAAGCGGCACCGAAGAGCTGATCCCGGTCAACAGTGGGCCTTTGGCGGGTTGCAGTATTCATGTCAACGGCAATTGCGCAGATCCGAACCTTCAAGAGGGGCGGTCGACCGGAAGTGGGAGCGGCGTCATCACGATTCCCAAAGAAATTCACACGCTCAACGACGCCATTCTCGCCGCCGCGAAGGAGCTTTCGACTCGGCCGAAGGGGCGCCGCCGCATTATTTACGTGATCTCCGATGGGAAAGAAGCCGGCAGCAAGGCGACCTACAGGGATGTGCTGCGCTACTTGCAAACCAACAACATTGCCGTGTGGGGCACGTTGGTGGGCGACTCGGCACGCTGGGGCGAGGGCTATTTGAGCCGCTTCCACATACCTTTCCAGATGAACGACAATCTGCTCGTCAAGTACATCTACACCACTGGTGGCCAGCCCGACTCCGAGAAGAATCTGAATGGCATTGAAAAGAGCTACGAAAAGATCGCAACCGAAGCCCGCAACCAGTACACACTCGTCTACTCGACTAACGAGTCGATCTACGACAGCAAATTCCGCAACATCGACGTGCGCGTGGAACGGCCTGGCATGGATGTGATTGCGAAGAAGGGCTATTATCCCTCGGCTGAGGACCAGCGTCCCTGAGCAGGCGAATCGCGATTGTTTTTGAGAGGCACGAAGGCCCGGGTCGAATGACCCAGGCCTTTTGGTTTCTATGGACAGAACGACAAGGGCAGAGCTACCGATTATCGCTTCCGGGCTGTTTGCCCTTGATGGCCAACCGGCCTCGCGGACCCTGCGAGGTCTACTTGTGGTCGGCCGGAGTGGAGTTGGGCGGCGGTGGCGGGGTGTTTTGCGCGTTCTGGGTGGGCGCCGCGGGTTCCGTCATCCCCTTCAAGCCTTCCTTAAAGCCTTTTAATCCTTCGCCGAGTCCTTTTCCCAGCTCTGGCAGCCGTTTGGCGCCAAACAGTAAAAACGCCACCACGGCCAGCACGATCAAGTGCCATGGTTGCAATAAGTCGCCCATAATTGAATCCTCCACGCGCCGCGTCAGTCCGGCGCATTCCGACATCGTTCATTGTCGCACAAAGGCTACCCGAGCGGGGGCGGTTGGCCGCTTGCAATGGAACGGAAGTTGCACAGCTCACCGGAATGCTGCGGGATCAATTCACCTTGGCAGGGCTGCCGAGCCGTTCAGTGACCATGGCGAAAAAGCTTGCCAGGTCCTCTTCTTCCCCCATGGTTAGCCGGCGATAAACTTTGATGAGCGGAAACAACCGCGAGCCGCGCACGTCTACCGCGGGAACAGCCACGGCGCCGCCTGGATACGGTGTCATCTCCCACGAGCCGTTNNCGAGCCGTTGTAACGGCGCCGCAGCACCTCACCGAGATAGCTTCCCCAAAGGCGCACTTCAAAGTCGAGATCGACGTCGGGATTCTCGCTGACGAGCACCAGGATCTGATCGAGATCCTCGATCGATTCGGCACTGAAATCGAGTTTTTGCCGAAAGCCCTCGCCGCCTAATTCGACAGCCGCCTTTGCATAGCCTTCCATCATGGTTCCCAGATCCGGGAACGCTTCCGATTCCAGCCGACTGCGCAGGTCACTCATTGCTCCTTAGGGTAACTCCGAGCGCCGCGGCTGTCTTGACCCGAAAGGGGAAAGGACATTACCTCTTATGGCACACTGAATAGGTGACCGATGGAGGATTCGCCGTCCCATGAAAACACTCAAATGGATCGCTGCGGCTGCCGTGCTTGCACTTGCCGGCGGCATGGCTAACTCCGCGAGCCGCGAGATTTACCCCGATCCTGCGCAGGCGCGCCCCGACATTGAGGCCGCTCTCAAGACTGCGGCTGCCACGCATAAGCGCGTTCTGCTCGATTTTGGCGGGAACTGGTGCGGCGATTGCCAAGTGCTCGACATCTATTTCCACAATGAGGCGAATGGTCCAATCCTCGAAGCGAACTTCGTCCTGGTTCACGTGAACGTCGGCCACCTCGATGAGAACGTCGATCTCGCCGAACGATACAGGATCCCACTCAAGAAAGGCGTTCCCGAGCTGGCGGTTTTGAGCGAGAGCGGCAAGTTGCTCTACAGCACCCAAACCGCGGAGTTCGAGAAGATGCAGATGGTGGAGTCTTCGGCCGTCACCCAATTTCTGGTGCAGTGGAAGCCGGTGAAACCCGGCTGCTCGGCCGTGATGGTGACCTGCTAGGGCTGGTTGTAAAACTTCTGCACGGAGCGGAAGCAGGACCCCAATCTATCCGGAGATAAGTTGAAATTCGATATGGAACAAGCCTCGCATAGCGAGGTCTACAAGCTGCTGATCGGCCTGATTGCGCCGCGGCCGATTGCTCTGATCACCAGCATGGACAAAGAGGGAAGGTTGAACGCTGCGCCGTTTAGCGCCTTCAACTATTTTTGCACCGATCCGCCGATCATCGGCGTGGGCGTTGCCAACCGTCCCGATCAGGCATTCGTGCCCAAGGACACCGCGCGCAATATTCGCCGCACCGGCGAATTCGTAGTGAATATCGTCACCGAAGACATTGCGGAGAAGATGAACATCTGCGCGGTCGATTTTCCACCGGAGATGAACGAACTGGACATCGCCGGGTTCACCACTGCGCCTTCCGTGGTGGTAAAGACGCCTCGCATCGCGGAGGCCCATGCGGCGCTCGAGTGCCGCGAACATACGACGCTGGAGATTGGCCGGTCACGCATCATTCTGGGGCGTGTGGTGGCCATCTATGTCGAAGACCGCTACGTCGATCCCGCCGGGCCCTACATCAAGGCCGAGGAACTGCACGCGGTAGGGCGCATGAACGGGTTGGGCAACTACGTGCGCACGCGCGACGCATTTGTGAAGATCCCGCGCCTGTCGTATGAGGAGTGGAAGAAGCGGCAGGCTTAACCCTGACTGATCGGCGCCAGATGCTTAGTGCGTGAGTAGGTGTACTGCACGCGGTGAATCACCGTGATGGTGGAGAGCACGGCGAGCACCCAGAGTACTGGCGCCATCACGCCCCAGCGATTGAACAGCGCGCCCAGGATCACCAAGACGATGCGCTCCGGCCGCTCCATGAATCCCACCTTGCAACTGCCGATGAGAGCCTCGGCGCGCGCGCGCGTGTAGCTGACCATCAGCGAAGTGACCATCACAAACGCCACCAGGACCACATACCGAAAACGATTAATGCGCCCGTAGTAGACCAGCAGGCCGAAGAAGAGCACCACGTCGGAATAGCGGTCGATGACCGAGTCGAAGAACGACCCGAAGACCGTCACCTGGTTGTTGCGCCGGGCCACGCGGCCATCCACCATGTCGAAGATGCCCGCGCCGATGATCACCAACCCCGCATAGAGAAACATGGGGCCGGCGTTGGTCGCGTTGGCATGACCGAACAGAAACGCCGCAACGATGTTGATGACGAGCCCGATGAAGGTGAGTACGTTGGGGGAGATGCGGGTAAGAGCCAGACCGTACACAATGCGGTCTAAAAGCCAGCCGCACGCGCGGCCGAAAGCGCTGGTCCAGGTCATCCCTATCTTCCTAACTACTTCTCGGTGCCATTTGCGGAATCTTCTTCGGCCTCGGCCTCTGCGGCTTCGTCGTGTACGGTGGTCAGCTTCAGAATCTCGAGCTCGCGTTTGCCGTTGGGCGTAACGATGGTGGCAACGTCGCCGACCTGCTTGCCCACGATGCCGCGCCCGATCGGCGATGTGGTGGAGATCAATCCCTTGGCGACGTCCGACTCTTCGCTGGTCACGAGCCGGTACACAATCTCCTCGTTCTTAGTGGAATCGAAAACAACGACAGTCGAACCGAAACCGGCCTTGTCATGGGGAATATTGGCGAGATTCACGAGCGAGAGTTCGGCCATGCGTCTCTTCAATTGGCCGAGGCGCGCGTTGACGAAGACCTGGCGTTGCTTCGCCATGTGATACTCGGCGTTTTCAGACAAATCGCCCAGCGACGCTGCCTTCTTGATCTCGGCGGGCAGTTCGTGAGCAAGCTCGTGCTCAAGGATCTGAATTTCCTTGAGAAGTTGTTTCTTGATGTGATCCGGCATCCAGGTTCCGTGGCGGGGAGCATCTGACTCAAACCGCAAACGATCGACGTTAGAAACTTCATTATACGCGGGGGGAAAGGCAGGGAACAGGGATTAGGGAACAGGGAACAGGGANNCAAACTCGTTGACACGCTCCGGCGAAGGTAGTCGCCACGAGGGGGCGCTCCAGAAACGAGCGGTTTCGAATTTGCAAACTGTGAGCGGCTTGATACGCGTCCAACTGTTCCCTGTTCCCTGTTCCCTGTTCCCTGTTCCCTAATTCCTAATCCCTGTTTCCTGCTTTCTCCTCCAGAAACGACTGCAAGATCAGTGTTGCGGCAACCTGGTCGACGACGCGACGGTGCTCCTGCCGGGCATGGCCGGCTTCATACAGGATCTGGTGCGCTTCGCGTGTGGTCAGCCGCTCGTCCCACAGGTGGATCGGCAGGCCAGTTAGCTCGCCGAGCGCGGCGGCGAAGGCCTGGGTCTTGTCGGCTCGCGGGCTTGGTTCGCCGGAGAGATGCAGCGGATTGCCCACCACGATACCCGCCACCCCAAATCTGCGCGCAAGCCGCGCCAGCGAGCGCAGCTCTTCGCGGGTGTTGCGCCGCCGCTCCAGCGTCAGTACCGGCTGTGCTGTGAGCCCCAGCTCGTCCGAGACAGCCACACCAATGCGCTTCGACCCGACGTCGAGAGCGAGATAGCGAGCGGTTGGTTCGGGGTTTGCCATGTGCTTTCCCGAATTCCAGCTTATCGTGGCAGAGGGAGGGGCGTTCCGGAAGAAATTCCTCCAGATACAATAGGTTAAGTAGAATCCGCAGGGGTGAAAATCGCGTCTTAAGGCAGGGAAGGAATTTTCGAATAGCGCATGGCATCCCCCACACGGAAAAGCAGGAAAAAGAGAGGCAGCGGCGCAGCGGGATTCCTGCTGGTTGCGTTTCTTCTCCTAGTGGGCGTGGCTGTGGGCTTTGGATGGCTCGTGTTGACGCCGTTTGGTCCTTCCACCGAGACATTTGTCGATGTGGCTCCGGGCACGCCGGCTGTGCGCATCGGCCGTCTGCTTGAATCGGAGGGCATCGTGCGCAGCCGGTACGCATTTGACGCTGTGCGCAGCTGGAAGCGAGGGACCTTGCGGGCGGGCGAATACAGATTCGATCATCCCCTGACCGTGGTGGAGGTCTATTCGCAGATCGAACGCGGGGATGTTTACACAAAAACGGTGACGGTGCCGGAAGGCGCCACCATGTTCGATATCGCCGCGCGGCTCGAACAGGCAGGTTTCGGCCCACAACAGGGTTTTCTAGCGGAGGCGCGGCGACAGACCGCACTGGTTGCCGATCTTGATCCGTCTGCGAAAAGCCTCGAGGGCTACCTGTTTCCGGACACGTATTACTTTCCAAGAAAGGCGACGCCAGAGCAGATTGCGATGGCGATGGTGAAGCGCTTCCGGCAGGCCGCAGCGCAGGCGGGGCTGACAGGGAATCTGCACAAGGTGGTCACGATCGCGTCGCTGGTGGAAAGGGAAACGGCCGTGGACGCGGAACGCCCCTTGGTGGCAAGCGTGTTTGAGAATCGACTGGCGAAGAATATGCCGCTGATGACCGACCCTTCGGTAATTTATGGACTCGAATTACAACGCCAGTGGCGCGGCTCAATTTATGCGAGCGATCTGAAGCGCGATACGCCCTACAACACCTACCTGCACGCTGGATTGCCGCCCGGACCGGTGGCCAACCCCGGTCTGCCGTCGTTGCGCGCGGCCATGGAACCAGCGCAATCGAATTACCTCTACTTCGTCGCGGCCGGACAGAATCCGCAGGGCAAGTCGATCTTTGCTACGTCTCTTGAAGAGCACAACCGCAACGTGGACGGATATCGCCATGCCTTGAAGAAGGCAGGTGGCCGTTGAGAAAGAGCTATCGATGTGCCGTTGGTTTGACGGCTTTGCCTTCGCTCCTGCTTGTCGGGTGTTCCATTTTTCCAACCACACGCAAGCTGCCGGTTCCTAAAGCACCGGCCGTGACGCAAACCGCCGAGCCCGAAGATCTGGTGGCGCAGTTGAACAAGCGCTGGGACGGGGTGGACGCCTTGACTGCGACCGTAGAGATCCGTGCGACGGAACTGAAAAATAATGAAGGCGTGGAGAAGGACTTCCCCAGCTGCCGCGGATTCATCGTGATCCGCAAACCCAAGATGTTGCGCGTCGTCGGAACGTATTTTGGTGTGAAGATTTTTGACATGGCCAGCGACGGCAAGAATTTCACGCTCGTGATTCCGACGAAGAGCATTGCGTTCGAAGGGTCGAACGACGCAAAGGGAACGTCGCCCAACCCGATGTATAACTTGCGGCCGGATTTTTTCTTCGACGCTATGATAGTGCGCGGACTGGCCCCGGAGGATTTTTACACGAGGATGGGAGACACGGAGACTCTCGAAGACGCCGCCAAGAAGCATCTTTCCCTGATGCCGGAATACGTCCTGAGCATCACGCGCCACAACACGGGAAGCCGCAACGATACGCCGGTCCGCGTGATCACATTTCACCGCGACGACCTTCTGCCGTATCAGCAGGATCTCTACGACGGGAGTGGAAACCTTGAGACTGAAGTCGTCTATGCAAAATATGCGGATTTCGGCAGCAGCAGATATCCGTCCGTCGTTACCATCAAACGCCCGCAGGAAGGCATTCAAATCGCATTGACAGTCGAGAGAGTGATCGAGAATCCGAAGCTGACGGACGAGCAGTTCCAGATCAAAATGCCGGACGAAGTTAAGGTTCAGAAACTCGAGTAGGTTGTTCGACGGTGTTCCGGCCTTCCGCGAATGCGGTGCTGCCGGGGATAGGATTCAGGATGCGCGGCCGGTCTCAGTCAATTCGCGATGGAGGCCGAGATCTTCTCCTCGCAGCGCCTTGGTGATGTAAACAATCTGGCCATAGTGCATCCCGAAATGCTCCACCACCTGGTAGACAGCAGCCAAGCCGCTCACCGTGTACCCCTGAATGTGGTAGGTGGCGGCGAGATCGTCGGGCGCCAGGCGGTCCAACACCTTTTCGGCTTCCTGCATCGTTTCATCGAGCCGCTCAAGCAGCAATCTGCCCGGTAGGCGCCGGCGCTCGTTGAATTCAGCGGGGCGATTGCGCGCGTCGTCCAAGCCATTGAACGACGCAACCATCCACTGGCCGACATTGCCATTCAAATGCAGAAGAAGGTTGCCGATGCTGTTACATGCCGCGTTGGGACGCCACCAGATTTGCTCGTCGGTCAATGGTTCGACACTGCTCCGCAACCGCGGCCAGTATTGGTCCAGCAATTTAGTCCGAGAAAACTCCAAAAATAACGCAACCAGGCCCGCGTCAGAGGTCGTCATGCGAAGGGTACCCTCTAGGCCAACATTCTAAGGTATTCCCCCGGAATCGGCTGTGAGATTTCCCATGCGGACTCGAAGGAGGTTCCTGCGTTGGCATGGGGATCAGGACCCCTCTCTTTGGGGGAAGAGCGAAGTGAAATGGGATCGTCTTCCCATGGTTCCGTGCGGATTGCGCGAGCATCACGAAGAGGCGGGACGAACCGAATGCGCGAGGTTCGTCGGCTTCAAACTGGAGAATCGCATTGTCGATAGGTCTGGTGAATCCCATAATGCCCTCTAAGAATGCAACTCGCGGGCCATTCATGGGGAACCTCAAACGCAAAGAGATAGGGAGTGTTGTCTCAATGTTCGTGTAAAAACTTCCGTCTCTCGTTGGAAAAACTTAATTACTTACATTCTTCCTGATTACTCGCGCTCTTCACGGGGCGGGCTGAGTTTGCGGGGCCGTTCCATGCATGAGCTCGCGATAACGGCGCGCATATTCGGCTTTGTAGTCGTCAACCGCGCGCTGGTAGCTGAGCTTGCGCGTGCCGGGCTTGACCGTCCAATGTATGCGAATTTCTTTGGCAGTCGGAGGGACCACCAATTTCCCATCTGCTGCATCCACACTAGTCCCATTCACTGTCGCGCTTTTCGTATCCACGAACCAGGGCAGATGAATGACGATTTGCTTCGGAGCGTGCGTGAACTCGGTCTTCAGTTGGAGAACGGCTTCTCCGTCCTCGGGTTGTTCCAGAGTCATGGCGACGGTACCGAAGTATGTGGGAGCCTGCGTGACGGCAATTGTTTTGCCTTTGCCGATCCACTCGGGCGAGAGGACGCTGAGCAGATGCAACTGATCGCCTTCTTCGCGCACCAGCATGGTGCGCAGCAGCGTCCGATACTCTGCCGCGAACCAGCCATGTGGCGCAAGGTTTTCTTGAAAGTTGCGATCACCCCACGGATTGATGGCAAATTCGAATCCAGCGTGCGTCGAACTCGTGTGCACCAGCAATGCGTAGAGTTCCTTGACCGCCTGTTCCTGGTCCTCTGGATCGCTGCGAATGGTTTCGGTCAAGGTATTCTTGATGGTCAGGTAGTGATGCAGAAACTCGCCATTGGCATAGGTCATGATGCCTTCTGCATATTTCGCTTGCGTTGCCTTCAGTGTCGCGGTGACACGCGGGTCATGCGGATCGAGTGTCGGCTCCGGCACGACAGCGAGCAAGTTGCCCCAGTCGTAACCGCCTTTCTGCCCGTCGAGCGCGGGGGGAATATATCCGTCATTCGCCGAAGCTTGCGCATCCAGCACCTTGAAGAAAGCCTGATGATAGTCGTCGTATTCGGCTTGCCACGATGCGGCCAGATCGGCATGGCCTGTCTCTTTGGCCATGTCGATGGCGAGCTTCAATCCTGAAAGCGCGAGGAAGTTGTAGCCCGTCAAGTGGCCGGGCACAAACTCGTTGTCGCGCACATCGCTTGCGGGCATGATGTGCAGCGGATCGGCAGCGCGCGCCTGCTTGAGCCAGCTTACGGCGCGATCGATCTGCGGCAGCGCCCATGCCGCGAAGCCTTTGTCATGCGTGATGCGATAGTGCTGCGAGTAGCCCCAGACGGCCTCGCCCCAGCCATCGTATTGCTGCTCCTGCGAAAGGAAATTGCCGTCGGGTTTCTGCGATTGGGCGAAGAACTCGAGGACCTGCTTGGCGATGACGGGGTAGCCGGTGACGTCGTAGCTGTGCACGATGTCGGCGCCGTCGCGCAGGTAGAACGAATGGTAGTGGAGCTTGTTGACGGTCTGAATGTAGTAGGGCTGGATATGATCGCGCGCAATCAGGTCGTAGATCAGGCTGGTGTAGAAGGTGTCGGTGACCTTGATTTCCGGCAACGTGACCTGCATTCCCTCGGCAAGAATCTTTTTCCAGAAATCGATGACCTGCGCTTCGGCCTGATCGAAGGAGCTATCGCGAATCTTCGCGATGGTGTCGGCGTTTCGCGTAGGAATGACAGGCATCTTGAAGTCGACGACGTATTCTTCGCCGGGCTGAATGAGCCGCGAGTACGTCATGATGCCGACCGGGACAGTGCGGTCCACATTGAGCTTCTTGGGCTCACTCACGTCCTGGGGGTAGTTGTAGCGCACATGCATCGTGTAACCGCGCAGGGCATAGCCGGAGGGGAACTCGTAAAGAAGCCGGTTGTCGCGCAGGAAGCCATCGGAGGAGAACGAGTGGGTCCAGAGTGGGCTGAACTCTTCGCCGAGCTGCCGGTAGTCGCCAGGAAACTTGCCGGTGACAGGGCGGTCAAAACGGTTGTCGCCGTGCTTTGCCGCACCTGTATTGTTGGGCGCGTCGTAGCGGATACCTGTGGCGAGAATTCCGCGCGTCGGCAAGCGGCCGTCGTTCTTCATTTCGACGCGAATGAAATTGACCAGCGTGCCCTCCGGTTTTCCATCGAGCGTGGCGGCAAACATTGTGAAGCGGTAGACAATGCCGGTGCGCTCGAATTCGTAATGGATGATCGGGAGGCGGCCATCTTCGAGGGTGCGGATGCGGACATTTGTGGGCTCGAGGTCGGGACCGGAGAAGAACATCAGCTCGCCAAATCCGGTGCGCAGGTAGCCCTCGGGTGTGACTTCGGTGGCCGCTTCGGCGTCCATCACGCCGATCTCATCGGTCGGTTTGGAGAAGTAGGAAAAGGGCTCGCCGGGCTTGTCGATGGAAGGGGGGACCATTTGACCGTGAATGCGGAAAGGGAACAAGGCCGCGGAGAACCCTGCGGCCACAATGAGAACTAACTTGCATGGGATTGTCATGGCACGAAAAGGCTACAGCATCAGGCTCTGCAGGGCCTGTGCAAGAGGACGAACGCGCGGTAGTCGGATCCTGGAACCCACCTCCCGCGCGTTGTCGCGTTGCGAGTCGAAATGCGGAGCCGAGCCGTCCTACGGACCAACGAGGATACCGTGGCCACAGCTTGTCGAGCCTGCAGCCCTCGGTTGCATCACCGGGTTGGGTGCTGCGCTGCCGCTGGAAGGCAAGGGATATTGGAGGGACAGGTCGAGCCCTGCCAGGGTCGCCATGGCAGTGATGGCTGCCCGCTCGTGCTGGAGAGAGGGAATATAGGGAACCTCGCCTTCGAAAAGCAGAGAACCGTTGCCCGTGTAGGGGGTTGGAATCAGGCTTTGAACGCTACTGGGCGCACCGCAAAGAGTCACGGCGGTTACTCCCTGAAAGCTCAGGGTCTGAATGGTGGAAACCTTTCCGGCGGGTGCGTCAACGCCGCTGAAGCAAGGGACGGTCTTGCCCGAAGGGTCCGTTGCGACCGGCAGCTGTGTCCCGCTGGAAACCCAGCCGTCGGGGCCGGCGTCGATCGAGATGAAGACGTCCCAGTTTCCTCCCAGGGGCCGCGGCTTAGCCACGGAGTGGTTAATTGTCCGGTCGATCCCCGAGGATGGCATGCCTCCTGTGGGGCGGTCGATGGCCAGGTTGAGACCGTGGCTGTCGATCATATAGAAACTGGATAGAGGTGGGAAGTTTTGAGGCCCGAAAGGACCAAGCTGAGGCAGGAAGAGAGCGGCATGAGGATGGCCGCACGAAGGAGAGTACACATCTACGCCAATGATGTTTTGAGAGGCATCCGCCTTGAGCAGAAAAATCCAGGTGCCTTCGAAGACCACGTTCAGTTGCGAAGCCGCTGCCGGGGTACTAGTTGCTGCTGCCATGAAAGACCTCGCGCAAATCGGTTGTTCCCATACCGGAGGCGTAATACGCCGCCCAGTAATAGGGATGTTTGTATCGGGCATCGCGGATGAGGGATTGCCGCGCTGCGGTGAGCGCCTGAGGAACGGTCAGTCCGTTCGCCAAGCCACGGTAAAAGGCGTCCATCATGGGAACGGCCGAGGCGGAATCGATCTGCCAGCGAGTTGCAACCACCTGGGGAACCCCGAGGGATGCGAGCGTGTCAACTATATCTCCCATACCGTGATCCCAGCCTTCTTCCCTTTTGCCTGTGGAACATGCGGAAAAAACGACAAGCTTTGCAGCCTTTGGAGGGTCGCGGCGGAAGAGAAATGCATCGAGGTAGGGTTTGTCGCCGGTCACGCCCGATGGCGCAAGCAACAGGCGCGTTTCGCCTTCGTACTGCGTAGCATGGCCGGCGAAGTGGATCAGAGAAGCCGATTGCAGGCGCCGAGCAACATTCGGCTCCGTTGCTTCGCGAGCTAGAAGCAAATCGGAATTGCTGCTGTCACCGGCGACGACTCGAGCCTCACGCAGCGCCTCGGGCAAGGCCTGGCTATTGTCTGCCGCAACTGAAGCACCCACGACCAGGGGGCTGCCGGGCGAATTCCGGCGAGGAAACGCCCTTCTGTCAGCAGGGCGATCAATGAACAGGGACGGAAGCTCCTCAAGATCGAAGCGCAATCCGATTGGACCTTCGGCGGTCTCGACAGCCGGCCAGGGCAAATTGCCGAGAAGGGGGTCGGCCTCAAGGAGGACAGCACGGTTCGGATGGGGAAGAAGCCGGCCACCGTCAAGCAGCAGGTCGCCGACACGTCGCGCGGCCTGATCGAATGAGGCTTGTGAGCTTGCAGGCGAACCAACCACATGTTCCAGCAATGCAACTGCCGAAAGCAGATCGGGTTCACCCACCGGTTTCTGGCTCCACTCGACTTTATTGGCGTTTGCGATATACAGGAGCGTGCGGTCACGCAACACGATTTGGCCGATGAGCCGGCAATTCCCATTTTCGGGAAAATCCCGATCGAGTGCGCGCCCCACTCCTATCTTTAGGCAATCAAGCCGGCGGTTTTCGCAAGCAGGCACCTGCTTTCCGAGGACGCGGAATCTGTAGCGCTCCCAAAGTGCAAGAATGTCGATTCCAGGACGATCCTCCGCCAGCCAAACACCGGCCAGAGCGGCGTACAGGTCTCGGTCCTGGCGTGCGTACAGTACGAAGGACGGCCCACTGCCGCGGTCTCGAAGCTCCTCGGTCAGGACGGCATTGCGTAAGGTGGTCTCTGCTTCTTCCGGATGCCCCAGTGCGAGCTCGAGTTCTCCTCTCTCCGTCGCGTAGCTTGCAAGCTGCAGCCAATTGTCTTCTCCGGTAAGGTCGTCGCGGGCAGCATCCAGTTGCTGTGCCGCGGCTGCCAATTCCCTGCGGTCCAGATAGACATCCGCGAGGCCCATCTCGTTTTCTGCCTGATAGCTGTGCGGGAAGGTCACTTTTGGAAATGCAGCGACTTCGCTTTGGGCGATTTTCATCTGCTCCTGGGCTTCGTGGAGGGCCCCGGCGCGCAGCGCTGCTCTTATGAGATGGCTTCGCGCGCTTGCGATGATGGCCCGGTTTTTTCCGAGTTCGAACAGCTCAACGGCCTCGCGGTTCAACAAGAGGGAGAGCTGAACTCGAGGGGTGGCCTCTTCAACCATGACTAGGCTACTCATGAAAGTGCCTGCGCGAAAGGGAGGAAAATCGCCGGAGTAGAAACTTCGGATCGCCTCGAGCATCAATCGCCATGCGTCCTCGTTGTCTCCGGACTGATAAGCCCACGACGCCATCATGTTTCTGGCCCGCAGCTCGAGCAGGAGATAGTGGTGAGTCTGGGCGAAACGGAATGACTCTGCAAAGAGAGGATTATCCATCGACGCGGCGCCAGGCCTCATGTCACAGACCGCTGCGAGCGATGTCGCCTGGGCCTGGATCCACGGGTACTGGTTGCGATGGGCGAGCAGCGATTCCGCGCCTTGCTGGCAGCGTGCAAACGTGAAGGAACGTTGTTCTGCGTAGACTCGCTCAATTGCGGCGCGATCCTCGCCCGCCGGAATTTTCAGGCTTTGAAAAAGCAGTTGGCTCTGCAGGGACCAAGACGCTGCGGTGGCATAATCGCCGCTCGTGTTGGCATCGATAGCCTGTCCCAGAGCATGGGCGGCACTAGCATATTGGTTGTCGATTGAAGCGGAGCCGGAAGGAAGGAAGTCTTTGAGCCAGGGATCCTGATGATTGCGTTCGAGGGAGGCAGCGAGGGCGTTGAGAAGGGAACGTGCAGCCATGCAATTCTCAGAGCAAGGCGATCCGCGGGAACGATCCACCGGCAACGGAAATGCCGCGTCGAGCAGGCGCGGCAGCAGCGTTGTTGAGAACTCCTCGTCGATGCCGGCGAGCGTCTCCGGGTCGGCTGCCAGCGCGCGCATGGCTTGCGGCGTGGCAAGATGCTGCTGCATACGGCTCTCGTGGGTCTTGATCCGATTCAGCTTGTCCTCAAGCGACTGCAGACGCCGGCGGCCCTCGTCCTGCCAATGCGGGTCGTGTTCGAATTTCAAATAGCGGTTCCAGGTTTCAACCGCATTCATCACTTGCCCACGGTCTTCCATCACAATCGCTTCGTTGAACAACACCACGGGATCGTTGGGAGCCAATTCGTCTGCCCGGCGCAGATTGTCGAGGGCCGTGGCGCGATCGTTTTCGCTGCCCGAGGCTGTTCCGCGCATGTAATAAGCCGTACCGTCATCCAACAGCAGGCTGGATGTCACGGGGCCGGCAGCGAGAAGACGATCCAGAATATCGATGGCGCCGTCGTACCGCTCCTCGAGCATCTCAGCTCGCGCCTGCATCTGAAGCCAGTGCGGGTCGGCAGGCGATTGCTCCAGACTGCGTTCGATTTCGGCGCGCGCCGTGAGAAGCGGGGCGGGCTCGTGATCCGTTGCACCGCCGCGGAGATGAGTCGGGGGTATGACTGCAGCGAAGCCGGCTCCGGGTACACGCAAATCGAACGTCCGCGATTGCGTGTAAGCCTCAGCGAGAAGCTTCTCCGGAGCGGTTGCCTGCCGCCACCACAGGGCTGCGCTTAATGAAAGAACCAAGACTGCGGCGACCGCGCCGCTCAGCCATGCAAAGTGCAACAGTTTTCCTGCATTATTCGAGCCGTGCGACGTCTGGGCCAGTTCCAAAGCCAGTCGGCGTTGCCATTGCGGAGTCGTCGAGGTAAATTGCTTCAGTTCCGCCGCTTCTTCGGGGGAAATGTCGTCGGAAAGCGCCCGCTGACTCTCTCGAAGCCTGGCCAGACATCCTGTGCAGAGCGCCGCGTGCGCCAACAGGGACTCTTTCTTGTTTGGAGGCAAGTCTCCGTCAGCCAAGCGAAGCCATTCTCCCACTTCGGGACAGGAACCGGCTGCGGGTGCGGTAAATACGTTTGCCTTGTTGTATTGTGTCGAATTGCGAAATGGAGCGTTTGCCACCAAAACCTCGAGCGCCCTCGCGAGCCCCTCATCGGGGCTTTCGGCGGCTGGGCCAGTCTTCGGATTGGGATTTGTGTCTTTGTTCATCCGTTCACATTTCTTATCGAGAACTGGCGCCGGATTCCTTTTGCCCGGGTCATTACTTCAGGTTCTTCCTGTCTGGTTCATCCGGGTTCGCCCGCCGGTTCGGCGGGACCATCCGGTTTACTCGGTTCCAGCTCCTTGCGCAACCATGTGGTGATGCGACGCAAGGCGCTCTCTACGCCCTTGGCGGATAGACCGGAAGCCGGCAAGCCGGCAATTTCATCCGCGGTGAGCCCTTGTAAATAATAGAGCCAGAAGATGGTTCGATCTCTTTCTGCAGTTGTCCCCGTCGCCGAGCGCAGCTTGTGATCGAGTTCGGAAAAGAGCACGGCCCGCTGTATTTCCGAATCCTTTTCCGGTACGACCGGCACGACGCTAGAGGACTCCTCATCCAGCACCATGGTCACCACTTTTCCGCCCCGCTTTTCCGAGTGCTGGCGGCGAAAATAATCATTAGCGACCGAAGCGGTGACCACCCGGAGCAGCGCAAAGAACGAATCCTCGCCCCTTGGCTTAAAGTCGCGAAGAACGCGCCGTTCCTGTTCGCAGAGTTTGAGAAAGACTTCCTGGACGATGTCGTCGACAACGGAAGCAGTCGATCTGCCATGCCAGATCCGGGCCACACGTGCCGCAACCAGTGCTGCGACGGGCGCACACCGGTCCAGAAACTCGCCCCATACCGCAGTGTCGGCAGAGCGGGCGCAATTCCTGGCAAGCTCGTTGACGGGGGCCATCAACCTATCCATTGTGGGGACTCCAGTGTACCCCAATCCCGCGCCTAAGTCGTCTATTTCCAAATTGTCACAATTCAAACGGAAGTCATTGCACTGCGACGGCAAATTGGGCTGTGCTAGTATCCCGGCAAGCGTTGCCAGCGTCCCGGTTGCGCTGAATGGCGTGCGAAGGAAACGGCCATGGAAACCAACCTGCGACCCCTGACTCTCGGCGAGATCCTCGACCGAACGGCCCAGCTTTATCGGACGCACTTCCTATTGTTCGCGGGGATCGCGTCGGTCTATGCGGGAGTGCTGCTCGTCCTAAGTCTAGTGCAGATTGGTGTGCAAGAAGTGTTGCGTGCGCAGCACATGACGAGTCAACTCGTCTGGGTTACCGTTATCAGCATCCTGGTGATGTGGCCGGTGATCGTCGTTGTTGGCGGGCTCGCGGTTGCGGCAAACAACCGCGCAGTCGCATGGGTCCATCTTGGGGAGCCCGCCACCATTCGCGCAGCCTACCGCAGCATTTTGCCGCGACTGGGCCGTTACCTCTGGCTCATGATCATTACTACCTTTATCGTATGGTTTCCGTTCGGGGTCCTTTACGCTGGGTACACAGTCTTCATCTTCCTGTACGTCCGGCCAAAGGGCCTTCTCACTCAATCCACGATGCAGCGCGACCCGCAGGCACTCGTCGTCTTCCTATTAGTGACCGTGGCACTTGGCCTTCTTCTGCTTGCCGCGATGGTGTACGCCGTCCTCATGGGCCTCCGCTACTCTCTCGCCGTTCCCGCCTGCGTGATTGAAGAACTGAAAGCGCGGCAAGCCATTCGCCGCAGTATCGAGCTCAGCAAGGGGTCGCGCGGACGCATCTTTTTACTCGGCCTTCTGGTCGTCGCCATTCAAATAGGACTTGGGCTGATTACGCAGATATTTTTCATCGTGGCCACATTCCAGCATCACAGCGAGCTTCCAGCCGCGATTCGCGTTTTGCAACAGCTGGTGGCATTCTGCACCAACACGTTTGTTGGTCCCATCTATGCCACCGGTTTCACTCTGTTCTACTATGACCAACGCGTGCGCAAAGAGGGATACGACATCGAGTGGATGATGCGGGCGGCCGGTCTCGATGCGCCTTCTTCGCCTCCGACCACCGGCGTTTCCTTCGCCCCTGCGCCCAGTGAAACTCCGGCGCACGCTCAAACTCAAACTCCGACTGAGGACCCGCTGGCTTGACTCTGCATAGCGCCATTGCGCAATGGGGCCGGACGACAGCTCTCGCCGCTTTATTTTGGACGGGCTCGCTGGCCGGTGCAGTGTCGCCGATTCCCACAACCCCGCCTGCGCCGCCGTCCGGACGTTGGCGTGATGCTTCTTTCGACGAATATCGCAAACATCTCGGCGAACTCAGCACGCTTGTCCATGCCTGCGCCAACGCACGCGATTTGAAGAACTGCGATCCGTTGCTGGTGGGACCCGACGATCGCATTCCACTGGGAAATGGCAACAATGCCGGACGTCGCCTCGTGCGCTACGGATGGCTGCGCGTTCTGTTTTCAAAAGCAGAAGAGCCAGATGCACCGTCAGCGCCACCGGATCGGTCAACAAAGAGCGCATCGGGTTCCGCAGATGCGCAGTCCTCTCAGCCAGTCACGAGTACGTTGTTACAGCAAGCCGAGCTGCGGCTTGCCACGGATCTTGCACAGGCCAACGTCGCGAGCCCTGCGGCGCCAGCGCATTCGTTGGAGCGCGAAACGATGGCCCAGATCCTGACGGGCCGCGAATTTCGGGATCTGGAGCAGCCCTCTGTCCGCGACTCAATAGAAGAAAGAGTCGGCAACTGGCTCAACCATCTCCTCGAAAGCGCAACCAGGCTTCGTGCCCGCTCGGCGTGGGTTGGGCGCCTGCTTGTATGGGGATTCCTCCTCGGGGTGAGTGTGGCGTTGGTATGGGCTCTCCTGCAATTGGAGCGCAGGTGGCGGGTTCGCCTGGTGCCGGATGATCGCGCTGTACCGTCATCCAAGGCCCCATCTGCCCGCAAATGGCAACTGTGGTTGGAAGACGCTCGGCGCGCTGCTGCCGCTGGCATGTGGCGCGACGCGATTCATCTGGTTTACTGGGCTGCCATCGCGCGTCTCGAATCGCGCCGTCTGTGGCCCGCGGATCGTGCGCGCACGCCGCGCGAATATCTTGCTCTTATCGCCCCCGAGGATCCACGCCGCGCTGGTCTTGTTGCCCTCACCGGCAGCTTTGAGCGCACCTGGTATGGCGGCCGTGCCGCCGCTGAAGGCGACTACCGGCACGCCGAAGCGATTGCTTCCTCTTTGAACGATGGCGGTGCGGCATGAAGGCCTCTGCGTCGCTCGATGCCAAAGACCGCCGTCTTTTGTTCTGGTGTCTCGGCATCGCGGTCGCGTTGGCCGTGGTGATCGGGTTTCTGGTTCCGAATGGGAATGGCAACGAAAATCCGTTGCCCTCGACTTACCTTGCGGGGCAGCATGGTGCACGCGCAGCTTATGAAACCCTGTTGCGCGCGAATTATCCGATCGAGCGTTGGGAACGGCCGCTCTACGAACTTGCCAACACCGCCGGCCCCGATACTGTCGTGATTTTCGCAGAGCCCTTCACGCGCGAACGGGACGACATTCAGGCGGTACGCCAAATTCTGGAGCGCGGCGGTCGCGTTCTTTCGACTGGCTACTGGGGCGGCTTCATTCTGCCTGGTGGCCAAGCCGACACGCCCAGGGAGTTCAGCTTTGCCGCCTGCCGTCTCGAACCCGAAGGTCTCGACGCGCTCGCCAATTCGGGCGAAGTCTGGATGGTGCCGGAGGCCGCGTGGCAGGTGGGCAATCCCGCGCACCGCATTCAATACAGCTGTGCCGGACAACCTGCTGTTGTGGAGTACGACTACGGCAAGGGGCACGTAGTTTGGTGGTCGAGCGCGACTCCACTTGAGAATGGGATGCTGGCGCGCGCTAACAATCTCGACCTGCTGCTCAACTCATTGGGCCCGCGCGAAGGCCATCGCTTCTTCTGGGATGAGTCGCTGCACGGCGATGTGCGTTCGAACTGGAGCTATGTCGCAGGTCCAGCGCGCAACATGCTCTGGATTGGCTTGCCGATTCTGGGATTGCTCATTGTATTCAGTTTCAGCCGGCGCAGTGGTCCGGTGCGCGATCTTCCTCAGGCGCCACGTGCCGCGCCCATTGAGTTTCTTGACGCGCTCGGCTCGCTTTATCGCGGCGCCGGAGCTTCGTCGACAGCCGTCGCCGTGGCGCTCGAGCCCGCGGTGCTCGAGTTCGACGAAGAAGGAAATNNACAGCTTGCACCTCTGCGGCCTGCGTTCGGGCCCGATGGGCGCAACGGAACTCGCAGCCGCCATCCGCAGGCGATTCCCGCGCGCAGATTCAAGCCTTGAAGCCGACCTGGCAGCCTGCGAAGATGCTTCGTGGAGCGAATCCATTGAGCCTCGCGCAGCGCTTAAGCTGATTCAGGCTCTGCACGCACACCAGAGCAAGCTTGATGTTGCGGCCCGTCCGGGTGGTGGGATCACCATCCAAGACGAAAAATCCACTCCGCAAGGAAGGGCTTCATGAGCCAGGAAGTAAATCAGGAAACGAATCAGGACGCACTAACCGACGCGCAATCGGGTTCTCTTCAGGCCACGAATCGTCTGATCGCGCACGCTCGCGGCGAATTGGGCAAGGTCATCTCTGGCCAGACGGCAGCCATTGAAGAAATTCTATTTGCCGTGTTGTGCCAGGGCCATGCCTTGCTCGAAGGTGTGCCGGGAATCGCCAAAACGCTAATGGTGAAAGCTCTCGGACGCCTGCTAGGCCTGGGCTTCCAGCGCGTCCAGGCGACTCCCGACCTGATGCCCGCAGACATTCTGGGCACAACCATTCTGCGTCCCGGTACAGACTCCTTCACCTTCCACGCCGNNTTCGAGGGCACCTATCCGCTGCCGGAAGCGCAGCTCGATCGTTTTTTGATGAAGATTCGTGTTGCCTACCCGACGGAGAGTGATGAACGCGAGATCCTCGAGCGGCATCACGGCAGCGCGGGCGCCACATTGCTCGAGGATGCCGCGATCATGCCCATCTCCGAAGGGCTGTTGGCAGCGGCTCGTTCTGAGGTCCGCGCCATTCGCATCGAGCCCGAACTCTACGGCTACATTCTTGCGGTCGCCCGGCAAACGCGCGAATGGCCCACTCTGTCGCTTGGCGCAAGCCCGCGTGCTGCGTTGAGCGTGATGCTGGTGGCCCAGGCCGTCGCCGCGTTCGACGGACGCGACTACCTCGTCCCCGACGATGTGAAGCGTGCCGTTCCGCCAGTGCTGCGTCATCGTGTCATCCTCAAGCCTGAAGCGGAGCTCGAGGGGTTCGACTCCGAACGCGTGCTGGCGGATGTGGTTGCAGCCGTGCCTGTGCCCCGGCAATAAAGGGAAGGTGGTAGGATAAAGGTAGTATGAAAGAGAAGACATCTATCACACTATCATCCGACGTCCTGGCATGGGTGGATCGGAATGCCGGCTCCAAGACCTCCCGCTCCGCCTTCATTGAGGGTGTACTTCGTGCCTATTTCAAGGAGAAGGCGCGCGAGGCGTTGCACAAGCGCGACTTCGAATTGATCAACAAGCATGCCGACGCGCTGAATCGGGAGATGGAGGACGTTCTTCGATATCAGGCGCCATTCGACTGAAGAATCGCCGGTGGAGACAAATGCGACGCGGAGAACTATATCGCATGCACAACCCGCCGGGGGACCCGAAGCGTCACAGGATCTTCCTGATCGTGAGCCGCCAAGGGGTGATCGATTCGCGCTTCTCCACATTGGTGTGCGCGCCAGTCTTTAGCGATGGGCAGAGTCTCGCCACGCAGGTGGGAATTGGCGGTGACGAGGGCTTGAAACATCCGAGCTGGATCTTTTGTGACGGCCTCACCAGCGTGCGTAAGATTGAACTGACCCACTATATTGGAATGCTCTCGAAGTCCAAGCAGGCCGAGGTCGACCGAGCGCTGGCCATGGCTCTCGATCTTCGCTTCTGAACGCCAATGATCGCAGCCTCGCTCCAACCCGCGTCCGTGAAAGCTGCCTGCGAATCCCGCCGGCGCTGGGCTTTCGGTCTCACTCCGCGCACCATCGGTCTGCTGATTGCGGGATTCCTGTGGCTGATTCCGGGCTTTTGGGACAGTGAACTCAGCTATGCAATGTTGGCGTGGGACGCCCTCATTCTGCTGGCTGCTTTTCTCGACGGGTCGCGCCTGCCCCACGCGACAGACCTCACAGCGAGCCGATCCTGGACCAATGCTCCCGCTCTCGACAGCGAAACCGAAATTGAACTGACACTCGAAAACCGCGGCCGCACAATTGTCGTGTGCCGGTTGGAAGATGATTTGCCGCCAGCGCTCGTCAGCCACTCTTCGACGCAGCAGGTGACCGTATTCCCGCGCGTGCCGGCTACAGTTCGCTACCGCATTGAGCCGCAGGAGCGCGGGGACTGCGAAGCGCATTCGCTGTATGTGCTCTATCGCTCGCCGCTGGGGCTTGCCGAACGCTGGGCCAAAGCGCGGCTCGACCAGAAAGTGCGCGTGTATCCGGCGCTCCGCACTGGCGAGGAGCAGAAGCTATTCCTCGCGCGCAGCCGGCAGATCGATCTGCAACTGCGCCAGGCGCGGCAGCGCGGATTGGGTCGCGATTTCGAGAGCCTCCGCGAATATCGCGAGGGCGACGATCTGCGCGACATCTGCTGGACTGCGACGGCGCGGCGCGGCAGTCCGATTACGCGGCAATATCAAACTGAGCGCAGCCAGCCGGTGTGGATCGTTCTCGACTGCGGCCGCCTGATGCGTTCGCGCGTGGCCGCGATTGCGAAGGGCAAAGCGGCGCTGCCGTTAGCCGAGCCAGGCGCGCGCGTGCATTCGAAACTCGATTTTGCCTGCACAACAGCCGTCTCGCTTGCGCAGTTAGCGCTTTATTCTGGTGATCGCGTCGGTCTGTTGGCGTATGGGCAGGGAACGCAACAGCGTCTGCTGCCGGGGCGCGGCGCGGCCCACCTGCGCCAGATCATCGAATCGCTCGAGCAAGTACGCGCGGAAGGCAGCGAAGCAGATCATCTGCGCGCGACCGCCACACTGAATCGCCTTCAACCGCGCCGCTCGCTGATTCTCTGGATCACGGACCTGGCCGAATCGGCCATGCGCCCCGAAGTGATCGATGGTGCGGTGCAACTGCTTCGCCGCCACGTTCTGCTATTTGTCGCCATGGCCCAGCCGGAGGTGGACATGATTGCCCGCGCCCGGCCAAAGAATGTTGAGCAGATGTTTCGCGCAGCCGCCGCGCAAGAGATGGCCGGCCGGCGCGAGCTACTTTTGGCCCGTCTGCATGAGCAGGGCGCGCTCACGCTCGACCTCAATCCGGAAGCGCTCACATCTTCGGTGCTGAATCAGTACCTTACCGTGAAAGAGCGGGCGATGGTGTAGCCTACACGACTTGGCTAACTTAGCCAAATCGCGTAGAATGCAGATATGCGATCAGTGAATATCGGCACGCTCAAGAATCAGCTCAGCTCCTATTTGCGCTACGTGCGCAATGGGGAGGAGGTCCTTGTGCAGGACAGAAAGAAGCCGATTGCGCGGATCGTCCCCATTGTGCCGGACGCGGCGACGGACGAAGAAGCCAGGCTGATTGCGGCGGGAATCATGACGCCAGCCAGGGAAGAAATGGACTGGGAGGCGTTCTGGGCCTTGCCTCACCCCGCCGTGTCCGATGAAGCGGGGCGAGAAGCGATTCGGTGGGCCAAGGGCGATCGGTAGATGGTCACGGCTTTTTGGGATTCGAGTGCGATTGTTCCTTTGTGCCTAGAGCAACCCTCGACCCCTGCCGCGCGTGCGTTGACCGCGCAATTTGGCTTAGTGGTGTGGTGGGCGGCTGCGGTTGAAGTCAGGAGCGCAATAGCACGGCTTATGCGCATGCGCCAGATCAGTTCTCGGGGACAGGTACAAGCGATCTTGCTACTGGATCAGTTGCGCACCGACTGGCGCGAAATCCGGCCAATGGACCACGTGAGGGAAAGGGCTGAGCAGCTGTTGGACCGCTCTCCTCTTCATGCCGCCGACGCTCTTCAATTAGCCGCTTCGTGGATTTGGTGTCAGGGACATCCCCGCAACCGCAGGTTCATCTCTGGCGATGTGCAGTTACTCGATGCAGCACGGAAACTCGGCTTTACCCCGTTGCCGGTGACCGTAAAGGAAATATGATCTCGCTCTCCCTTCGGCATTGCTGAAGATTCGGCTGTGGCCAGAGTCTCATTGAATATCGTTGGGAGGGGCGTCGGTCGGGTTATCTATATCGCGTTCTGCCGCAAAGATTCTCTGGATCGCAAAAATCAGGATAAACGCGATTGGAAAGGTCCAGATGGCTGCCGCAAGTCCGCCCGCAAGAGCCCCCAAAGAATTCCACCCCATCTCGCCGTATTGCGGGGTGGTTCTGATGTTGGTAGCGAGAACGTACCTATAAGTCAGATGATATGGTGTGACCCTGTCAA
>PLKY01000307.1:0-348 GCA_003140785.1 Acidobacteriaceae bacterium | reverse complement strand
TATTTGGAAAGTCTTTGCTTTTGTTCTTTCGGTTCCTCTCATGCCGCCATTTGTTGTTTGCAGGCCGTCGCTTCGGCCTTGATCCCGATGGCCCAGATAAAGCCCAACAGTTCGCGTGCGACCGCCGTCATGGTCTTTCTCTGATCCTTGCCTCGAGCCATCAGCGTCATGTAGCGCTTGTGCAGGCGGTTCTGCGCTTTCCATGCAATCTCGGTGATCTCTGCCGGAAGCCCTTCCTGTCGTTTGCGCAGCTTGGCCCCGACGCGGGGCAGGTGTCGATAGCTCCAGGCCGATTCGACCACGATCCGTCTGAGGTGCGCGTTGCCTGACTTGGTAATGCCTCCTCTT
>PLKY01000407.1 GCA_003140785.1 Acidobacteriaceae bacterium | reverse complement strand
CCTGAGACCCATCCTTGAACGTGGTCGTCATCGACGCCATCCCCTCTTCGAGAAAATAGAGGTGATCGATCGGGTTGCCAGGGTATTCGATTTCGTGTTTCAGCTCGAATTTGACCGGCCTCAAACGAAGATGCGCAATGATGTCCCCGTCCAGAGCATTCAAAAGACTGTTCTTATAGCCGCTCGTGCGCAAGGAATCCTCGCTTTCAGACAAGACACTATCACAATCGGTATGCCCAAGCTCACGACGACTGACAAAGTTCGGGCTATGTCCGAAACCGTACCAAGACCGCAAGAATAAGCGAGTAAAATTCGGCCTATCCATCAATCTTGTCTTTAGAGGTGAGAAGCATGACCTTTGACC
This sequence comes from Acidobacteriaceae bacterium, assembly GCA_003140785.1. Classification (GTDB taxonomy): domain Bacteria; phylum Acidobacteriota; class Terriglobia; order Terriglobales; family Acidobacteriaceae; genus Telmatobacter. Next base: position 6,614 of record PLKY01000407.1, on the reverse strand, counting down.
TCGACGCCTTTCTGGCAACGGCAGGAGTGGGACGAAGGATCGTCCAATTGCAGCCCAAGCAAGCCTTCTTTTCGCAGGGAAGTTCCGCTGACTCCATCTTCTATCTTCAGGCGGGCCGCGCAAGACTCACCGTCGTTTCGCGCGACGGGAAGGAGGTCACCATCGCGCTTCTCAGCGCCGGGGAATTCGTTGGAGAGGAGTCGCTGGCGAGCGTGGGTGGGCTGCATATGGCCACGGCCAGCGCCATTACCGCCTGTACGGCGCTGAGGATAGAGAGGGGAGAGATGATTCAGGTGATGCACCAGGAGCATTCCCTCTCTGAAATGTACTTGAGATTCCTGCTGGTCCGGAGCATGCGAGCCCAGGCCGATCTTGTCGATCAGCTTTTCAACTCCAGCGAAAAGCGTTTGGCGAGGATTCTCCTGTTGTTAGCCGAATTTGTCGCGCCGGGCGAATCGGAACACCGCATTCCTCCGATCACGCAGGAAACTCTGGCAGAGATGGTCGGCACCACCCGGTCCCGCGTCAGCTTCTTTATGAATCGCTTTCGCAAGCTAGGCCTTATCGAATACAACTACAACGACCGCATCCGGGTTCATAAGTCGCTGCTCAATGAGGTTCTGCACGATCAATTCTCCGAGCGTAACCCGGAGAGACCTCCTGGTTCGGCCACACCACAGGGCCGACGCATATAAATTCCTCGGCGTTGGCAAAATACAGCAAAACGCTCTTTGGGACCGCAAATCGGGCTTCCTCCAGCCTTGCGGAGTAAGTCAAAGCGCCTTCGTGGAGGCAAGAGGGTCCGCATCCTTGCCCAAGAAGGGCTGAAATCATTTGAGTTGGTATCTCGGCGTGAAATCTACTCTACCTTCCGCTCCGGCGTTATCTGTGTGGAATTGATCTCAAAGTTCAATCCGACACCCTTGATCTCGCGCAAAACCAGTTGAGCTTTGAGATTGTCGTTCCGAAGCGAGCGCCAGATTTTGCTTATCTCGGTCACTTGAATACTGAATGGAATGTAACCGAGCTAGGCGGAATTTTTACAGACTCCACAAGTGCCGCCTTCTTTTGCGCAGTGCTTGCAGTATTTACAGTTCTTGCAGGCGTTGCAAGGATCGGCGCCAGTGCAGGTCGCGAACGATGTGCCCGAGGCGATACCTGCCAGTAGTAACCAAACAAGCACGATTGGCCATGATTGTCTGCTGTGAAGCATGTCTGACCTCCGTGGAAATTAGCGAAAATCGTAGACCCGCAATTGAACTCTATGCAAGAGAATTCGGCAACCAGCAGTGGCGTCATGCTAGATCGCGCGGCTGATCGCCGTCTGAATCGAGAACCACCATTTCGCTAATGGGGCATATCAGGCAGGTGAGGCGTCCGAGATACGGGGCGAGCGGGTCAATCGGAGTTTCACTTCGGACGAGGCAAACATTGTGCACGCCGCAAAGGGGAGGGTTTGAATCCTTTTTTCTGAAGCACCGTTCGGACATGGGCGCTCCTTCGGTATCTGAATACAATTAACGTAAAAGGGCGATCAAGTCCTTTGGTTTTAATTTGGCTTTCCTGCCGGTCGTTTAATGCTCAATAGATGTTCAATCAGGGCGTGCGTGCCTGGTTCGTCCAATGTCTCAAAGATTCTGGAGAACAGCCTGTGCGCGGAGGCTCGGATTTCCGCATTCCTGGAAGCTGCTTGCTCTAAGAACTCCAATTGTTCCTCGGAAATTGAATTGGTTTCGATGATATAGCTCTTGTAGAACTCGGTCTGAATCCACAAGTCTTCTGCGAGGCTCACGACTTTGTTCCCGTGGAGTATGTAGCGTACACGCGCGGCGAGCCTACCTGGGAAACCCTGATCGCCATCCTGGCTCACCAGAGTGAACTCCACGCCGTCGGCAACTTCTTTGCCCGCCCAATTGCGACGGTCGAAACCCTCTCTTCCACCGTGGAGGGTATTAGTGCCTTCGTTGATGCTCAAGTGGTACTCCTTGCCTTCCAACCTAAAAATGCCGTTGGCGATGCGATTGGCATACCTCCCGGGCACTGCACCGAAGTAGGTTTTGTTGTCCTTGATGTAGTCTTCAAGATTGTCGTACCCAAGGACCACGTTGGTCATATTGCCATTCCGGTCGGGTGCCTTAATCGACACCACGCGAGCGCCGAACGTCATGATACGCATCACCAGATGTGCGCTATTTAGCGTATTTACGGTCACAGGCGAGCCATCTGGCAATCTGCCGAAGTTCGCATGCGATACAGCGGCATCCGCAGCGGTGGCAATCGTCATCATAAACAGGATGGCGCTAATCGCTTTCATGGTGGCAGCGGTCAGTCTCATTGGTCCTCCTTCATAAGCGAATCGGCAGAACGCCTAGTTATTTTTCACCCGCCCACCAGAGCCGCATTCCTAACTCGTCGTCCATCTGATCCGGATAGTCTTTCGGGCGCGGTTGCGGTTGAAATGGGTTGACATAGACGTTGTGCGCTAGAACCTTGCCGTCGGCGGACCATAAATCGAGTTCCACAGTGTAGGTCTCGCCCTCTTTCATGGGAAAGGTGAAATCGCGAATCTTCTGTCCGCTGTCAGGACCTATTCGAACCGGTTGCGAGTCTTCCGCGACGACTTCGGTAGAAGAAGATGTCACGCGCCAGTGGGCGACGCAATTCCCCAGGTCAGCAAGCGAATCGTTGACTGCATGGAGGGCGAACGGTTTGGTGGTATGTTCCATGAAGATCCCGACGGGTTGATTGCTTTCCATCATCGCCCGTAACCCGCTCCATCAGTTGGTGGTGATCGATGTTATCGAAACAGCCCTTGATATCCCCCTCGATGACCCATTGGTAGGGTGTCCGCTGACGTCGGCCATCTTCTGCCTTCGCTCGCGGACGCATGCTCATGCGGATATGCTCCAAGGCGCCGTGGCAGCCTCGTCCAGGTCGAAACCCGTACGACACATGCCAGAAGCCAGCCTCGAAGATCGGCTCCAGGATATTCTTGACCGCACACTGAACCACGCGGTCACGCACGGTCGGGACGGTAGTTTCATAATGCACTTCCTTCCGCGGGCTTTGGGGATATGGGGATGTGAGGATGAATCCGCTCTGAGTTCTGCACCCAGTCCCGGAGCCTCAGTTCATCGGTTGCGTTGAGTGTGATCCAATACGGGGACCCGGCGTTGAGTCTACGCGCCTGAAGATGAGCGTACTCGATCCAGTAGTAGACGACACCTTCACGGACACCAAAATGTTCGGCTACTTGTGCGACGGTCAGCTCTTCCGGCTTGCGCAGCACAGGAGGTGGGATTCGGTAAGTGAAGCGGATCTCCCGGATGATTAGACCCGTGAACGTCTTGCCTGTAGCGCTGATCGAACCTTCCCGGCGAAACTGCTCAGCGATCTCGGCGTCAGTGAGGTGGCGCGCCAGCTCCCGTACACGATCGACAACTGCGGCAGGATAGCGCACGCGATCCGCTGCGCTGGGAGGACGCTGGAGCGTGATGTCCGTGCATGCATTCCCCTGCCAGCGGATGTGGACTAGAAGCTGTTTGGGGACAGAGCCCTTCTCTACCGTGATATCTCGGATGAGAAGACGCAGTATCCGTTTGCGGTCTTTGCTCTGCGTAGTAGGAGCGTGCCACAGCCTCGGCAGATCCTTGGCCAGGGCCAGCACTTTCGCCTTCTGCTCAGGGGTCGCAACGCGTGCATGCCGCTGCTGAAACTCCGCAGCCTGTTTTCTGAGCTCTTCCAGCTGCTGCAGTGCTGTATTCCAGCGCCGCTCCAGAGTGGCCGCCACCAGCCGCTGCGCCGGATCTACCTCCTCATAGCGCCTCTCCGCCAGGGCAGCCTCATACTCGGCGCGTTCCAACCGCATCTTCCACTGCTGCCCAAGATCGTGGTCACGAGCTTCCAGCTCTTCCAGAGCCGCCACAGCCAACTCCAGCTGCGCCGGCTGCAGAGCCTTCAGGGCCTCTTCGGTGACGGCCTGGTCGAGCAGGTCGCAGCGAAAGCTCAGACAGTCCCGCTGCGCCAGACCTTCGCGGCGCAACCTGTTACACAGATATGTCGGGTAAATGCCGCCGCTGCCCGTGTAGCGGACCGTGAGTGCTCGACCGCAGTGTCCACACATCAGCAGCCCCTGCAGCAGCGCCAGGCCTTCCCGTGCCGGACCACTCACCATCGTCGCTCCGCCATTGGTACGATTCTTCTCCAGCTGTTCCTGGTTCTGCAAATACTCGTCCCAGCTGATATACCCTTCATGGTGTCTTTCCAGACGAACGCGCCATTCCTCTATCGGTGTCGCGCAGACCCGCTTCTGTACTTCACCCGTCGAACTGATGCGACGGCGATACTGATATCGGCCAAAAACATACATCCCGGCGTAAGAAGGATTTTTGAGGATGTTAAGCACACGACTATGCGTCAGGCGTCCCCAGATCAGCTTGCCATCCCATGCACCACCGTAGGCGCGCCGGGGAAACCGCAGTGCGCCTGCTGCAAATCGCTGCACAATTCCGTAAGCAGTCCCTGTCTCGCGGAAGAAGCGAAACACCAGGGCTACCGCACCACGCACTTCTTCATCCGGATCCACCGCGGTCCGTCCTTCCTCGTCAAAACAGAGCCCCACCGGAAGAGGAAACCGCAGCTCTCCTTTCTTCGCCTTATTGAGCTTGCCACCCAGGAGGCGCCCGCGCAATAAATGAAGCTCGGCCTGAGCCATTGTCCCTTTTAAGCCCAACAGAAGCCCGTCGTTGAAATCGGCCGGATTGTAACAACCGTCTTCGTCGATCACCAGCGTGTCGGTGAGTGCACACAACTCCAGCAACCGGTGCCAGTCCAGATTGGAGCGCGCCAGTCGCGATACCTCCAGCGCAAACACCGCTCCCACTCGCCCCATCGAGACTTCCGCCACCAGCGCCTTGAAGTCTTCCCGTCCCAGCATCTGGGTTCCCGACTTGCCCAGATCGTGGTCCAGGATCTGGACCGCAGGCTCGTTCCAGCCCAGTTCCAGCGCCTTCTGCCGCAGAGCATACTGCCGCTCGGTGCTCTCCTGATGATGACGAACCTGCCCCATCGTCGACTGCCGCACATAGACATACGCCGTCTTGCCCAGATGGTGCTCGCTGATCGTGGAATTCATTGGCGGCCTCCACAGAGAGCGCCTGCTCCCGCTTCTCTTCCAGCCAATCTGCCAGCATATTGGCCAACAGCACGCCCGCTTGCTCGGCATCGATCGGTGGACAGCCGGCTGTCAGCAATGCGTTCATAGCACCTCGTCAGAGCATCTCGCGACGGTGCAGCAACTCGCGATTGATCTCGCAGATCTGCTCCAGAAGCTCGCGCGTTCGCTGATAGTTGGCCAGAAACTCCGCTGCCTGGCCGGCCGCCTCCTGCGGCACATAGTCCATCTTCGGCCGCTGGCCCGGGTAGCTTATCGACAGGTAGTACTTGGGGCCATGTCCGGGACCCTCGGCACATTTGCATCCCGGCTTGCCGCACGGCTTGTATCGCTCGATCAGGGAACCGCGCAGGATCGATCGCAGCGGGGGCAGCCGGCGAACCAGAGTATTGCGCCTTTTCCGAAGCGCAGCGGCGGATTCTCTTTGCATATTCATCAGACCAGTTATAAAACTGGTCTGATAGTATAACGAAAAGCAAGACCGCGTTCAGCACTTTTTACTACCTCCTTTGAGCTGTTCCAGAAGAGTAACCAGACGAAGAAGCGACTCGGCTTCGAAATGGCCGGCGGGCCAGCCGAGCATCTCATACAGCGAGGGATCCGCCCAATCGGTCCACTCGCGCGCAATGCTGATTGTGCCGTATTGGCTCTGGCGGAGGATCAGCGTGTCAACGCCGGCTACACGCCGTTGCTTAATGACTTCCAGCCGCTGGCCGCGAAGCGGATGGTAGGGGTGGCGGATCTCCGCCCATCCCAAATTCGAACTGACGACTTGTGCAGTTTGCGTGAACCGTCGGGATGCCGAGAGGTCGGAACTTCCCCGGCTGACGCGGCTTGGGGATCAGCTTCCGTCGTGAGGGGCTCGGCTTGTACCGGCCACTCTTCAGGTCACCGTGGAGTTGTTCAAGGAACAACTCCATGCCCATCGCCACTTTGATTCCCGCTACTGTCATCCCGTCGACCCCGGCAGTACGACGCTCTTTGTTCAGAGCGATTTTCCGCCAGGCGCACCGCAAGTTGCGGATGTCTGTAATCCAGTTCCACAAGTCACGATAACTGTCTTCAGGATGTGTCCTGCTCCATTGATAGAGCTTACGTTGCACGCTGAGAAGCCAGACTTCATCAGCCTGATCACCCAAGTCCATGGATGATTCCTCCGTCTTCGCAACTCTGTCGGTTCCTTGCCTGCCTTCGCCATGTACACGGCTTTCCCGTGTCCGGACTACTACGCAGGCTCCGCCCCCTCGACTCACCATCTCCTGTCTCCGTGGCTAGCCCGGCTCCGTTGCCGGGCGGTCAATCAGGGTTCCCATGTTCCAGTTCTCAACCTTCATCTCGTAGGTGGCATACTTTACCCCTGGCGATTCGGAGCGATAATCTGTGAGGAGATCATCATCGCTGAGTCCGTTATTCAGACCCGTCAGTGAAGAACTTCGATTCG
>PLKY01000238.1 GCA_003140785.1 Acidobacteriaceae bacterium | reverse complement strand
GATTCCCTCCCGACCTCCGATCGCGCTACTCTCGGAGTTATCGCCGCGGACGAAGGCGAAGCCGGAGCCGTGAACCTCTACGGCCACGCCTACGCCCTTCCCGGCGCCATCAGCGGCATGAATTCCAACTGGCTCCGCGGTTACGGCGACCCTCCTCCGCAAACCGTCATCGCCGTGGGCTTCAAGCCGGACGAACTGAACCAGATCTTCGCCTCCTGCCAGTTTGCTGCTCAACTCTCAAACCCGTATGGCGTCGTCAACGACACTTTCCGCGACCGCGACCAGGTCTACGTATGTCGCAATATCCGCTTCCCCTGGCCGGCGTTCTGGAAGAGCTTCCTGTACTACGGCTAGAGATGGCACTCAGATCCCACTGCCGCATCGACCACTTAGCGTCAGATTCAGTTTGGGGCGAAGCTACAGTTCTGAGCTTGCGAGTCTCTTGTTTGAATCAAGCTGGTTTGAAAATGCTTTTAGAGGAGGAAAGGGCACGCGGTCTTGCTTGCATATAGTTCGCATGGCTGTCCGCGCTGTAATCAGGCCGGACGGCAGCCCGCCTCCCGGCAGCACCCATTGGCCTGCCATGATAAAGCGTCCGAGCCCCGGCAAAGTGTTGCGCAAGGGCTTGAACCCTGTACCCGGCGCGATCATCCAGCCTTCCATGCTTCCCTTCCAATTGCCGGTATAGCGAATGACCGTGGCGGGTGTCGAGACATCGATCACCTCGATGGCTTTGCGAATGTCCGGCACTTTCTTTTCGAGAATCCCGATCACCGACTCCGCCAAACGATGTTTTTCCGCGCAGTAACGCTTCCGATCCTGCTCTTGCAGGTCGACCCAATACTCGAAGTTACGCGTGGGAAGGAAGCACGTGACCGCCGTCTTGCCAGCTGGAGCGAAGGTGGGGTCAAAGTGAAAGATGCGGAATCCAACCTGATGAAGATATGTGCCGCAATCTACATGGAACGGTGAATCGAGAATGAACGTCTCCATTCCCGGACGGTCCTTCAAGTCCATTGCAACACCCAGCGATACCTGGGCGTACGAGGGGAAGGTCGCCATTGTGTCGTATGTTTTTCTGATTGCTTCGTCTGAATATTTCCCATTCAGAAGTTCGTTGATCGTGGCGTAGCCGTCGGCAGCAGACACTACCCAATCGGCATCAATTGTCTCGCCGCTTGCCAGCTTCAGGCCTACTGCTTGATCGCGCTCGACTAGAATCCGATCCACCTTTGCATCGAGGCGCACCCGTCCTCCCAGGCTCGCGAGCTTCTCTTCGATACCGCGAATAAGCGCCTGCGATCCACCGATTGCATAGCCTGCGTTCTCTGCGTGCATAAACGCTAGAGAGAAGACTAAGGCGAGGGCCGACAACTGCCCCATCTCTCCTCCCGCGAAAAAATTCCAGATCAGCGGGTCGCTGAATTTCTCCGCGTACTCCTTGGCAGTAATGCCTGACAGCTTCCCCAGCAACCGCAGGCACAGCGGCTCGCGCAGCAGCGTCATGGCATTCGCAGTCCAGCTCGCAGCCGGGTCGGGCATCTTGAAGCGGCTCAGCTTGCGAACGTACCCCGTCAGGCGCAGAATCTCTTTCTTATCTTGGGGTGCGCGCCGCAAAAGTTCCGCCTCCAGCCGGTTCACGTTTGTGTAGATAGTGAGGGCCTCGCCGCTTTCGGTTTCAATCCGCGTAAACACTTCGGGATTGACGAACGTCAGCTTGTCTATGTCGACAACGTCCTGCCATTGTGCATGCATCTCCCCGCCAGGCTTCGATCCCAGCAGCCAGTGCAGGCAGGTCTCAAACGTGTAATGGCCCCGCTGCCAGCTCGTCGCCAGGCCGCCGGCGATCGAGTTCATCTCCAGCACTTCGGCCTGATAGCCGCATTTCTGCGCGTAAACCGCAGTGCACAGCCCTGCGATGCCGCCGCCGACGATCTCAATTTTCTGACCGGTCTGCTTCATACACGTGGACCTCGTTCCCTGGTTTGGGGCGTCGAGCCACTCGCTCAATCGACCTAGTTGCGTCGCCCCCTCAGTTAAATTAGGGCCCGGTTTGCGACTTCGGGAAGTATTCCGCCGGGCATAATACTCGTCGCTTTGCTCGCGTGCTGTGAGGCGAGACACAGACAGAGGTTCACTCTCCGCCTCAATTTGCCCAAATCACATCCCCAAGTGATGGGTCGCACATACTCGATGGAATTGAAGTTATCGAATGCTGCCGCGCCGCACCCCTTCGAAAAGCGGCTCTCGCGAGCAGTCCGAGCTGCGATCCGCGTCGGAAGCATGGAATACCAAGGAACTAGAAACAGATCCTCATTTCGCCACAACGCGCTCGATGGAAGCGCTCATGAAGTGTTGGATGTTTGCTTAATTCAGATCCATTAGTGAGTGAGTGCTCAAATGGGTAACGTCGGGTTTGAGGGGTCGGAGCCAAGGAGATGAGCAAGCTGCATTTTTCGAAGCCTGTCGTGCAACTGGACGACAAGACGAAGAGTGCGTGGAAGTAGATTCGAGTTCGTTCTAATGAGTGAGAAAACTGCTGGAGTCGTCCAATGATCCCAAACAGCTCCCATCTCACGGATCCAGTTTTGGACGCGGAGATCGATGCCCTTTGAGGTACACGGAAGAATGTTCGCGAAACTGGAGATAGAACTGTTTGAATACTGGGGCCCTTTAGTTCGTAAGTGGTTTACTTGGCCAATCACACTCTTTGACGATAGCTAATCCTACTTCGATTAGTGCTGCAAGCTCGGAATGAGATGCAGGTTGGTATGCCAGAAAAGGAAAGGTCAAATCCATTCTGGAGGCGCGAAATCGGGTCTATAATTCCCGACCATGGAAAGGAGGGCGAATCATGCCACATCAAAACAATTCGCCCGATGTGAACAAGCAAGTCGTGCGCAGGTTTGTGGAAGAGTGCTGGAACAAGGGAAACCTCAACAAGGCACCCGAACTCCTCGCAAATCAAATCCGTTTCCACGATCCAGTGTTTCCTAACTTGAATCCTGGAATCCAAAACATCAAAAACCACATCGAGACATGCCGCAAGGCATTTCCCGATCTAAAATTCACGATCGACGACACCATCGCCGAGCGCAATGAAGTCGTCGTGCACTGGACAGCCCACGGAACTCACAAAGGTCCATTCCTCGGCATGGAGCCCACCAACCGCAAGGTAGCCATCGACGGCACCTCCATCTACCGGCTCGAAGGTTCCATCATCGCAGAAGCTCATGCGAACTGGAACCTCGCGACGATGATGGCGCAACTCGGAGTCATCGAGGTTCCCAAGGAATTAAGGGCCGAGGCAAAGCAAGAGCCGAGGCAGGAAGTGAAAACGCGCGCCTGATCCGACTATTCTCCGTGTCTGTCGATTGTGGCGGACCCTACACCGATCTTGGCACTTCCACATGAGTGCCCTATTCGGAGCCTTCCAGAGCCCACCTTCGCGGCCATCCACTCGGACCGAAGGTGGGCCCAGGCATCCGAAACGTGCGATGTAACCGGATGCCGCTCACTCTCCCTGCAACTGGATCAGCCAAGCGCTGAGCCGCAGGAGGGAACAATGCCTCAAGGGCCGTTGGAAATCCAGCTCAAAGTTATGGATAATGTCGACGCTATGTTGGGCTACTGGGATAAGGATCTCCGATGTCGATT
>PLKY01000290.1:5527-8510 GCA_003140785.1 Acidobacteriaceae bacterium | reverse complement strand
CGACGCTGTCATGCAATCAGTTATCGCCAGTTGACCCATAGTCTCTGGATGCCGTTGATCCCATGCGCGGCAAACCCGAAAGTTGGAGATTTCTTTCTCTGCAGCGCTCAATGTACGCACTAGAGATTTGGCGTAAAGCCAGAAACGGTTCCGGCGAAATCGGAGTTTCTCTTTGTTAACCGGTGGCGCAAACGGTGGGCCTGCGGATCTTAAGGCTGTTGGGAGGATTCGCGCATATACAGTTTCATTCGGTTTGCTGGAAGCACGTGCAAGGCTGGGCACCACCTTGACAGCGGAGCAGAACGGGTGTCTACTGAAGCGTTGGTTGTGGTGAAGGAGTTCACCCTTAACCGCTGTCCATTCCAATAGGCCGGACAGATGATAACTCCTGACAGGGAATCCTGTTGCGGAGTTGTGTCCCGGCCGAGTTCCCTGAACGACAATTAGGAGTTCGTGCTCATGACGAACACTTGGGCTCTTTGTGCGCTCTGGGTGGGTCTGGCTTTGGCGGCGACGCTGTTGGCGATCTGGTTCAAGATCTCGACGGCGCTTTCTGAGATTGTGGTCGGCACGGTGGCCCAACTGGTCATTGGCGTATTCCTTACCGGGCTCTTCGGTTTTGCGCAGGGCGGCTTGGCCGGGAATACGCAGTGGATAACATTCCTGGCTGGAACTGGTGCAATCGTCCTGACGTTCCTTGCTGGCGCGGAACTCGATCCCGCTATCTTCAAAACCAAGTGGCGTGAAGCGTCGGTCATTGGTCTCGCAGGGTTCTTCGGTCCCTTTCTCGGTTGCACCGCGATCGCGCATTACGTACTGCATTGGGCCATCATGCCCAGCTGGTTGTGCGGTGTTGCACTTTCGACGACTTCGGTGGCCGTGGTGTATGCGGTCATGCTGGAGCTTGGATTCAACGTCACGGAGTACGGGAAGGCGATTCTGGCCGCCTGCTTTATCAATGATCTCGGAACCGTGATTGCTCTCGGACTAATCTTTTCTCCGTTCACCATCAAGACGCTGATCTTTGTGGTGGTTTCCATCGTCGTCTTTGTAGTCCTGCCGTTTCTCACGCCGCGGTTCTTCAAGAAATACGGCGGGCGCGTTTCAGAATTGGAAGCCAAGTACCTTCTCTTCTTCCTCTTCGCCATGGGTGGACTGGCCGTCTGGGCTGGAAGCGAAGCGGTGCTGCCGGCTTACATGATCGGCATGGTGCTGGCCGGAACGGTCGGAAAAGACCATTCACTGATTCGCCGTCTGCGTACACTTACTTTCGGATTACTCACGCCGTTCTACTTCATCCGCGCCGGATCGTTTGTTTCCGTGCCGGCGTTGATGGCTGCGCCCGTCACGCTGCTCGTCCTGTTTGGCGCGAAGTCGCTGTTCAAGGCGGTTGCTGTGTATCCGGCAGTCAGGATTCACAAGTATGACGGCAACGCCGGAGCTTACTACACGCTGATGATGTCAACCGGCCTCACTTTCGGCACCATCTCGGCGCTGTTTGGCCTCAATCATCAGATCATCACGCAGGCGCAGTACTCCTACATCGTTGGCACGGTCATCGCCAGTGCCGTGATTCCAACTATGATTGCGAACTCGTTCTTTCTTCCCCGGCATCTTCTTCCCCACCATCAAGCAGCCAAGAAATCAGAGAAGGAAGTTATGCGGCCAGTTCCCGCAGAAGAAGGGTAGGTGAAGCTCATGGGAAGCCCGGTTTTTGTTGGAATTCAGAGGATACTTGTTGCATTCGACGCATCTCCACATGCGGAGCACGCTTTGGATGTTGCCTTGTCAATGGCGGGGGATATGAAAGCCAAGCTGTTCGTTATCTCGATCATCCGTCCTCCGGAACCCTCCGAGAGCGCCGAGTTCAATGCAGTTCTTGAAGACGGTCGTGAGCGCTTTGAGAAATGTTTCATCCCGTTGCGCGAACGAGCCGCGCAAAAAGACATCGAGTTGGAGACGGATATCGTCCTGGGCCATCCGGCGGAACAGATCATCCACAAGGCTGACACAATCCAGGCCAGCCTCATCGTCATGGGTAAGCGCAGCCATACAATTCTTCATCGTTGGATGCTGGGGTCGAACTCGGAGCGCGTTCTGAGATATGCGCATTGCCCGGTGATGATCGTCCATTGATCAGAAAGAAAAGCTATGAACATTTCGAAAACGCGAGCGGTGAGGCACAGAACAATCGTAGCTGTCAGCAATTCTGGTCTCAGATGCCGTTCAACAACAAATCATTGAAGTCTTCACAACTGGCGGCCCAGTGGCCGAGAAAAGGCAGTCATCATGTCTGAAATCACGAAAGTCGAAGCACTCGAAATCCTCGACTCCCGAGGGAATCCAACCCTCGCAGTCACAGCAACGCTGGCCAACGGCGTGAAGGCGACGGCGAAGGTGCCCTCAGGCGCATCAACCGGCAAGCGGGAAGCCGTCGAACTCCGCGACGGAGACAAAAAACGGTACGGGGGCAAGGGCGTACTGAACGCGAGAAACCACGTGAACGGAGAGATTCAAAAGGTCATTCACGGATTCGATGCCAACGACCAGAAGGCATTGGACAAGAAGCTGTGCGAACTCGACGGGACACCGAACAAGGCCCGTCTGGGGGCCAATGCAATCCTGGGTGTTTCTCTCGCGGTGGCGAGGGCATCCGCGGCAGACCATGATCTGCCGCTCTATGCGAGCTTGGGCGGGGAAGAGGCCAATCTGATTCCGGCACCGTGGTTCAACGTCCTGAACGGTGGAAGCCACGCGGACAGCAATGTGGACTTTCAAGAATTCATGATTTCGCCGGTCGGAGCGTCTTCGTACAGTGAAGGCCTGCGAGCGGCAGCCGAAACCTTCCATGCACTGAAGGCCGTGCTGCACAAGAAGGGTTACAACACCGGCGTTGGGGATGAAGGCGGATTCGCACCGCAGTTGACCTCCAATGAAGAGCCTATCGAGTTGATTCTTGAAGCCATCCAAAAGGCTGGCTACA
>PLKY01000290.1:0-5464 GCA_003140785.1 Acidobacteriaceae bacterium | reverse complement strand
GCCGGCTGGCAGCATCTGACCAAGACGCTTGGGGGCCGGATTCAGTTGATCGGCGATGACAACTTTGTCACCGACCCAACGATCTTTCGCCAGGGCATCAAAGACGGCATTGCCAATGCCATTCTCATCAAGCTCAACCAGATCGGCACGCTGACGGAGACGCTCGAATGCATCCAGATTGCCCGCGAAAATGGATACGGCGCAGTCATCTCTCATCGTTCCGGCGAAACAGATGATACAAGCATTGCCGACCTGGCTGTGGCTGCAGGAATGGGTCAGATTAAGACGGGTTCGACCAGCCGCGGCGAGCGCATCGCGAAGTACAACCGCTTTTTGGAGATCGAGCATGAGCTTGGTTCAAAAGCCCGCTACGCAGGCGCCAGCGTCTACGAGCGTTGGCACAAGCCGGTAAAGGCATAGCACGGAACGGTGGGTGTTGGAGTCCACCTATAGCTGTCTGCCTGGACAGATGACTCCTCGAAGCTGGAGAAAACTTGGAGGAGTCATGCCCGAACCGAAACCGGAAAATGTAAGAGCGCGAGAACGAGGGGCGCTGAACGATGCGCAGCAGCGGCGACTGAACGTCACCTGCAAGTACATTGACAAACTGCTTTCTGATATCGAACAAGCTCTTCACTCGGCGGCATCGCAGTCTCCGTTTCCGCGCTACGTCTTGGACGTTCCGCCTGCCCAGATTCGAGTTATCGAAGACCATATTGGACGTCTCCGCTCTCAACTGCTTCGGGCTCTGGACTGGCAACACATGAAGCCTGATCCGCCGGAGATTCCAGTGACACGATCGGTGCTGACAGACCTGGCGTTTGTCGACATTGCAATTGAAGAACTCAGGCCAAGCTATATGAGCGGCTGTGGATCAGTCCCGGAAGATGCGGTGGGCGAATTGAACGGTGTTGTTCATGAGCTTCGGTCTCTGGTCGCAAGTATGGAACGTTATCTCCGCCAGAACCTGGGAACGAATCTGGAGGCCCGTCTGCGGAAACTGGAGGAGACAGGATTCGACGTGTCGCTTTTGCGCTTCATCGAGGAAGTCGTCACGCGCAACGGGATGGTGGAATTCCGGCCACGCATCGATTCACTCGCATCGCGACTGGAAGACAACAACCTGGAAGTGGCGCTGTTCGGAAGGGTCAGCAGCGGCAAATCGTCGCTGCTGAATGCGCTGCTCAATACCAGTGTGCTGCCGGTCGGCGTTCTGCCAATTACTGCGGTTCCCACGAGGTTGCAATATGGGACAACTCTGCATGCAGTCGTAACGTTTGGGAGCGGGCGCTCGGAGACTGTCAGTGTCGAGGACTTTGGGAGTCTGGTGTCGGAACAGGGGAATCCTGGCAACTCCCGCAATGTCGCCCGAGCGGTGGTCCAGGTCCCCTCGCTGCGGCTCAAACAAGGGATTGTGCTGGTCGATACGCCGGGGCTTGGCTCTTTGGCGAAACGGGGCGCCGCGGAAACCCTCGCGTACCTCCCATCCTGCGATCTCGCATTGCTGCTGATTGACGCGGGAGCTACGTTGAACGAGGAAGACATCGGAACGCTACGCCTGCTCTACGAGGCCGCGATTCCAGCAATTGTCTTACTCAGCAAGGCCGACCTGTTGGCAGATGAAGATATCCAAAGGATCACCAGTTATATCCATCAACAACTGCAGCAGGAACTGGGCTTCGAAGTAAGCGTCCATCCGGTGAGTTCGCTCCCAGAACAATCCGCATTGCTCGATAACTTCTTCGACCAGGAGCTACTTCCCAGGTTCAATGAGGCGCGGAGCCTCCGTGCCAGTTCCGCGGCCAGAAAGATTGGCGCATTGCGTGAGGCGGTGACGGCGGCCCTTGAGACAGCTCTTGACCAGAAGAACCGACGTGGCCGCAATCTCCCAGCCGATGCACAAAGCCTCGAAGAGCGACTGCGCCTTGTGACTGGTGAGGTCGGAGAACTACGTACAGTTCTCGATCACGCCTTCTTCGCTCTCGGTGAAATGCCGGACGCAATTCTCAGTCAAGTGGCAGAAAGCGCGATCTCCTGGATGGAAGCGAATTCTACCTCCCGTGTTACTGCCGCTCAGCTATCAGATTGGCTGTATGGTGCCGTGCGCGAATCCGTAGCACATGGATTGGAGAGTGCCCGCAACGTTGGCAAGCGCGCTATTGACACGTTGCAAGGTGTGGCATGGGAGATGAGCCGATCTGACATGCCACAGCTAGATGAGTTGGAGGGCTTGTTGCGCGATGTACCACGATTTGAACTTCAAGCGTCGCCACATGACGTCAGTTTGACTGGCTGGATGCTTCTGGGGACAGGTGTGGCTCGCGCCCGAATCCTGAGTAGTCTACGGGACAGCATTGGAGTCGAGCTAAAACAGGCTCTTCATCTTTATGGCAGTGCGCTTTCGCAATGGAGCAATCATTTCGTTAGCAGGCTGGTGCTCCTGATCAACTCGCATGCGGAAGCGTATCGGGTCCAGCTTCAAAGGATCGCTGGCAATTCAACGGACCATATTGACATGCCTCAACTTGAGCACGATCTAACCACTCTGAGGACCTGGACTGCGAAAGAGGGCAGTCTGGCAATCGTCCAACAGGGCTAGGAGGTTATAGGTTTGCAGAAGTACTTTCTTATTGCGTTTGGCGGTGCGCTCGGTTCCATGGCCAGGTATTGGGTCGGCTCGACTATTGCCGGCCGAATGGGCACGAAGTTTCCCTACGGGACTTTTGTCATCAATATCACGGCCTGCGTGATTATCGGTTTCTCGCTCACCTTCCTGGCCAAGCGAGTGGAGCTGAACCCGGCATGGAGATTTCTCGTTCCAGTCGGCTTTATAGGTGCGTATAGCACGTTTTCAACCTATGAGTGGGAGACTCTTTCCACGATTCGAACCGGCGCTTTCTTAATGGCCGTCCTCTATGCAGTCAGTAGCCTTATTTTG
Organism: Acidobacteriaceae bacterium; assembly: GCA_003140785.1. GTDB lineage: Bacteria > Acidobacteriota > Terriglobia > Terriglobales > Acidobacteriaceae > Telmatobacter. The sequence goes on along the minus strand of PLKY01000290.1, from coordinate 2,526 downwards.
GGGCTGGCTGCAGTTTGGTTCGGCTCTGCGATTGCGGAGATCCTCTGATGAGAACACAAAAGCAGCTCGTTTTTTACGAATCAATCCTAGACGTGCTCCAGGAATCCGGTTGTCCTTTCTGCCGCTTTCTGAAGGAGTATCAGGCCGCACGTTTGCAAAATCGCCCAGAAAAGGAAACCCACCGCCTCTGCAACTTCCACACTTGGGGACTGGCGGCAGTCCAGAACGCGTTGACAGCCGCTCAGGTTTTCATCAAGCTGGTCGATGAGCCGGCGCCGGTTTCCAAAGAAGTTACCGCATGCGACATCTGCAGTGAAATTGTTGCGGAGGAGGACCGGCGAATTCGCGAATTTGTGAGTTGTATCCATCGGACGGATGTATCGGATTGGCTCAGAGCAAATCCGGTGTTGTGTATTCCACATGGGTTCAAACTGCGGCGGCAGGTTTCGCCAGTGCTTGCCGCACGAATCGACACAATCATCGAAAACTATCGCCAGCAGCTCGCGCAGGAACTCGAACATCTGCGCGATGAAAAGGAGCTGGACAGAGCCGGATGGGGCGCGCTCGGCCGCGCAGCCGAATTCCTTGTCTCGCAACGCGGACTACATTCCTGAGGGAGGACTTATGTTGAGTGCCGGAAAGGCAATAAAGGTTTCCATCTATCTGAGCGAGGGATCGACGCATCACGGGGTCCCAACGTATTCGAGCATCCTCGACTTCCTTTTCTACCGCGGAGTTTCCGGAGCAACCGTGCTAAAGGGGATAGCCGGGTTCGGCGCGGATCACCACATGCACTCCGCCAGCGTTGTTGAGATCTCGGACAATCTTCCGCTGAAGATTGAGTTCATCGAATCTCGCGAAAAGGTCAACGAGATCCTTGGAAAGCTGGAGGAGTTAGCTGGAAGCGGAATGATCGAGGTCCAGGAAACTACTCTGGCCAAGCCCGCGCAGGTCTCGAAGCCGAAAAAGGCAACTGCTCCTGCGCATCTGAAGATGGAGGGGAAAGCAAAGATGATGCGCATCTATATTGGCGAATCGGATCGCTGGAAAGATAAACCTCTCTACCAAGCCCTTGTCGAAGCTATGCGTGCCAACGACATAGCCGGTGTCACGGTTTACCGCGGCATTCTCGGCTATGGGGCTCATCGCCGAATTCACAAGGACAAGGCCCTCCACCTGTCCCACGATTGTTCCATCATGCTTTCGGCGGTCGATACGGAGGAGAAGCTTCGATCCTTCCTTCCGCTTGTGGAACAGATGGTGGAAGAAGGATTAGTCGTGTTTTCAGATGTGGACATCATCAAGTATTCCTACCGTGCACTGGACGTTGATCTGCCAGAGTCGGTGTCGGGAAGCGCTCAGGAATGAGCCGAGGTTCAATCATGAAAGACCAATTTCAGGCGCGCATGTTGCGTATTCATTTCGGCGAGGCTGACAAATGGCAGGGCAAACCCCTCCATGAAGCGATTGTCTCCAAATGCATGGAACTGGGGATCGCCGGCGCGACCGTCTATCGAGGGATCGAAGGCTATGGGGCCAGCACTAGGATTCATCACGCAAGTCATTGGACATTTTCCAAGGACGCACCGATCATGCTGACTGTCATTGATCGCGAGGAACAGATCGAAAAACTGATCCCCCATCTCGACGACATGGTTGAAGAGGGCCTGATCGCCATGTCTCGTGTCGAGGTTATTCGATACTCGCGGACTTCAACTAACGAATCGGCGAATGTCTAACAGGGCCCAGATGGAGATGATGGCTCACTCCGCGCTGGATAATTGTGCCGCGCTCCCCTCGGATCGCGTGCAAGATCACGGCAGCGTTCCAACCGCGACACCCGTGTCTATGAACGGCGCTTCCCGTCTGCTGCGACTTGCCAGTCTGGCTCAGGAACTTGGGGCTCAGCTGGTCGCCGAGGAAGCAGGTGAGCTGGCAGCGCGGATTTCCGAAGGACGCTTCTATGTAGTTTGTGTCGGTCAGTTCAAGCGAGGCAAATCCACCCTGCTCAACGCTCTGGTCGGCTACGCAGTTGTTCCGACCGGGTTTGTTCCGGTCACGGCGGTGCCTACCGTGATTCGGTTTGGCGACGCACTTCACGCGCGCGTTCGCATGCGAGACGGGGCTTGGCGGGACGTTGCCATGAGCGACTTGAAAGAGTACGTGACCGAAGAACTGAACCCCGAAAACAAAAAGGTCGTGGACGGCGCAGAGGTATTCGTACCCAGTCCCCTGTTGTCCTCAGGCATGTGTTTTGTGGACACGCCAGGTTTGGGTTCGGTCTTTACCGGAAATACGGCTACCACGCAGGCGTTCATTCCTCACATTGATGCAGCATTGGTTGTGGTTGGAGCCGATCCGCCGATTGGGGGCGAGGAGTTGGCGCTGGTGGAATCAATCGGCACGCAAGTTCAGGACTTGATCCTGGTGATCAACAAAGCCGACCGCACCAGCGATCCGGAGCGTGCGGCGGCGGTTAAGTTCACGCGCGAGATTTTGGAAAAGCGGCTGCATCGCCCGATGGGC
>PLKY01000423.1 GCA_003140785.1 Acidobacteriaceae bacterium | reverse complement strand
ACCACCGCGCCCAGCACGGTCGGCAGATGCATCACCTTCACCTTCGCGTCGGCGAGCTGCTGATCGGACATCGGGCCGTCGCTGGCGCCAAAATCAACCGTGCCGTCCGAAACCTGACGAATGCCGCCGCCGGATCCGATCGACTGATAGTTGATCTCCACTCCGGGATGCGCCTTTGCGTATTCACTGAACCACTTGTTGTAAATCGGGTACGGAAAGGTCGCTCCCGCGGCAGTGATCTTCTGCGCGCCCGCGACACTTGTCACCATGACCGTCAGTACAGCCGCCATCCATTTCAGTTTCACTCGTCTCTCCCTCGATCAAGGTTCGCAATCCGTCGTACACCGATCAGATCGGATGTCTAAGACAGTCGCCGTAGTCACCTTGGATACCTTCTTAGTCTGCGGTTGTTTTGTTACGGGAAGGTTACATATCAGTGAAATGCCCAATAAAGCCTTACACCACAACCAATAAGCCAAAAGTTCCGCCCCAATTGACTGTTGATTCACCCGCAAGCCTTCGCGAGGCGCCCAGTCTCAGACCGGCGTATGCGCCTTTGGCAGCGTCACCAGGAAGTTGCTGCCGGCATTCAACTCGCTCTCCGCACGGATCGTTCCGCCCTGCGACTCCACCATGTGCCGCGCGATCGATAATCCCAGCCCCGTCCCGCCCGACTCTCGCGAGCGCGCCTTATCCACCCGGTAGAAGCGTTCGAATATCCGTTCCAGGTGCTCCGAGGCAATCCCCTGCCCAAAATCGCGCACGCTGAACTCTACTGAATCCGGCGGCTCGGAGACCTCGCGCGCGCTCACAATGACCCGGCTCTGCGCCGCGCTCCGTGCCCGGCCATACTTGATCCCATTTTCAATCAGGTTGCCCAATACCTGCAGCATCGAGTCGGTATCCGCCAACACCGCAACCGGGGTAGTCGCCCCGATCTCCAACTCAGCCTCTTCGTCCTGCACCATCCCGCGCATCGCGGCGACCGCGTCCCGCACCAGCTGATCCGCACGCGCCGCAGCCGGATGCAGCTCCGACTCCTGCGACTCGACCCGCGCCATCGTCAGCAGATCCTCGGTCAACCGGTTCATGCGCGACGCGTTCTTCAGTATCGTCGACAGGAACTCGCGTGCCACCGGACTCAACGCTTCGTGGTCCAGCAGCGTCTCCACGTATCCGCTGATCGAAGTCAGCGGCGTGCGCAATTCGTGGGTGATTGAATCAATGAGTGCAGTCCTCAACCGTTCGCCCTCGCGCGCTGCCTCGAGGCGCGCCGATGCTTCAATGGCAACTGCGCGCGTCATCGCTATCGCCGCTTGTGCGGTGACCGCCGTAGCTATCTCGCGAGACAGAATCGCGGGCCGCCATCCCAATGCACCGACGGGCCGCATCCCCATCACCAGCGGCATCGCAGTGATTTCTCCCAGCAACGCTTGCGTTGGGCTCAGCCCCATGCTCACAGAGCTCAGGCTAGCTTGAATACTCATAGGCAAATCGGAGGTAGAAGAAAAAAAATGATCCTCATCGCGCGAATATAAGACAACGCCGTCCAGCGCGAAAATGCGGTGAATCATTGATGGCATTTCGGCCATCAGCCCTGCGGCGTCTTCGTAAAGCATCATCTCCTGGCTCAGCGTGTAGAGGCGTTCTACGTCTTCGCGGCGCTGCTCAGCCTCTTGCGTCTTGCGACGCGCACGTTCGGCCAGCCTGCCTGCGACAACGCAACTGGCCAAAAACGAGATCAGAGCGACCCACTGCTGAATGCCGTCAATTCGAAAAGTATGCGTGGGAGGCAGGAAAAAGAAATCGAATGAGGTTGCGAATAGAACCGCCGCATAGAGAGATGTCCAAATCCCGGCCTGGGAAGCACACCAAACCACAAGAACGAGAAAGACCATCCCCGCAGTTGTCGAGTTGACCCCCGTCGATACCAACAGAATCGTGGATCCGACTACAGTCAGCGTGGCCATGAACCAATGAAAGATCCGCCGTGAATCTGAAAGCAGGTTCATGTTCCTCACAGAGAATAATAGCGGCAGAGGCATATGATGTAATCTTCCCCTGAAAGAGGACGGGAATGCCGGGAAGAATTTTGGTGATCGACGATGAGCCGCAAATCACGCGCGCATTGCGCGTCTCGCTCTCTGCACAAAGCTTCGACGTACGCACTGCGAACGACCCAGAAGAGGGCTTGAGAGTTTTTGGCGAGTGGCTGCCCGATCTGGTGATCACGGACCTGATGATGCCGGGTATGAGCGGCGTGGAAGTATGCCGCGCCATCCGCGCCACATCGACGACTCCGATCCTGGTGTTGTCCGTTCGAGATCATGAGCGCTCCAAGGTGGAGGCGCTCGACGCCGGGGCGGATGACTACGTTACCAAGCCCTTCAGCATTCAGGAACTCCTGGCTCGCGTGCGTGCCCATTTGCGCCGCGCACCCGAACGCACCACCGCAGCCATCGAAGCCGGAGATTTCGTGGTGGACGTGACGGCACACTCAGTCACCGTGCAAGGCAAACCTGTCCACCTCACTCCCAAGGAATTTGAATTGCTGCTCCATCTGGCGCGCAACGCCGGCAAAGTCATGACGCACCGCATTCTTCTCACCGAGGTGTGGGGTGCGCAATCGGCTTATCAGCCCGAATATCTGCGCGTCTTTGTCGGTCAGCTTCGCAAAAAGCTCGAAAATGAGACAGGACGTCAGTACATCCAGACTGAGCCGTGGGTGGGTTACCGGTTCGTTCCCGAGGGCTGGGTCGGCAACGAAGAAAAAAGCTGAAAAAAAACCTCAACCGGACTGTCTTTATATTTTCTTTATAACTCCCTTCCAATCCCTCAACGCGCCCTCATCCAGAATCTCTTTGGGGCTGAGAAAATCCGCCAACGGCGTCAGTCGTGCGCGATCTCAGCTCGGAACCGAGGTTCCTCCAATGCAAGATTTGGCAATGTTGTTCTTCACGGCGGTTTTCTTTGCCTTGGCGTTTCTATACGTCAAGGCATGTCAGAAGTTGAGGTAGCCCAATGGACATGATCACTGCAGCTGCACTCATTCTTTCCGTTCTGCTTTTGGCCTACCTTACTATTTCCCTGCTCTATCCGGAGAAATTCTGATGACCGCCAACGGCTGGCTGCAATTTGTCATCTACTCCATCGTCCTGATCCTGACCGTGCGCCCGGTAGGCCTTTATCTCGCTCGAGTCTTCGAAGGCGAACGCACGTGGCTGGATCCTCTTCTTCGCCCCATCGAGCGTCTGATTTACAGACTCTGCGGCGTGAACGCCGAGCACGAGATGAATTGGCGCGAATACGCATTCGCCATGCTCGGATTTTCCGCCGTCAGCATGGTGCTCACCTATGCCATCGAGCGCCTGCAGGCCGTGCTGCCGCTGTGGAATCCGCAGGGACTCGCCGCCGTCGGTCCAGACATGGCATGGAATACTGCCGCCAGTTTCACTACCAACACGAACTGGCAGTCCTACACGCCCGAAACCACGATGAGCTATCTCACCCAGATGGCTGCGCTCGCAACGCACAACTTCTTCTCCGCATCCGTGGGCATCGTAATCGCCGTTGCGTTGATTCGTGGCATCAAGCGGACCATGTCCGCCACTCTTGGCAATTTCTGGGTGGATACGACGCGCACCCTGCTGTATGTGCTCCTGCCTGCAGCTTTCATCTACGCGCTTCTACTCGTCGCGCAGGGAGTTCCGCAAAATCTGCACGCTTACACGGTCGCACATACCCTGGAGAATCAAACGCAGACCATCGCGCAGGGCCCAGTGGCCTCGCAGGAAGCCATCAAGATGCTGGGCACCAACGGCGGCGGATTCTTCAATGCCAACAGTGCTCACCCCTTCGAGAACCCAACGCCGATTTCAAATTTTCTACAGATCCTCTCCATCTTCATCATCCCCGCCGGCCTCACGTACACACTGGGCCGCATGACCGGTTCGCCGGGACACGGATGGGCGGTCTTTGCCGCGATGTTCGTCCTGTTCGCAGCCGGATTCACCACCGTCTACTGGGCTGAATCGCATCCGCATCCGCTCATCCACGGCGCGGCACAAACAGGCACCGCTACCGCTCCGGGCGGCAACATGGAAGGCAAGGAGGTGCGCTTCGGCATTGGAGCTTCGACGCTAACCGGGATAGCGACGCTCGACATAGCCGAGCTGGTAGATTGCAGCGCGCTTCCGTGAAGCCCTCTCGCGAAGAAGCCTTCGCCATGGACAAAGGAGGCTCGCCCACCGAGGCCTTCTTCAAAGTGAATGACCGCCAGTTCATCGAGCTGTATCCAGGACGCGATGCCTCGCAGTCGGTGGGCTTCATGCACATCTGCTTCGAGGCTGCGGACATTAACGCGCTCTGTCAGGACTACGTCGCTCACGGCCTCGCGCCCACCCCTGTCAAGCGCGCTGGCGCCGGCAATCGGCTGTTCACCTTGCAAAGACCGGACCAGCCCGGCCTCCCTCGGACCTGCGCGGAGCACCAACCCAGAACATTGAGTACACCCAATACATGCCCGGCTCTCGCCACACGCTCGATTTCGGACAGCATCTCGGCCCTCATCGCATCGCCGACCACATCGCCGGAGTCGGCATTCCCATGGCCGATCCTGCCGCAGCGGCCGCTTTCTACCTCGATAAGCTCTCCTTTGCGCGAGCCCCGCATCCGCTCGAACCCGGACTCGAATCGGGAATTGCCGCGCTGATGCTCCCCGCTACGCCAGCGCAGCGGATCGAATTCCTACCCCCGCTCACCGGCCAACAGACGTCTGCCCTGCCCTTTCCGACGGCGAAGACGTTGTTGACGTGCCCCCGGAAAGCTCAGCCAGGGAAAACTGGAGTTCTCTCGTAAATTGAACGGGAGGACGGAGTGACGTGCCCCCGAAAAA
>PLKY01000331.1 GCA_003140785.1 Acidobacteriaceae bacterium | reverse complement strand
CTCCGATGTTGGCTAACGGTTAAACGGTTACACGCTCGGAACACTCTGCCCGACTGCTAGCCTAGCCGCGTCAAAACGCGGTGCGTTCCCGAACGGTGTAACCCTCGGGAATGTGAAACAACGCCGGATCCGGTTCGCCCGGCTGGAATTCGGTGACTTCGTCTGTGCGTTTACCCGTGCGCGGATCGTCCGTAATGGTCAAAAGCGGGATGTGGTACTGCGTGGACATCCAGTTTTCCCTCACGATGGTGAGGGGCTGGTCGTTTCCCTGGTCACCCGCAGGTATGATCCCCGTGCCGCGCGTGCCTTTGGCCTCGATGCCGACGATGGTGCGGTCGCCAAGGTCCTCTGTTGTGTGTTGCTGAGTCGGGCGACCGACCTGCGGTTGCCGAACCGCGTCAACGTCCTGAACCTGCATGGGCTGCGTCCGATCTTGCATCGTCTTCGGGTCGGGCATGTGCGTGACATTCGCAATCTTGGTGCGGTTTTCCCAGCTGATACGCGTGCGGGCAACAGGATCGAAGACATTGTAGGTGACCAAGTCGACCGGCTGGCCATCGGCACGGATGTGCAGGGTCTGTTGCGTTTCGGAATAAGTGCGGCCTTCCGAGTCGTGAGCCTCTTTTACGGTAAAAGTACGGGTGATGGTGGTTCCGTTGGCCAGTGTCTGCACGATAGTGGTGGTGCGGGTCAGAGTCCAGGGAAAATTGTTCGCCAGCGGACTGCCGATGCGCGCAATCTGAGCGGAGTTGCTGCTTCCCATCGTCTGGGCCAGGAGGGCAGCGGATGTGGCTAGCAGGAGAACATTAAGCGCGGAGAGGGACCGTGAGAATTGCATCAGATACCTCCGGAGCATAACTGCGTTCCATATGAAGAACGCGGTCCTGCAGTGTCGAAACAGTCCCAACAACGCCGCACCGCAACCATGATCCGGAAACTCAGAATGCTTGGCTACCGAGTCGAACCTATAGCAGATCCGGCCTGACGAATGATTTTCGACCCAGTCTTTGTCAACAGAAAAGCACGAGTTTTCTTTACGCGCTCTGGAGAGCGCGTTGTTGGTCTGATCAAGATCCGTCTGCGACGAAAGCGGGGAAGCATTTCGTGCCCAATTTGGGCCCAAGGATGTCGCTTCTGACGATCCAGAAATACCTTTGCCTCTGAGGAGTCGATTATTTCCGATAGGCCATAATCAAGAGGTTTACGGGAATCGCTATAATTGACGTTCGTCGCGACCTCAGGCACCCTAGGAGTACCGTGACGATTGATTGCATTCAAGTTGAGGGCAAGGTTGTACTGCACGTGGTTGGCCGCATGGATGCGGAAAGTGCCGCTCAGTTTGAAGGACAATGCGATTCCTGTATCTCAGAGGGCTCGACGAGCCTTATCGTCGATTTGGGCGATCTTAGTTATGTCAGCAGCATGGGCCTGCGTTCTTTCGTTGGAGTTGCCAAGAAGCTGAAGAATAAGGGTGGAGAGCTCCGAATCTGCCGTCTGACCGGTCTCGTCCGGCAGGTATTCGAAATCACCCGGTTGAACCAGCTAGTTCCGATGTACGACTCAGTGGAATCGGCGGTGATCGGAGGCTGAGCGAAGGCTTGCCAGGAATACCTCAATCGTTGACGCTGATCGCAAAACCCGAATCGCTCGCCCCTGTGACAGAGTTCGTTAGAAAGGGCGCACGTGAAGCGAATTTGCCGGAACTGCGTGTGCGCGAGCTCGAGCTCCTGATCGAAGAGATCCTGGTCAATATTTGGCAATATTCCTATCCAGAGGGTGCTCCAGGAACGGTAGCCGTCACTTATTCTGTTCCTAGACCAGGAGAGATGGAGATCGAAGTCGCCGATCAGGGTGTCGAGTTTGATCCGCTGACGGCTGATCCGCCGGACCTAACGCTCGATTTATCTCGGAGGCCCGTCGGAGGTCTGGGAATCTTTTTGCTGAAGTCCTTCGCGAATTCAATGAATTATCGCCGCCACCTGGGCTGGAACCGACTGAGCTTCTGGATCTCAGCGAGTCCGTGATTCACAGCGTGGATGTGCTTCGCATCGCGCTGGCATTGGTGCCGGTGTTGTTGTTCCTTGCTGCCCTTCGAGCGCTTGACAGCTACAAATTGATCTCGGTGCGCACGGTGTTGACAGCCCTTGCGGCCGGGGCCTTGGCAGCATTGCTCTGCTTCAGCTTCAATTCGATTATTTTTCGGCAATTTCCCGGTCACGAGGATCAGTACGCCCGTTTCGGCGCTCCGGTCGTGGAAGAGCTTGCCAAAGCTGTCTATTGGATCTTCCTGATCGCCACAGCGAGAACCGCCTTCATGGCAGATTCAGCCATCTGCGGATTCGCGGTAGGAGCGGGATTTGCGCTGGTTGAAAATATCTCTTACCTTCACCTGCTGGATGGAAGAGGGGTTGGAGTCTGGATTTTGCGCGGGTTCGGCACAGCCGTGATGCACGGAGGCGTTGCAGCGCTGGGGGCGACTCTTTCCGCCTATCTGCTTGAGAGCCGGAGTTGGCCGCGCGCACTCCTATTTGCGCCCGGAGTGGTGGCAGCAGTCGTGCTTCATTCGTCGTTTAATCAGAGTCTTCAGTCTCCCGTGGCATCCACGGTTGCGGCGGTTGCGGGATTGCCACTGATCCTCGGATTCGTTTTTTACTTCAGCGAACAATCCCTGCGCGAGTGGTTGGGGGGTAAACTCGACAGCGATATCAATATACTCAGCGAAATTGGTTCGAAGGAATTCCAGAAGACCCGCGTCGGTGCCTACCTGATGGCTCTGCAGGAAAGCTTCTCGCCGACAGTGCGCGGCGACATGTTATCTCTTCTGCAGTTGACCAGCGAACTTAGTATGCGCGCCAAGGGGGATCTGCTCCTTCGGGAGGCCGGCCTGGAAGCCGAACCGGATCCCGAACTGGATAGCCTGTTCGTGGAGCTGAAGTATCTTGAGAAAAACATCGGACCTACCGGAATGCTGGCTATTCGGCCGCTCCTCTCTCAAACTCCGCGTGATCTTTGGGAGATGCATCGGCTAGCAGTGGGAGTGCGCCGACACAGCGTATCCGCGGGCAGGGACAGTGCCACATAATCTGCGTATGAACGTTGCACACGGAGGTCGGACGCCGTGGATCCTCAAGGTGAGGTGACCAGTCTTCTGGTCGCCTGGGGCAAAGGTGATCAAAATGCGCTGAAGGAACTGATGCCGCTCGTCTACAACGAGCTGCATCGAATGGCGCGCCGCGCATGGAGCGTGCAGGATCAAGGCAATACTCTGCAGCCTACGGCGCTGATCAATGAGGCGTATTTAAGGCTGGCCGACGTCGAAAATGCTTCGTTTCAGAATCGCTGCCATTTCTTCGCTGTCGCTTGTACAGCGATGCGGCAGATCCTGGTCAATCATGCCCGCAGCCGTCTAGCAGGAAAGCGCGGCAGCGGTCGAGTCCCCGTTTCGCTCGACGATGTGCAGCTGGCAGTGCATCAGGAAGCTGCCCAGGTGGTTGCGCTCCACGATGCACTTGAGCGTCTGCAGGCCGTGGACGAACGTAAGAGCCGAGTCATTGAAATGCGCTACTTTGGCGGCCTGAGCATTGAAGAAACCGCCGAGGCCCTTGGTGTCTCCATCATTACCGTGAATCGTGATTTTCGTCTGGCGCGCACATGGCTGATGCGCGAGATGAACGGCGAGCAGCCATGACCTCGAAGGCGGATTGGGAAGAGATTGAACGCCTGTTTCACGAAGCGGTCGATCTTCCTGCAGACGAGCGCCAAGCTCTGCTTGCCTCTGCCAGTGCGCCGGTCAGGGCGGAGGTTGAGTCTCTCCTCAAGACGGAGGACGAGGCAGTTTTTGTCGCGCGCCCCGATCGTCTGGCCGCAGACCTTCTGGACCAGCCAAGTGCGCTTTCCGCCAGCGAGTGCATCGGCAAATACCAAATCGAATCTCTGATCACGGTCGGCGGAATGGGCGAAGTGTACCTGGCACGCAATCGATCAGGGGGTCCGGTCGCCTTGAAGATCCTGCGCCGCCATCTTGTCTCAAGTCCGCAAGCAGTCGACCGCTTCCAAACCGAGGTGCGCGCAGCCTCGGCGCTTGACGATCCAAATATCGTCACGGTGTACGAATCCGGAGACTCGCCCGCAGGCCTGTTCCTCGCGATGGAATGGGTGGAGGGACCAACATTCCGGCAATTGATGGCCAATGGCGCCGCGAAAGTCAGCGATGCCAGTGACTGGGGAGAACAGGCGGCGAGCGCCCTTGCCGCTGCCCACGCAGCGGACATCTTACACCGGGACATCAAACCGGAGAACATCATCCTTCGTAAAGATGGGGTTGTAAAGATTCTGGATTTCGGGCTGGCCCGGCTTGCCGGCCCCGTGCGCATAGAAACTGATTCGATGGGTGCGTCCGGAACGATATCGGGCACGCTCTCGGGCACGCTGCTCTATATGTCTCCTGAAATCCTTCGCGGCGAGACGGCGAGCAGTGCCTCGGACGTGTTTTCACTGGGGGCATTGTTATACGAGCTGTGGACCGGGCGGCATCCATTTGCCGGCGAAACTCCTCTGGACGTCTTTGAGGCCATCGAGTGCCGTGTGGTTGCGGCGCCTTCCACACTGCGGGCTGCCATACCTCCGGAGATTGATTCCTTAATTCTTCGCATGCTCAATCGTGATCCGGCGCTGAGGCCTCCCGCATGCGAAGTTCGTGAAGTGTTCAGTAAATTTTCAGCGAGAACATAAGCTCGGTTCTGGTGTGATCGGACCGGTCATGCGCTGCCGCGAAACCGGTCGAGAAGGTCGACTTCACCTGAGAGAACAGCACCAGTCGGAAATCGAGCTGAGCACCAGCGTCTGCATAGCCGCTATGGTCAGAGCTTGCCGGGTTGGCGGCGAGACCCCCAGTAAAAAGCGCGAGCCTTGCCCAATTGCTGTAGAGTTTCGTGGTTCCCAGATCACGGAAGTGCAGCGGCGTGAGGTCCCACTCGGCCATACCTTTCGCGAAGCTGTTTGCTCCGATCTGATCAATAGCGACGCCCGGAAAACTATAGTATTCGCGATAGCGGCTGATGTTGCCTTTGTCGACCCAGTTGTTGCCGAAAGCGCCAAAGTAAAAATTTGCGAACGGATCGTTCGCGGTACCAAAGGCGCCGCCTGCCGAAGAGCGAATCCAAAGCGACGAGTTTCTCAGCGGAAGGAGGAATCCCCGGGCGTATCCCCCCCATACCTGAGGAAAGAGTTCGGGGAACGTGGCATTCACCTGGCCATTCACATCCCACTGCACTCCGCTCTCATCTTCAATCGCGCCTAGAGATTTTTGCATATTTGAGTAGCTAAGCCCTGCGGTGGCGCCAACGAACTTCGTATGCGTCGCGGTTACGTTCTGATATTCGGGCAGCCGATCCAGGCCGGAATAGCCTGCCAGATTGAGAGTCAAATCGAGCGTTCGACCTGGATCGTGAATGAGGGATTTTTTCTTTTCGCCGACCAAACCAAATCCGCGGCGTCCTACTTTCGTAGGCCCGAATAGATCGTAGAAGTCGGCTCGGTTGAAGTACCCGGAGAGCATCCATTCCCAGTATTTCGCTTCCACGTCAAGATGGAATCGGTCCCTCCTGGCTTGTGGCCCAGGTGAATAAGACAGTGTCGTGGTGATATGGCTGAGTCCCAGACTGTCTCCGAAGTCGAAGCGCACGCCCCCGGCCTTCTGGTCCTCATAGCCCTGCGCGATTGGATAAACGGATTGAAGCTCAATATTGCGCAGGGGCCGGTAGAAGCCGGCATAGGTGCGTAGGCGAAGATCGTCGATGTTATTGCGTGAAGGCAAATTCCACGATTTCAGTTCAGGATATTTCTCGATCACTGATTGTCCCAGGTACGGAATCGCGTTTACGTCATCGATCACGTGAACCGGCAAGTTCACCAGCCGGAATCCTCTCGATGAGTACTCGAAGGCACTCAGGGTGCCGTCGGGTAGCAGCACAGGGCGGAAGAGGCCTGTTTCGGAGTTGGTGAGCGCATCAAGCTTTTTCGTCTCCAAGTCGAAACGGAACAGGTTGGATGCACCCGTCAGATAGGAGGATCCAAACAGATACCGCCCATCGGGCGAAAAGGCAAAGCTGTCTGGTGAGTTGAACTGGAAGTCATACAGGACTTCGTGATTCGTTCTTCCCGCCAGCAGATCTTCCGTCTGATACCGGACAAGTCGCTGCGTTCCGGTCTCATCGACGAAAGCACCCGTCAATTGGGACCCGTCCGGGGAGAGATCGAGATTGAAAAAATCGGAGGCGTAGGGAAGGGTATGGAGCGTGCTTAGCGATTTGTGATCAGCCCCAAGACGAACAATGCTCGAAAGACCGTTGTTGTGGCGAACTCCCCACAGAGAACCGTCCTTGCGACAGAAGACAAGGTCGCCCATCCGCACGTTTCGCCCGATCGTTGTCCTTTTGCGAGAGTTCAGATCGAAGACGTTGAGACTACGCATGCCCTGCGTGTTATTGGTCGTAAAGAAAAGCCGGCGGCCGTCGGGATCGAAGGCGAGCGAAGTGACATCGTAAATCGCACCGCCGCCAACATCAGTAAGATGTTCTACCCGTCCAGAGTCGAGATGGATCGCCGCGAGATAAGGCATGGGACCGGTATGCCGGACGGCTACGTAGATCACGTTCGCCTTGGCATCGTAGTAGCACCGTGAGACCGATCCCAGGATCTTTGGCGAGATAGCTTTGACCGGGGTGACCGGATATTGCCGGATTGTTTTCAGATTTGCGTCCTGCCACTCCCGCTCAGAAGCAATCCATTTGTGCCACTCGTCTCGCAACGAGGTTCCATATATTTGGTGGAATTGGCTCTCGAAATAGGCATGGCTGTCATCGGAGCGGACAACCCATCCGGTGACCTTCTCTGGACCGTACTGGCTCGCCAAATAGTTCATAAAGCGCGTCCCATACAGATACGAATTCGCGCCCACCTGGAAATCCGCCGATGTCCCTTCCGACTCGAGACCTACCAGGTCGTAGATATATCGCTGGTCGCGCACCATTCCGCGGAACACCATCTCGTCGTAGCCGCCCAGCGCGCGCCCAAGGCCGCCGCCCAGCCACGTTTCCATGAATACTGCCGAGCCCTCGTGGAACCAGCGCGGCGAGTACACCCGGGGGCTACCTAAAAAGCTGAAGGGAATCGAAATTGGATCGTCGGTATTCGGCATGATCTTCCCAAAGAAAATCTTCCGAAACATCGCGTCGCGCGGGGCGGTCTGGTCGCCCATGACGATGTGCATCATCTCATGCCTCGACATCAACCCCATGCGCTCGGCCGAAGGCAGAGTTTCAAAGACAAGATTGAATGGCTCAATGCCTATCTGAATGAAATTGGTGGGGACCGTCCCGGCGCCTCCGTATCCGGAGTCATCGAAATCCTGGATCAAGACGGTTATTTTACCGTTGGGCTCGTACCCGAATTGGTTTCGGTAAAACTGCGCCGCGTTTTCCAGCGAGCGGATCAGCAGGGGGGCGAGATATTCGTGTGCCGGAGAGTAGTAGACGATCCGGAACTGCTTGGTTTCCTGCGTGTATAGGCGCGGCTGGGATCGAGCCCAAAGGCCGTTGAACAGCGCCATGCAGAGCATCAGCAGGCAAATGACGCCGGCGGCAGTTGGTTTTCCTGGGGGCCTGATTTTGCCCTCAACGGGAATTCGATCCATTAATCCATCTCGAGCACTGCCGGGGCACGGGGGAGGGTAAACCGTAGCTCATCAGCGGCGCCTGCTTACTGCAATGCTCGTTAAGGTCTAAGCATTGCCTGAAGCTGACCGCTGTTCAACTGATACAACTGGCCATTATTCAGCTGGAACAGCTGGCCATTGTTCAACTGAAACAATTGACCGTTCTTTAGCTGAAACATCTGGCCGTTCTTCAACTGAAGGAGCTGGCCATTTTGCAACTGCAGCATCTGACCGTTGCTCAACTGATACATCTGGCCGTTCTTTAGTTGGAGCATTTGGCCGTTGTTCATTTGGTACAGTCGGCCGTTTTGGAGCTGGAGCATCTGACCAGTCTTCAACTGGAACATCTGGCCGTTTTTCAATTGCATCAACTGGCCGTTGCTCAGCTGAAACATCTGGCCGTTACTTAACTGGAAGATCTGGCCGTTTTGCAGTTCTGGGATCTGATGATTCTTCATCGCCTCCGCAGTGGCGGTCATTGCAACCGGTGCGGCACCCGGCGTTACTGATGCGTCCGACGGCTGCTCAGCGCGATACACTTTGCGCTCTCCGATGGCGCCTTGTCCGTCGCGTCCCGAAGCCGGTGGATAGATGCCGAGTGAATAGATCAGAGCCCCGGCCAGAACAACCGCGGTCCCCCCGAATAGTGCCAGTCTCTTCGCATTCATCTTCTGTTCCCCCTTCGCCCGATTCTTAGCGGCACTGCAAGTCTGTGGTGCCCGCTTGTTCTAGATAACAAGAATGCTGCGGGTTTCGTATCATCGGTAGAAAGATTTTTTCGATCGTAACAGCTGTTTTGGGGCCCTGACCACATTTCTTTGCCATTGGCCCTGGCAGCGCCCTTTCCGGCACGAACGCGCCGATGGGGAAGATCGTAACAGCGGGTAAGAGCAAGTTGGGACAGCTTTCTCGATCAACGACGTACATCCAGCTCGAAAGCTGATTTCAACCGAACCAAAGTGCGGTGAGATAGGTACCGACAATCCTTGCGCCACGATTTGGCATCCCGGGGTGGTTAACCGTCTATGCGGAAATTACTACTTGAGCGACACCCGCCGCGAGATGTTGTCAAAGATGAAACTTCCGGTTGGGCCACTTCCGGTTGGGCCACAAACCTACCGGAACTCGGAAGGTGAATTGCTTTTCGAATTGACGAGGGCGCTGGGTGTCAATTAACACCGAGGTGAACTGATCCGCTCTTACGAAAAGTCGATCGCCGGTTTTCACGGACAGGGCGAGGCAACTGAAACGGGCCGAGGAGCGATCCTCGGCCCGCAGACGCGCACCCATCGTGCGGCCAGTCTTCAGTTCGCTGTCAGGTAGCCGTACAGATCTACCTCAGCGGCGCAGCTTGTCGACTGACGGTTCAGTTGAATGGTCGTGCCCGGTGCGATGGCAAATCCCGGGGGGTAGGTGAAATGTGTGGTCGGAGCGTTTGCGGCCAGGGTCCAGCTATTCCTGAAAAGCGTGTAGTCTCCGATCTTCGTCCCAAATTGTATGGTCGACGGCGTCGCACAAGGCACCCCAGTACTGATGTTGTACGAATTAACGTCCACCGCAGTAATCACCAGGTATCGGTTCGAGGGCACCGTGTAATCCGGGATTAACTCCTGGCCCTGAGGGCCACCCACCACATATTGATAGCAGATGAGAGCACCAGTGTTTGCGCTGGCGCAAGAAAGGTATACCATCTGCGATGCACTCTGCCCAACGTCCTGAGTCACCACCGGGTTGTTGTCGGAGTTGGTTACCTTCACCGGCGTTGAGCTTTCCGCCGCATGAGCTGCCTTTGTCGCGCTGAGTGCCACCAGAACGGCCATCAGTGAAGCTGCAAACCTGAGTGTCTTCTTCCCGTTCATGTCTCTATCCTCCGTGTCTGGCGCTTCACTGCTTGCGCCTCCTGACAAGTAGGAGTCTGCATCCGATCGCAACCAGACTCAATGAGGAGCAGATGAGTTTCCGATGAGTTGAACTGAGTTTTGTTTTGGTCATTCGAAAGCAGAAAGATGTCCTGGGGCCAACCCTTGGCAACGGCACCGGAGGGTCGATGGGACAGAAAAGCCTACGATGACCCAGGTTAGATTAGAAGACTGCACTTGAATAATTGCCTGCGCCGCGGTTGCAAACTATCCTGGCGCGATGGCGAGTGGCGAACGAAAAGCAGACATGTGAATGCCGATTGCTATAATCTCGTGAAGCCACTTGGTTCCTGCCTCCTTCCGACATGCACGTTTTTCGATTCGGAGAGTTTGAATTCGACGATCAGACCTTTGAGTTGCGCAGGAACGGTACTACGGTTCGCCTGCAGCAGCAGCCGGCGCGCGTCTTTGCATTTCTACTCAATCATCGCGGCTCCCTGGTAACGCGCGAACAAATTCGCCTTGCCATCTGGGGGGAGGATACTTTCGTTGACTTTGAGCAGGGACTGAATTTCTGTATTCGTCAAATACGTCTCGCTCTGAATGAACAAGCCGACCGTCCTTTGCACATTGAGACTCTTCCGCGCCTTGGCTACCGCTTCATTGCTCAGATCGAAAAGAGCGGAGACTCCGAACCTGTTCCGGCGGAAAAGCGGATTCGTATCGCAGTGGCCCCCATTGAGGACCTCTCCGGACAATCTGAGGCCTATTTCGCAGTCGGACTGACCGAAGACATGATCTCCGCCCTTTCCCGCATCGATCCGGTGCGGCTGCGGGTGACCGCCGTACCAAGGCCTGAGGGGAGCGAGGGAGCCGGCGATCCCATGGACCGGTTGCAACGCCAGTTGAACCTGGACTATTTGTTACGCGGTTCCGTCAGGCGCTCGGCCGACAAGATTCGCATCAGCGCGCAGCTGCACGATCTGCGCGACAAGAGCATCCTCTGGTCAAACACCTACGATCGCAAGTCGGCTGACCTGCTGGCGGTGCAGGAAGAGGTAACGCAGCAGGTGAGCCAATCGCTGGCGCTGCAACTGTTTCCCAGTGCTACGGTCGGATCGCGCCGCTATGCACGTTCTGCGGTTGCATACGACGCTTACCTGAAAGGGCGATTCTTCTGGCACAAGATGTCTACCGAATCGATCCAACGAAGCATGAGCTATTTCAAAGAAGCTCTGGCAATCGACTCTGCCTTCGCGCCCGCATACGCCGGACTAGCTGATTGCTATGCTCAAATGGGCTCGATCCGCGTTGGCGCGATGAAGCCTTTTGAAGCGGTCGGTAATGCCCGTATTCATCTGCAGAAAGCTTTGGATCTTGACCAGACTCTCGCCGAAGCACATTGCACGAACGCCCTGATCAAGAGTTGGTATGAACTTGAATGGGCCGGAGCAGAAAGAGAGTTCCAGACAGCTCTCGCCCTTGAGCCGGGGCTGATCACTGCACTCCTCTGGCAGTCTCTGTATCTCTCCGCAATGGGCAGACACCGTGAGTCGGTCGCCTCAGTTCAACGAGCGCGGGAAATTGAGCCGCTTTCAGCCAGCGTCAATCTTTATCTTGGTGTAGCCCAGACTCATGCCGGACAATATGATCTTGCTCTGCGCCAGATGCAGCAAAGTATTGAACTGGATCCCAGCTACTATCGGTCGCATATGTTTCTGGGCAGAAATCTGAGTTGGCTGGGGAGATACGAAGAAGCCATTGCAGCATTTAAGAAAGCACTTGAATTAACGCCGGACAATATTGAATCTCTCGCGTTTCTAGGTGCAACCCTGGCGGCCAAGGGAGATCGCAAGGGAGCGCTCAAACTGGTAAAGGAATTGATGGCAGCCGAGGCCAGGACCGAACCTGCAGTTCTTCTTGCCGTCATTTATGCCAGGCTGGGGCTCTCCAAAGAGCTATTCGATAGTCTGGAACGCGCCGTTGCCGTGAAATCTACACCCATTTATATTGTTCTCCTGAGCGAGGAATTCCAACCATACCGCACAGACCCCCGCTATCATGCCTTCCTCGGATCAATCGGCCTGTCGCACCTGGCGTGCAACTAGCCGGCGGGAACAATGTTCTGGTTGAAGCGGAAGAAATTGTCGGGATCGTACTTCTGCTTAAGGCTTGAAAGACGCGCGTGGTTGGCTCCATACGACGCCTTCACTGCGGACGGACCCTCGTCGCCAAGGTAATTCACGTAGGCATCGGAAGCTCCGAAGCTTGTGAGCGCTGATGCAAGGTCCTGCGCCCAACCGATACATTTTTCTGCCAGCGATGGATCACTCCAAGCCGGCATGATGTTGATGCTGTAATGCACGCGCCGAAGTCCGAAAGCTGTCTCCGCGACCGGCACGCGGCTGGCAACACCATGCATATGCTCGATCACCACTTGAGACTGCTCGGTCGGCATCCTTTCAGCAAAATCTACGATAGTCTGGATTGCCTCATCGCTGAGTTCGCGGAGAAACGGGCACTTGAAGTAATAATGCTGGCCGGCCGGAACTGAAAAGTCGAGCATCGTCTGTATCTCGGTGTATCGCTTCTTCCCCACCATGTCGGCGACGGGTGGGGTGGAAAGCTGGTATTGCTTGCAAGCGGCGGCACCTTCATCCTCGGGTCCGCTGTGGCACAAAGCGATCGCGGCCATCGGATGTCCGTGTCCCACGAGCAAAGCGGCATATGCCGTCAATTCATCCGGTGCATTTAAAGTCAGGTCGCGATACTGGCGCAGCAGGTCCAGCGCGAGAGGCCTCGGGTACAGCATCACTCCGCCATGCACAGAGGGAAGCTCATGGAGGCGAAACTCAAGCGCCGTCACGATTCCAAAGTTTCCTCCGCCACCCCGAATCGCCCAGAATAGATCTTCGTTCTCGGTTGCGCTGACGGACAGATGGTTGCCATCTGCATTCACCAGGTCCGCGGAGATTACGTTGTCGCAGCTCAGGCCATGCTTCCCCATGAGCCAACCGATCCCGCCGCCCAGCGTCAGTCCACACACACCCGTTGACGAGATCACCCCACCGGTCGTGGCAAGCCCGAACTTCTCGCTCTCGCTATCGAATACGCCCCAGGTCGCTCCGCCCTGGGCCAGGGCGGTTTGCTTCCCGGCATCCACCTGAACCTCCTGCATCAGGGAGATATCGATCATCATGGCGCCGTCCGCCACAGACTTCCCTGCGACGCTGTGACCCCCTCCACGTACACACGCCGCAATCCCGCGCTCCCGCGCAAAGCGGACGGACTGGATCACGTCGGCGATGCTGGTGGGCCGAACGATGACTAACGGCTTGCGATCGATCATGCCGTTCCACACGTGCCGGACCTGTTCGTACTCTGCATCGTCGGGAGTCAGAATCGGGCAGTGTAATACCCGGCGTAGCTGTCCAAGTTGCTCTCCTGAGAGCCCATCTGCTTGATTATTCATGCAGAAAAGCCTATCACTGCGCATTGTTTGCGCGGGATGAGTTTTGGATGAGTTGTATGAGCCGTCGAACTCAGGTGCAACTCATCTCCGCCTCATTGAACGCAAGAGAGAACTGCCGCAGACTCCTTTCATGACACGGCGCGAGCAGGTTGAGGCGCCGAATCCCAAAGGAGAATTCCCATGAAAAGCAAATTGACGCTCGCACTCGCAGCTTCAATCTTGACCCTCACGCTGGGAACATTTCCGCACCAGGCATCGGCCGCAGCCAGCTCAACCACCACCACTCCAACAGTCCCCGAATACGCCAAGCCGATTGGTGGTAAACCGGTCAAATACATGTACCTGGCTGTCGACATTCTGTTGTCGGCGCTGCTGCCTTAGGAGCACCGCACCAATTGCTCCTGCATAGGTGCAGGCCTTCAATGAAGCTGCACCTGAAACTCTTTACCGTTTCAACAACCGGCGCAGCCGATTCCGAAAGCGCCAATCCCCTAAGGAGGGATCTTCCATGAAAAGCAAATTGATTTTTGCACTTGCTGCTTCAATGCTCACCCTGGCGCTCGCCGCAAGTCCGCAACGCGCCTCAGCAGCAGTCAACTCCTATCTCATGATCGATGGGGTTTCGGGTGAGTCCGACGGCGGATCCAATTCCGGTTCCCATTCTTCCTCGGGGTCTTCAATCTGGGGCTACATCATCTCTCTCTTTTCTTAGAGCAGCGACCATCGCTGTCGAACGAGTGTGTGGCTTCAATCGCCGCCGCACCTCGAACCCTTCACCGCTCGAACAACCGGCGTACTCAGGTTGAGGCTCCGCATCCAAAAGGAGAATTTCCCATGAAAAAGAAAATGACACTCGCTCTTGTTTCTTCGATTTTGACCCTCACGCTCTCGGCATTTCCCCATCATGCCGCGGCCAGCCCAACCACCGCTCCACCCGCAGACTCCGAAGCCCTCCGGAAGGCTGGTGGTAGCAATCTCATCTACCTCCAGTACCTCCAGCTGTTGTCGGCGCTGCTGCCTTAGGAGCACCGTACCAATCGCAACTGAATGCGTGCAGGCTCGCCACGCTGCAGATGCAACTTTTTATCGCTTGATCAACCGGCCGGAACGGCCCGCATCTCCTGAAAGGAGAACCATTCCAATGCGCAGCATCACGCTGACCGCCCTTCTTCTCCTCGCTCCGCTCTGCGTCTTCGGTGCCCCCGCTAATCCGGTGGTGCAAAGCGGAAGGATCAACTACACCTCGAATCAAGTCACTCTCACCGGTTCGAACTTTCAGCCCGAAAAAAACGCCCCTTCCGTGCTCTTCGACGGCGCTAACCTGAAAGTCGATTCTTCCAGTAACACCCAGATTGTCGCCACGCTGCCGGCCAACACGCCGGCTGGGACTTTCCGCTTGACCGTGAAGGACTCCCTTGGAAACTCCTCCAACTTCGACCTGACCTATGGCGCAACAGGCCCACAGGGACCGATAGGTCCGGCGGGTTCCGCAGGCCCACAGGGGCTCATGGGTAACCCCGGGCCGGCAGGACCTGCTGGTCCGACAGGTCCGAAAGGGCCAGCGGGAGGCCCAACTTTCCTACGCCGCATTCTATGAGTTCCTATTAGGCCAACCAGGCGTCAATGAGGATACGCCCGTCAGCGAGGTCACCTTGACCAAGCCGGGTACCTACATCATTGCGGGTAACCAGGTGCTTGCTAACGGGAATTCCAATTTGCTACAAGCGTCCTGCCAATTTTCGTTCTCACCAAGTTCTACTCCGGCCGGGCTCAACAGTCTTCCCCAAGTCGTTGAGAACCTTCCTGGCAACGGATTCATCACCCTTCCGCTCAACGGGTTCTACACCGTCCAAACAGCGCCGGTGACACTGTACGTCTTTTGTCAGGGTGCTCTAACTTCAAACTCAGACTCAAATTCCGTGGTTTACAACGAAGTAGGCGTGCTCACTGCAATCCAGGTGCAGTAAGGACGCGAAGGTTGAACTTCCGGATCCTCACGGAGAACCGGGTACCAACCGAGAACTCGGCCAAGTTTTGCTTGAATCTTCAACTATAGGGAACAGGGATCAGTGGTCAGTGCGGCCCGGCGGAATGCCGGGCCGTGGTGTCTATGCCCCGCGTGAGAGACAGGGAATAGGGATTAGGAAACAGATCGGCCCGTTCGCGCCTACTAGCGGATGGATTGGCAAGCGCGAGGATCGCGTCCGCGGGCTCCTCTCCCGTGTTGATTCCCTATCTCAGAGTATGCCAGGAGTGTCGATTCGTAGTCCGAATTATCCAGGGATCGCGATATGAATCGTCGGGGTTGAAAACCGGTCCTTAACCGGGACGACGCACGTCCGACACAGGCGGATGTGCGTAAATCTGGATTCCGGATGTGTGACCACCCGGAAATAACTAAGTAAGCAACATTTGAGCGCACTGTTCGCGCAAACTTAACTAATGGGATGGTCCACTACGCGTCCGGAACTTCGCAACACAACCTTCCCCAGCCTACTGCAGGTTCGGGCCTTCGAGCGCCTAGTTTTGCACTGGCGCTCATATTGCGCGAAGTGAACTGAATGCTGAGCTTTACTAAGTCACGTTTTCGTGCAGCGCCCCTGCGGTGCGTTCGCGTACATCTCATCAAGAAGGTGCGAGCTGGTCCAAGTAGGACTAAATGAAGCGAAAGCTCACCGTCGCATCAGTCGCAGCCCTATTTCTTGCATGCGCGGCGGGGCAACTTTCTGCCGCGCCCGCGCTTTCTGTTCTCGGCAGAGACTACGTTTTTCCCAACAAGATCGACGGGCTTCAGATGAAGCTCTCCGACTTCATCGACCTACAAATCAATTCGTTCACGACCATCCTGTTGTTTTCCTATTCATGGGCAGGCTTTTAGGTTGCCGATGTGCCTACCAATCCTGCAGGCACGAGATCCTGTTCGCGTTCATGGCACTGTCTCGCGGGGCCGAGCCGAATCAGCGAGAACGAGAGCACAATGAGAAACGGATCGGAATTCAAACGTGACCTGATAAGAAAACAGTGCCATCTCTCGTCCGAGCGAAAAGGGGGTTGGACAAAAGTCGGACAGGAATGCAGGCCGAATGCAGAAAACCCGCATGAATACAGGCTGTTCCCAAACCAGTAAAAGGTCTGCAAACTTCTCGCTGGATCACCGAAGGTGAATTTCCCGTTGGCTATTCAGCAAGCCTTGTCGCGCATCGTCCTTTGCGTGCAAACTATTCTCTCTGTTTTCCGACGGAAGATGTACTCTCGGGGGTATTTTTGGAAAAATCAGTTTAACTCTATTGTATTGAGCTGGTTAGAATCCCACTCTCCCGCCAGAATTACATCAATAATTTACGGCGAGACGAGCATTTTAGCAGCAATCGCGGGAAATCCATCTTGCGGAGAGGGCCTTGGAGATGGTCAGCATGCCCCGCAGTCACTCGACCAAACCTACACCGAAGCGCGGGGCTTTCATCAAGGGAAAGATCAACGTTTCGGCAGGGATTGCGGCGGAGTTAGAGGGGCTGACACCGAGCCGATGATATATCGCGGTCTGATGGTCAATTGCCTAATCGACGGCCGATCTTCTTCCCCAGTCGAATCTTCTGCCGAGAATTCCCTTGACGATCAAGTGATCAGTCGCGGCGGTCGGGCCGAGACCGACTCCAAAGTTAATCTCCCACTTTGGAGAAACGTTTAGGTCGGTTACGGCGAAGATCTGTTGCTGTTGCTCATGCAGCGTGTCGAACGCCCCCAGGCGGCCGTAATCTGCATAGTATTCAAAGCCGCCGCTGATCTTAGGGGTAAAGTCATAGCTCACCTTCACGGCAGGCGAAAAACCCAATCCCTGGTTGACGTCCGGCCCATGCAGGGTTCGTTCCAGCGCGGGATTAAACGCAAAGTACCAGCGGCCTAGAGTTTTATCGACGATGGGCCGGATCTCCCAGGTCCATGTATCCGGGGAATATACGGCTCGTTGGTAACCAATCTCGGTTGAGAGGCTCAGTCCGACCGGGAGATGCCAGCGATCCGGCGCGCGTACGCGGGGACGGATGTGATCGCCAACCCATTGCACGCCGTGACCGTCCTGTTCGCTCGTAAAAACGTAGAAGCCAAGCTCCGCCCAGTCATTGATCCCTTGCGTTAATTCCTGCGTTTCGTGTTCCTGGTGGTTGGTCGGATACACTCCGTCGATAACCTTTGTCTGCCCGGTCACTGTGTAGTTGGAGTGTAACTCGACCATAAGGTTCTTTGATTGAACCGTGTCAGCACCATAGACCTGAATCTCGTAGTTACCCTGAGCCCTAGCTGTAATTGTGAGAAGTAGGAAGAATGCTGCGACTAATAGCCGACTGTGAAAGCACACGATGACGACGCGACTTGGCTTAGACTGACTATACATAGCGAAACACCATCATGAAGCCCCGGTCCATGTGATCCTGCTGATGACAGTGGAACAGCGTTCTGCCCGGGTTATTGGCAAGAAACTCAACTTCGGCGGTCGTCTTCGCCGGAACCAGCACAACATCCTTCCTAAGTCCGAGGATTTCCGGACCGCCATCTACTTGCCGGACTTCGAACGTATGCCGATGCAGATGCATCGGATGGTCGTCCATGCTTTCGTTCTTCATGATCAGGCGGTATCGCTGGCCCGCCTTCAGGCTTGGCTCGTCCGTATGCGGATACGATTTGCCATTGATCCTCCAAAGCTCTTCGTTTCCGTGGCCTTGAAACCTGGAGTCAAAAACTAATTCGATTCTTGTAGGCTCGTCTCCAGACGTTTGGGTCTCCTCCGGCGCTGCGAACTGGCGATAATTCCAGATCAGGCTGTCGGGTTGCGTCCAGATAGGCTTTCCACTGGCGCCCCCGTATTCAATGACAATGCCCATTCCAGCGCTCTGGATGTGCTTCCGGACCTCACCGAGCACCCACATGCCAGGATTGTTCATCTCGACGACCGCCGAGACTCTTTCTGCCGGCGCCAGTCGGAGCATCGGGACCGTCTGCTGTTGGGGGACCGCATTTCCGTCGAGAGCAACAACGCGAAAGCTGTGTCCGGCAAGCGCAACCCAGTGCACCTCGGTTGGGCTCGAGTTGAGCACATGCATCAACACTCGATCACCTTGTTTCACCCGCAGGGGTTCGCCAAAGCCGAGCATCTTTCCGTTGATCGTCGAGATGTCGTACACGGGATTCATGTAACCATCGTTGCTGCCTTCAAAGTGGCCTCCCCAATCATGCAAGGCCAGAAATACCTCCTGGTCATAGTTCCCCGGATTGTCGCGGGCCTCGATCATGAGAAAGCCGTGAAGGCCCCCGTATTGCGCCTTGGTGAGATCTTTTCCGGCGAAGGTGTGGGTGTGAAACCAGCGAAATCCAGGCGGATCGGGTTTGAGATTGTAGCGAACAGACGCCCCGGGATCGATCATCGGCGTGCCTTCTTCCATCGCGCCATCAATATTCGACGGAAGAAAGAGTCCATGCCAATGGACGATCTCAGGGTCGCTGCTTGCATTGTGTATCTCGACGCTTTGCTCTTTCCCTTGAATCATGCGCAGAAGGGGCCCAGGAACCTGACCGTTGTAGGCAACCGTGCGGAAATGGTGCTTCGGAGATGCTTCGAGTGTGTAAGGAACAATTTCTAGACTCACATCCGGCGCCTTTGCAGCCCAGACGGGCATCCGCACAATAGCGGAACCCGCTGTCAAACCGGATAACTCGACAAAGCGTCGGCGAGTAATCATCAACCACACCCTCACAAATTTGAGTTCGACAAGGCTCCCACGTCCAGGAGAAAGCCGCAATCTTTGGATGACAATTCCTTCATATTTCACTATATCTTCAGAAGTGTATTGAATAGATGTGAAGCGCACTCAACCTGATCATGACAAATTGTTCATCTACGCGCGCCAAAAAAGGCGTTTCCCAAGCCGGAATTTCTAGGTTTGCCGTAGCCACGGCAATTGCCCAGCAGATGCACTACTATATGCAATCATGCGACTTCTATTGGTTGAGGACGAACTCGATATACAAGGCTTCCTGAAACGTTCACTAGAGGAAGCTGGGTATCAAGTGGAAGCCGCTGCGGATGGTAAGGCTGCGGAGCGCCTCGCAATCGACGGTGCGTTTGACATCCTGATTGTCGATCTGGGTCTGCCCGATCAGGACGGTATCGCTCTAATCCTACGCCTGCGTCAACTTGGTGTTAGAGCTCCTGTATTGATTCTTTCGGCGCGTCGATCGGTGGACGATAGAGTACGTGGCCTGGAACAGGGCGGAGATGACTATCTAACTAAGCCGTTTGCAATGGCAGAGTTGTTGGCGAGGCTGCGCAACTTGCTCAAGCGCAAGAACCCGCCGGGGAATGAAATAACTCGGCTCCGCGTTCTCGATCTTGAACTGGACCTGCTTCGCCGCGAGGCCTCGCGGTCCGGCCAAATCCTGCAGCTGACCCCACAGGAGTTTGTGCTCTTGGAGTATTTTTGCCGGAATGCCGGCCGGGTAGTTACTCGTTCGATGATTTTGGATCAGGTCTGGGGTATGCGGATTCATCCCGATACTAACGTCGTGGATGTTCACATCTATCGTTTGCGTGGAAAGGTAGATAGCAATGGACAACAGCCGTTAATTAAGACGCTGCGAGGAGTGGGCTATGTCCTCAAAGACCGGTAATCCAAAGTTGCGCAGTGCCGCATGGCGGATTTCGCTATGGGCTACTCTGGCGTTTGCCTTTGGAACCATGCTCGTTTTCGTCTTTCTTCAATGGTTTGTTGAGAATGATATTAAGAGGCGAAGCGACGCATGGCTTTCAGGAGAAGTTGAGGTTCTTGGAAATGTAGCGAAGCGGACTCCCAAGAACAGACTCTACGGCCGGGTTGTCGGAGAGGTTGCCGAACTGGCCGGTCGCGAGGTCCCGAACAAGCTACCTTCAGAAAGCAATGCAAACAACTCTGTGTTCTTTTTGCAACGGGGCGCCGATAATTCCCTCCAGTTGTGGGTCGGAGCAGGATCTGGCGAAGACACTCTGCGGGCGATTGTCCCGAGAAGGATGCTTCCCGACCAGCCTACCGACATTCGTGTGAACGGATTTGCAATTCCCTTTCGTGTGGCCTGCCTCCGCATCGACGATGGAAGCCAGATCTATTTGGGGCTCTCTGAGCGAGATGAATTGCGCGTCCTGAATAGCCTTCGGCTTCGCTTTCTGCTCTTGTGGATGCTGATTGTGGTCTTCGGCTTCGCGATTGTCTTCCTGACCACGAAGCGGATGCTGAGTCATGTCCGAAGGATCACTGAAGCTGCCTCCAGAATCGGCCACTCCGATCTGAACACGAGAGTGCCGACCACGCAGCGCAACGATGAAGTCGCCCAGCTGGGATTGACGCTGAATCGCATGCTTGATCGCATCGAGAATTCCATGCACCAACTGCACACCATCACAGACTCGCTCGCGCACGATCTGCGCAGCCCCTTAACAGCTATACGCGGGAAACTTGAGATGTCTCTGTCTGCTACCAGTCATGGTGACCAGGCTGAGCCGATCGTCTCTGCCATTGAAGAACTAGATCGCCTTGCGGAGTTTCTGAACCAGTCACTGGACGTTGCCGAAGCCAAGGCAGATGCGCTTCGGCTCACTCGCAATCCGATTGATTTGGCGGAATTGATTCGAGTTATGATCGACCTCTATGAACCAAGCATGACTGAGAAAGGCCTGCAGATCCAGTTCCCCAGCCCAAGTTCCGCCACAATCGAGGCCGATGCTGCACTGATCCATCGAATGATCGCAAATCTTTTCGACAACGAGCTCAAACATTTGCCCGCTGCGTGCACAGTGACGATCCGAATTCAAACCGAGGATGACTCCGTATCCTTGATTTTTGAGGATAACGGGCCAGGCTTCTCTCCCGAGGTCCTTCCGCTTCTGTTCGAAGGTCGCGTCAAGGGAAGAGGGTCGAACGGTCATGGGCTGGGTCTCGCATTCATCGATGCCGTCGCTCGCGCACATGATGGTACCGTCACCGCAGGCAACCGTGAAACTGGCGGTGCGCACGTAACTGTGACGCTCCCACTTGATTCCAGAGAGAATATCGGCTCGTCCATTGCGGTTCATGCAGCAAAATGAAGCCGGTCAAGCGTGACTTGTCGAAATTGCCAGTGCGGGAACACAAAAAATCAGGCGGAAGTCAACGGTTGTAATGCTATTGTTTTAGAGCGCTTTGAGAATCTACTAGGCCGTATAGCGAACGAGTTCCACTCTCCCCAGAATTATCCAGCAGCAAGCCCGAACGCCATCCTTCTCTGCGCATTGAGCGGTCCGAGGCTCAGGTCAGGGTCCCCCAAATCGCCGCTTTGGGTCACTCGTCACATTGCAGCGGTTTTTGCAAAGTGTGCGGTTTTAGGAGCCGACGAGTCAACTTGGTCTTGCAGAACTGCATCCGAACACATGGGAGTAGGCAGCGCGCTCGCGGATTTCTCTGCCGCCAACAAGCTGCTGTCCAAGAAAACTGGAGGAAGACAATGAAAAAGTTGGTTGGCATATTGGTTGTAGTGATCGGAATGTCGCTCACGGCTCGTGCCGCAGACGATGCACACAAGCTGGATGCGCGGCTGAGCGCGGCCCGGGCAACCATCGATGAAATTATGTCTGTGCCTGACAAAGCTGTCCCCGATGGAATTGCGCGGAAGGCTGTTTGTGTCGGCGTTGTGCCTGGGATGGTGAAGGGTGCGTTCATTTTTGGCGCTGAATATGGCCAGGGGGTGGTCACCTGCCGCACTGGAGCTGGATGGAGTGCACCGGTGTTCATTCGGATGGCGGGCGGCTCGTTCGGCTTTCAAGCCGGTGGGCAGGGCACGGATCTGGTTCTCGTCGCCGTAAACGAGAAAGGATTCCAGGATCTGCTCCACGACAAGTTCAAGATCGGCGGCGACGCTTCGGCGGCCGCTGGTCCGGTTGGCCGGGACGCGCAGGCATCGACGGATTTGAGCATGAGAGCCGAACTACTGACCTGGTCGCGTAGCCGCGGAGTCTTTGCCGGAGTCGATCTGAATGGCATTTCAGTCAGCCAGAACCGAGAAGACACTGACGAAATCTATGGCGGACCGCACCCGTTCAATCAAATCCTCCATGGCGCGGTGGCTCCTCCTGAAGTTGCCGAGCCGTTCCTTCATGCAGTTGCGCGCTACTTCGGCAACGCGGAAGCTAGCCGCTAACACAAAGGGCGTGGCAAGCGAGTCTCGAACAGAAGGTCCTATAGGGGGTGTCCAGGCATCCCCTGTAGGAATTGAATCGTAGGAATCATGCGTCGTTGAAGAGATGATCCTGTCTGCAGGTTCAACCGCTTCCAGAGACGCGCAATCGCCGCCCCTAACTGCATATATCCTTAGGCGATTCCGTCCAAAAACTAAAACTAATCATAGAGATTCTGACCCAGCCTGCTGGGCGCACTTGAACATAAAGAGCCACGCATTAAATGAATCATGTGATTTGGATCACTGTGGGAGGACTGCCTTGTCGTCAATGATAGGGGTGAGCTGAGCGAATAGACTATGCACATGGGCAGGAAAGGTGCGCTCGTAATGTTGGCAATTGTGGTCCTTTGGGCCGCAACGCCGGCACTCGCGTGTTTCATGCCTGCTTCCCAGCATGGTTGCTGCCATGGAATGATGCAGCATTGCGGTACAACCGCAAAGTCAGACAATGCCTGCTGCCAGGTGCACCAACCAGATCCTGTCTCCCCTGCAACGGCAGTCTCAGCGCCGCGGTCGCTCGCTCCGGCATTTCAGACGCTTGCTCTCGATGCACCCGCTCCCCCAGCTTCAAGGATCGTCTTCCAGCGGATCACCGAGGCACCTCCTCCATTCAACCTCCCCGGCAGTTTACCCATCCTTCGTATCTAGACCTCTCTTAATCGCCGTTTGTGGTTTCGTGTGTCTTCGTGCGCCTTTTGCACGCGAGTTACATGATCACCCTCGTGAATGCCCATCGATTTGAGGGAGTAATGAAGACTCTTCTTGCTGCAGTTTTCCTTGTGCCGGTCTGCGTCCCGGCGAGCCTGAGCCGTGCACAAACGCCCCCCGCCATCGGTGCCGTGCCATCCAGTTTCAACGCGGCAGGCTTCGACGTGGCCGGCTTTGATGCCGTAGTTGCCGATCAAACGCCGCCCGA
>PLKY01000073.1:2021-3594 GCA_003140785.1 Acidobacteriaceae bacterium | reverse complement strand
TCGACATCGTGACCCTCGGTCGCGCACTGCATTGGCTTGATCGCGACGCAGCCCTTGAGACGCTTGAGCGGATCGTCTCCCAGCGGGGCCGTGTGCTGGTTTGCGGTGCGACCAGCGTCCAAACTCCGGCCGCGCCATGGTTGAAGCCCTACCAGGAGACTTGCAACTCATGGGCAGACGACCCGGAGCGAAAACGCTATCGAATTGAGCCAAAGGATTGGTTCGCCGGCTCGCGGTTCGGCGATCTCGGCACCATTTCCGTGACGCACGCGCAGCATGTCCGTATCACTGACTTGATCGGCAGGGCACTCTCAAAGTCGAATACATCGCCTTCTGTGGTGGGGAAACGGCAGGCGGGATTTGAAGCCGCGATCCGAGCCGTGCTGGAACCGTTCTCGCAGGATGGAGTTCTCGAGGAAGAGATTGTTTCACGCGCGGCGATCTTCGGCCGTCCAACCTGACGGAAGGTCATGGCGACCCATGGAATTCGGTGCTTCCTCTGAGTATCGGTCTACTGCCGCCAGGAACCATACAACACCTTTCATCCCTCAGCCACTTGCCTCCGGCTTCCTGATGCTCTTGCCGTCGAGGGTGAGTCGAGCGGTCAGAGGACGGGGCGCAGACCAAGTAGATGCTCGGCATTGCGGTGGGTGACCTTTGCGAAGTCATCTTCACCGAGGATTTTCGCCACACTGTCGAGAAAATNNGGCAGGGTGAAGTAGCCGCTGGTGGTGCAGTGAATGTTGGAATGGAAGTAATCGGCGACAGGCTGGCGAAGATTCGGCGCGGCGTGAGAGAGGATGCCGCTGGAGCGGGCGAGCGCATAAGGCAAACCTTCCCCCATATGGCCGATGATGAGTTGCAGCGTGGGCAGGCGATCGAAGAGACCGGAGACGATGAGGCGGAGGGTATGAAGGCCGGTCTCAGCGTGCCAGCCCCAGCCCGCGATGGAGAGAAGGAAGCCGAGTTCACCGTGAAGGCCAGAATAATAGGACTCGCGGACCGGCTGAGGCGGCGGCGCGGGGTGGAGGTAGATGGGAACACCAAGATGAGCAGCAGCCTCAAAGACCGGGAGGAAGCGCGGATCATCAAGAAAAAGGCCATCGGTGGTGCCATCGAGAAGAGCTCCGTGAAACCCTAGGCGCGTGACACAGCGCTCCAGTTCGACCGCCGCCGTAATGGGGTCCTTCAGGGCAAGCGTCGCAAAGCCGCCAAAACGTGCGGCATGGGAGCGCACAGCCTCTGCGAGTTCATCATTGATGTCGCGAGCCAGTGAACTGGCCGTATCGGCATCGAGCGCATCGAATCCCATTGCGGCGAGCGAGAGTACCTGGAGATCGATCCCAGACTTGTCCATGTCGGCGATCCGGCCGAGGCCGATGTCGAGGAGTTTGGACTGCAATTCCGCAAGCTGTGGGGGAGTTTTCCTGTCATGCACTCCGGTTGCTCGGAGGAAGGATTCCGTAACGAAGTGTTCTTCAAGCGTGATGGTGCTCATGGACGATTGGACGATGCCAAGGCGTCGAGAGTTTATTCAATGTTGAATCAGAACAGCGGCACTGGATATCGATTT
>PLKY01000073.1:0-2012 GCA_003140785.1 Acidobacteriaceae bacterium | reverse complement strand
AGCAGCACCAAAGGGGCGGTCAGCAGGAACAGCCATGCCATCACACGAAACACGTCGATGTAGCTGAGCAATGTGGCTTGCTGTTGTAACGAGCCATACAGGAATCCAAGAGCCTGGTGCGTGGCGGTCACCGAGTCTGAGCCTTGCTGAGCGAACATTGCCCCAGCCTGGTTCTGCGCCTGTAGCAACTGCAGATTGGAGAGCGAAATGTTGCCGGCAAGATGGCCCTGATGGAACTGTGACCGCCGAGCCAGCAAGGTCGTCACGAACGATATTCCCATGCTGGACCCTATATTGCGCATTACGCTGTACAGGCTGGTCGCATAGGGTGTTTCTTCCTTCGAAATAGGGTCCATGATAAGTATGGTCAATGGCAGGAATATGAACGTTTGACCTATACCTTGATTGATCTGGTGCCCCAAAATGTCCCATGTTCCGGAGTCCAGGTCCATTCTCGAATAGCCAAAAAACGCCATGCTGCCTATGAGGCATCCGAAAACCACCATCCACCGGGCGTCCCAATGTTTTCCCAGCAGGTAGCCGACCAGCGGCATGCAAACTGCCGTGGCGATCCCCCGCGGACTGGTCCAGAAGCCGGCTGTTTCGGCAGTCCAGCCAAGCAGCTCCTGCATGAACAGCGGCAGAGACACGAGGCTGCCATAGAGCACAAACCCCAGCACCGTTGTGATCACGATACCGACCGCGAACGATCGGTGCCGGAAAAGCGAAAGCTTGACCAGGGGCTGCGGTGTTTTCAGTTCCCGAATAACGAACGACGTCAGCATGACGGCCGCAGTGATGGCAAGCGTTTTGATGAAGCGAGAGCTGAACCAGTCGTCTTCCTGCCCTTTATCCAACATGATTTGCAGGGCGCCCATGCCGAGTGCCAGCATTCCCATGCCCCAGGCATCGAACCGCATGGTTCCGCGCTTGATATACGAAGGGTCATACACAAAGAGATAGATCAGGATCAGGCTGATGATTCCGATGGGCAGGTTGATATAGAAGACCCACCGCCACGAATAGTTATCCGTGATCCAGCCGCCCAACGTGGGTCCCAGTACCGGGGCCGCGATAATGCCCAGTCCCCAAAACGCCATCGCTTTGCCGCGTTCCTCTCCGGGAAATTCTTCCAGCATCACGGATTGAGAAAGTGGCTGTAATCCCCCGCCGGTGATGCCTTGAACCACCCGGAAGAAAATCAGGAAGGTCAGGCTGGGCGCCATGCCGCACAGAACGCTGGACAGCGTAAACCCGGTCACGACCGTCAACAACAATCGTTTGCGTCCAAAATAGTTCGATAGCCAGCCGGTGATCGGCAGAATGATTGCATTGGCGACGATGTAGGAGGTGAGGACCCAGGTGGCTTCGTCGACCGTCGAGGAGAGACTTCCTGCGATATGGGGCAGGCTTACATTGACCACCGAGGTGTCCAATACCTCCATGATCGCGCTGGACATGACGGCGATAGCGACCAGCCATCTCCGCGAAAAGAACCGGGCTTCGGCCGGAGCTGACATCGTGGACTGCTTTCAATAGTAACCAACCCATGGCCAAGTCGTCGTTGCGGCTCTCCTTTGCACGCATGCCGCAATAAACTCGCCACGCATTTGCATAAGCAGCCGTACTATCCAATGCAGTGAAAGGAATTCAGCGATGAGCGTCCTCACACTCGATCTCAAACTCGATCCGCGGCACACAGCCATCGTGGTCATCGATCTGCGGAAGGGCATCATAAGGATGCCGGGGACCCCTATTCCGACGCCAGTCGTCATCGCTAACAGCGCGCGCCTGCTCACTGAAGGCCGCCGGGTTGGCGCACAGCCTGTCCTGGTTCATGTGGGCGGTTCTGCGGATGAAACTGACCGCTTGCACACTGCATCCGACCAGCCCATGCGGACAACTGCGCCGCCTTCACCGGACTGGAGCGACTTCATTCGGTAGGCTTCCCGCAAAGTCTCCATCTTGCAGACGTGGACGTATAGTCCCCAGAAACGCGTGCGCCGTGAAAG
>PLKY01000173.1 GCA_003140785.1 Acidobacteriaceae bacterium | reverse complement strand
CACGCCGCGCAGGAATGCGTGCTCGAATCCGCCGATGAAGGCATTGCCGTGGCCGAAGGCCAAGGAATAGCCGAGGACGGCCCACAGAATCGTGACCAGTCCCATCATGGCGAAGC
This sequence comes from Acidobacteriaceae bacterium, assembly GCA_003140785.1. Classification (GTDB taxonomy): domain Bacteria; phylum Acidobacteriota; class Terriglobia; order Terriglobales; family Acidobacteriaceae; genus Telmatobacter. The sequence goes on along the minus strand of PLKY01000173.1, from coordinate 20,210 downwards.
TTTGCATCATCGTGCCTAGGATGTTTTTGCGCCGAACAAGCCCGCCGTAAAACAGAGCAAGGCCGGGGCCGGTCATCAGCAGCACAAGCGCAGCCGACATGAGCATCCAGGCGTTGTCGGCATTCATCTGCGCGTTTTGAACCGACTGCTGGAGCGCGGCGATTTGAGCTTGCGTTGCGGGGGCCGAGGCTGATCCCTGCGCCACGGAGACAATCGGAAAGGCGAACATCGTGGAAAAGAGCAGCAGGTTGCGGCGACAACTCATTTTGTACTTCGCTCCGAGATTATTTCGTTTCAAATTAGCCCGCCGGCGAATGCGGGAACTTGATAGACCAATTCACTTCGCAAGGAACAGCACCGGACCGTTCCTTTGCTCCAGAATCTGCCTGCGGCGAGCGAGAACACTGGAACTCGCTCGCTGCAGGAGCATCGCACGGTGCCTTTTGGCATGATTTTGTGAACAGAAAAGAATAGCGCAAGCAGCCGCGTTGCACATAAAGAATCCATGGAGCGCGCGATTTGTTTTCCGGATTCGCGCACAAATTCCCGATTAGGTTTTCAGGCCATCTCATGCTGGCCTATGAGCAATTTCGAGTTATATTAGTTGCATGGCGGCTACGCAGGAACGCGATCGCTACCTCTTCGGTGCCTTGGAGAGCAGTGCGAAGAATCGCGCCAAACTCAAGGAAGTCAGCTATGGTTTCGAGCAGCCTGAAGGCGTGCTGCTCACCTCGCTTGACTTCGCTGTCAACTGGGTTCGCAAGAGCTCGGTCTGGCCGGTCACATTCGGTCTCGCCTGCTGCGCCANNGAGATGATGTCCATGGGCGCATCGCGCTTTGACATCGCGCGATTCGGCGCCGAGGTTTTCCGGCCGTCCCCGCGCCAGGCTGACCTGATGATCATCGCTGGCCGCGTTGCTCAAAAAATGGCGCCAGTGATCCGACGGCTCTACGACCAGATGCCGGAGCCGAAATGGGTTATCTCCATGGGCGCATGCGCCACCTCGGGCGGAGTCTTCAATAACTACGCAATCGTGCAGGGAGTGAATCAAGTGATTCCTGTGGACGTTTACGTACCCGGATGTCCACCGCGTCCCGAGCAACTCTTATACGCAATTACGCTTCTTCAAGAGAAGATTCAACGCGAGCCGAGGAGCTTGTTGAAGACCTTGAATGCTGAATGAAGCTCTGAGCGCTCGGTAAGACTCAACTCTGGAGGGCTACTGCACAAACGGAATTTGCTGGAGCAGCTGGGCCGGAAATTTCTCGTTCTTGGGGAGTGTCAGTGGTGGCAACTGGCTCAAAATGTGTCCTCCCTCACACTTCTCCTATGGTACGGTTAATGGTGTCGTCTCAATAGTTTCCGCGCCGATTTCAGTGAGCAAATTTGATCAGACCTGAGAGCGGATTCAATGAGCAAATCGGAACATACACTTTGCGGTGCAAGTCAATGGCCGTTTCCTAAACAGAAAGACCAGTTTGATTGCGGAGGAAAAACCAGAATGCGCTTGGAAAAATTGAAGTCCCTGAGCCGGACGCTAGCGATCACGTGCCTTGCGTTCACCCCGTTCGCATTGGCAGCCCAGGATGCCCCCACACCCGCACCGAAGGCCAACCAGGGCGATTATGCGTCGCGCTGGGACATCTTCGCCGGATACAGCTACCTCGCGCCCAAGGGAACAGTAAATGTTCCGCAGGGAAACGGAACCACGCTTCCTTACAACTACAACGCTGTGAACGTCGGAGGCCTGTTCAGCGTCGCCCGTTATTTCAACAAGTATGTAGGCGCGCAGGCGGAATTCGGAGTCCATGAATGGGGCGACGCGAGTTCGGACGGAAGCAACAATGGCACAAGGGGCAATGACGACGGATTTCTAACGGGCTCGGGCGGCATCATCTTCCGCTATCCCACCGCAGACATTACGCCGTTCGTCCATGGGCTTGTCGGAGGAGCGCTTATCAACGGCCCCGATAAGAATCCGAATACCTGGGGGCCCGACCTCACGGTAGGCGGCGGCTTAGATTATGAGACGCCGTTCTTTAACCACCATCTCGCCATCCGGGTTTTCCAGGCAGACTATTCCTACATGCATGCCGATTTTGGCCCCGGTCTCAATGGCGGACGCGCCAACATCAATGCAGCGCGTTTGAGTGGCGGACTCGTATTCCATGCTGGGTCAATTGCGCCACCCCCTCCGCCGACCATTGCGTGCTCGGCCAGCCCGACAACCGTATTCCCGGGTGACCCTGTCACCGTGACCGCGACGGCCACTGGGCTCAATCCAAAAGAGAACGCGATCTACACCTGGAGCGGGGACGGCGTGACCGGCAGTGGCACAACCGCCACAGTCGCGACCGGCTCTCTGGCTCCCGGGACCTACACCGTGAAGTGCGGTGTGAAGGAAGGCAAGCCGGGCAGGGAAGGTCTGAAGCCGTGGCAGGTTGCCGACGGCTCGACGACGTTTATCGTGAAGGATTTTGAACCACCGACCGTTAGCTGCTCGGCGAACCCGACTTCGATCAACCCAGGCGACTCCTCGGCCATCACGGCAACTGGCGTCAGCCCGCAGAACCGCCCGCTGACCTATAGCTTCTCTGCAGCGTCGGGGAATGTGACCGGCTCCGGTGCAACCGCGACGTTTAACTCAACGGGCGCACCATCAGGTTCGGTCGACATTACTTGCAACGTCGCGGATGATAAAGGCCACTCCGCCACATCCACGGCAGCGGTAACAATCTTGCCGCCGCCACCACCGCCGGGACCGTCGCCTGAGCAAATTCGCCTCGAGGCTCGACTGGCATTGCACAGTGTCTTCTTCCCGACCGCTCAGCCGAGGGCTGCGCATCCGGAAGGCGGGTTGGTGCCGAGCCAGCAAGGAACGTTGACGACTCTCGCAACCGACTTCAAGAGCTACCTCGCCATCAAGCCGGAAGGCCACCTGACCCTCACCGGTCATGCGGACGTGCGGGGATCTGTGGAGTATAACCAGGCACTGACAGAACGCCGTGTGGCTCGAGTCAAGGCATTCCTGGTGGAACAGGGTGTTCCCGAAGGCAGCATTGACACGCGTGCCGTCGGCAAGGAACAGCAACTCTCGGTTGACCAGGTGAAGGCGCTGGTGAGCGAGAACACTGAAATCAGCGATGCGGACAAGAAGAAGGTCCTTCGCAGACTGCAGGTCATTGTTCTTGCCCAAAATCGCCGTGTTGACGTCACTCTGAGCAATACGGGCCAACAATCGGTGCAGCTGTATCCGTTCAACGCAGCCGATTCCATGACTCTTCTAAGCGAAAAGGCTCCAACGCCCAGGAAGAAGGGCGCAGCAAAGAAGCCGTAGACGCGCAAGCACGCCTACGAAAAACAAAAATGAAGTAGGTCACGAAGGGGGGCGCACGTTGCCCCCCTGAAGTGCGGATGGCACAATTTGTTCGACTTGTTTACGAAGGAGAATCACACATGTACTCGCGCGATATGAAGACTCTTTGTCTGGTTCTGGTTGCGGCAAGTTTTTCCCTTTTACCGCTGGGGTGCAAAAAGCAACCTCCGATAACCCTGTCTGCGCAGGCCGCTCCGCCTGCGGTTTTTCCAGGTGAACCCGTTACAGCGACGGCGACCGCGGGATCGCTCTCGACCAAGAAGAACAACAGCGTCGTTTACAGCTGGTCGGGGACCGGCGTAACCGGCAATGGAACGACTGCCACCGCGGCCACCGATTCGCTGACGCCCGGTTCGTACACCGTGAAGGCAGAAGTGAAGGAAGGCAAGAAGGGCAAGGAAGGCCTGAAGCCGGGTCAGACAGCAGACGCCACGGCCAGCTTCATGGTGAAGGAATTCGAGCCGCCTACCATCAGCTGCTCGGCGAGCCCCACAACCATCAAGCCCGGCGACACGTCCACGATTACGGCCACTGGCGCAAGCCCGCAAAACCGTCCCCTGACCTACAGCTACTCGGCAGCGTCCGGTTCGGTCAACGGCAGCGGCACGACGGCAACATTCAACTCCACAGGCGCTTCAACGGGCTCGGTCGATATCACCTGCAGCGTGTCGGACGACAAGACGCACACCGCCACGTCTACTGCGACAGTGACGATTGTGGCGCCACCTCCGCCGCCGCAACCGCACGCCCAGGCACTCTGCACCCTCTCGTTCGATACGGATAAGACGCGCCCGACGCGTGTGAACAACGAAGCCAAGGCCTGCCTTGATGAAGTTGCTCTCGACCTGCAGAAGCAAGCTGATGCGAAGGTCGTTATCGTTGGCGAATCGGATGCCAAGGAGAAGGCGAAGACTGAGAAGGAAGCCAAGTATGCCGCCAAGCACAAGCATGCGAAGGTGGTGGACGCTGCTGCACTGCGAGCAGTGAATGCCAAGGCTTATCTGGTGGAGGAGAAGGGCATCGATGCTTCTCGCGTAACTGTGGCTAGCGGAACGGAAGACGGCCAAAAGGTGGAGACCTACCTCGTACCCGCCGGAGCGAATTTCAGCTACGACGTTCAGGGAACGATGCCTGTGGACGAGTCGACGGTGAAGGCTGAGGCACGCAAGCCTCTGTCCGGGCGTCATCATCATAACTAGCGTGCGGCGAATGCCGCGAAGTAATGTGGGCCGCGTGTCGCTCGAACGGCGACAGACACGCGGTTCAACAGAATAGGCTGCTCCTGGACCTGCCGCAGCGATCTGCAGCGGCGGTCGAATGGGTAGTGCAGATAAGATTCCTCTGTGCCATTTGGAGGTTGACCGGTATCCGGTCAGCCTCTTTCATTTAGATAAGCTATTTTTAGAGTCCTTCTAATTCAGGGTGCTGCTTTCGTGATGAATCGCGCAGGTAAATTCCTTCGAAGCCATTCCCGGCGCAGGCTCGTTTCGTGTCTTCTGACTGGCGTGTTCCTATTCGCGACTGCGGTCGCCCATGCCGCTTCGACGACCTGGAGTGCCGTGGGCCCGGATGGCGGCGATGCACGATCCATTGCAGCAATTCCAGGCGATCCCGCGCACTTGTTTCTCGGTACCACGAATAGCTGGATCTATGAATCCACGGATGGCGGCGCCAGCTGGCGTCGCCTCGCGAAGCTCGAGTCGGCTGACGACCTCGTCATCGATCACATTGTCGTCGACGCGGCGAATCCGGCCACTCTTTATGCAGCAGCCTGGACTCCAAGCCACCCTGGTGGCGGTTTGTGGGTGAGCCGCGACGGAGGCAAAGCCTGGAGCGAGTCCGCAGGGTTAAGCGGTCAATCGATTCGCACCTTCGTTCAGGCACGTTCGATCCCGTCCACCTTTTTTGCCGGGACACTCGAAGGGGTCTTTCGCAGCTCCAACAGCGGCGCGACATGGGAACAGACCAGCCCCAAGGGGAGTCGCGAGATCCACGAGATCGAGTCGCTGGCTATCGATCCCGGCAATCCCGACATTGTGTATGCGGGCACATGGCATCTTCCCTGGAAGACCACCGACGGCGGAAAGAACTGGCACGCCATCAAGAAAGGCATGATCGACGACTCCGATGTTTTTTCGATCCTCGTCGACCCTGAAAAGCCGCGTGTCGTCTTCGCCAGCGCGTGCAGCGGCATTTACAAAAGCGAAAACGCGGGTAATCTGTTCCACAAGATTGAGGGAATACCCTCAACAGCGCGCAGAACCCGCGTGTTGCGCCAGGACCCGCTGCACGGCGTTGTGCTGTATGCAGGAACAACGGAAGGGCTCTACAAGACAATCGACGGTGGCAAGACCTTCAAGCGCATGACCGGACCCGATGTGATTGTGAACGACGTATACATCGATTCCGCCGACACGGAACATGTCATGCTCGCTACGGATCGGGGCGGTGTTCTCGCGAGTCACGATGGTTTCGCGACCTTCGAACCTGCGAACGCAGGCATCTCCGCGCGCAAGGTCGATGCATTGCTGGTGGACAATCGGAACCCGGAGCGTATCTTCGCCGGGGTTGTGAACGACAAGACCTACGGGAGTGTCTTCGTCTCAACCGACAGCGGAATCGAGTGGAAGCAGTTAGCCGATGGGCTGGAAGGGCGCGATGTGTTTGCCCTGGCGCAGTCGCCGGAAGGCACGGTGCTGGCCGGGACAAATGGCGGCATCTTCGCGCTGGAACCCAACGCAACCGCGTGGGAGCCAATGAACCTGATCGAATATGTTCCAGTGAAGACGGCAGCTGATACGCCCGGCGAATCGAGTCTCGACACAAAGAAGCGCCTGCAAAATAGGCCGCACATGGCAGACAAGCGGAGCGAGAAAGAGAAGTCGCGCCAGCACGAGATCGACGGGCGTGTTTTTGCGATGGATCTTTCCGGCGATGCGTGGCTCGCTTCCACTGTGGGCGGCATTTACTCCAGCAGGGACAAAGGCGCCACTTGGCAAGGCGGCCCGGTCATGGGCGTGAGCGGCTATCTCTCTGTCGCAGCGCAGGGTCCGTTGATGGCAGCGGCACGGCAGGACGCCATCGTGATCTCCCAGGACGCGGGTCAGAACTGGTGGCCCGTTGGTATTCCCGTCGCGCTCACGCGCATCCATCGCATCACATTTTCGCCGGACGGGACGTTGTGGGTTGGGGCGCGCGAGGGCGTCTACTTCACGCGCGACAAAGGCACGTCCTGGATGTGGGTTCATCGGCTTCCACTCGTCGACATCGACGATCTCTACTACGACGCTCAACTGGGTAGGGTATTGGTCAGCTCGCGGGGCAGCGAATTTGTCTACGCCATCGATCCCGAGGCACTGGATTGGAAGTGGTGGCAGACAGGTTACAGGCTTTCCGCAGTGCGCGCCTCGGGGGGACGCCTGCTGGCCGCTTCGCTCGAAGACGGTGTCCTGAAGGAACCGCGCCCCGAGGGCGCCGAGATCGGCCAGAAGTAATCCCCGCTCCCGTGCAGGGCCGACATTCGGTATCATCAAGACATGCAGGCTGAGATCCCCAGTCCACGCTCAAATGCCGCCTTTCGGACGTACGATTCGCGCCTGGAGCCTATCGCGACCAAGGTGATGGCGCAGGAGCGGCTCGACTTCGACGACGGCCTTGTGCTCTACGGATCGTCCGACGTGCTGGCCGTGGGCTGGCTCGCGAACCATGTGCGTGAGCGACTGCATGGCGACGTCACTTACTTCAACGTCAATCGCCATATCAATCCGACCAACGTGTGCGTGGCGGCGTGCAAGCTATGCGCTTTTGGCCGCAAAAAGGGCGATCCTGCCGGATACACCATGGCGTTGGAAGAGGCATGGGCGACGGCGGCCTCCGGCTACTCCGAGGCGGTCACGGAGTTTCACATCGTGGGTGGGCTGCATCCCGACCTGCCGCTCGAATACTTCCTCGACCTGGTTAGCGGCCTCAAGAAGCGTTTCCCGAAGGTGCACATCAAGGCCTTCACGATGGTGGAGATCGCTTTCCTTGCGCGTCGGGCCAAGCTTTCGGTCGAGCAAACATTAGTTAAGCTGCGGGACGCCGGAGTCGATTCAATGCCGGGCGGCGGCGCGGAAATCTTCACTGCGCGCGTGCGGTCCGTTATTTGCGACCACAAGATCGACGGTCAGGAATGGCTCGATACGGCGCGGCTGGCGCACAAGCTTGGCTTCCGCTCGAATGCGACCATGCTCTACGGGCATATCGAAAACAACGAAGACCGCGTGGATCATCTGCTGAAGCTGCGCGCGCTGCAGGACGAAACTGGCGGATTCCAGACCTTCATTCCCCTGGCGTTTCATCCAGAAAACACGCCGCTCGACCACTTGCCGGTTACCACGGGACTCACTGACATCCGTCAGATCGCGGTGAGCCGCCTGCTTCTCGATAGTTTCCCGCACATCAAGGCCTACTGGCAGATGCTCACACCCAAGATCGCGCAGATTGCGCTTCGCTTCGGCGCAGACGATCTGGACGGCACGGTCATTGAAGAGAAGATCTATCACGATGCGGGCGCGACCACGCCGCAAGGCATGACGCGCAAGGACCTCTGCCGCCTGATCACCGAGGCTGGCCGAGTGCCGGTGGAGCGCGACACGCTATACCACGCGGTAACACGCAGCGAGGACAGCTTCACGGTGGCTGTCTAAACCTGCTGGAAAGAGGCGAGCGCGATGATCGAGTTTGGTCCCGCCGCATTGATCGGACTTTGCATCGGATTCTTTTGGGGAATCGGATGCTCTCTCGCCATCCTCTATTCCATCTATCTCGGCGGCTATCGCAAGGCCGTCGAAGACTCGCTCGCACCGCAGAAATCGAAGCGCTTCAACGAGACGCTTGTGAAGATTCAATCTCGCCGCGCTTCTGAGAAGGCCTGAACCGACTACCCCTCATTGCCGCACAATGGCCCCCCCTTTCATCACGAAGCTGACGCGCTCCACCACGCTGATATCGTCGAGTGGATTGCCCGGAACGGCGACGATATCCGCATAGTAGCCGGGCTTTAATTCGCCGATCTCGCCCTCCCAGCCCAGTAGCTTCGCGCCATGGATCAAGTCGGCCTGCAACACGGCGAGCGGCTTCATGCCGTATTGCACCATCAGTGTCAGCTCGCGCGCCTGCGTTCCATGCGGGAATGGCCCCACATCGGAGCCAACCGCGAACGGAACTCCCGCAGCCAACTGCTTTCTAAATTCGCGAATTTTGTAATCGAGGAGCGAGGCCTCGCTCGCAGCCTCCGCGGCCGTGGATCGGTTGTGCGCAAAGTAATCGAAGATAGTGAACGTGGGCACCGCAAAGATACCCTTCTCGCGCATCAGGCGTATGGTCTCATCGCTCAGTTGCGTTGCGTGATCGATTGAAGCAACACCTGCCTGCGCCGCATAGAGCGTCCCGGGCTCTCCCATGGCATGCACGCCCACCGTGGTTCCCAGGCGCCGCGCTTCCTCCACCGCGGCAGCGAGTTGTGCCACGGTGTATTGATACGGCGTATGGAGCACTCCGTCGATCATGCGATCCGGGCCAGTCTCGTAGATCTTCGCGAAGTCCGATCCCTCCTTGTGCTGCTCGCGCATCACCTCCACGATCTGCTCCGAAGAATTCGCGTAGTCGGCATTCGAGAGTACGCGCTGCGCCGGGTTGTAACTGTTCGCATCCTCGTGTCCGCCAAGAATGTCGATGGCATTGCCGCTCATGCGCATGCGCGGACCGAGAATGAGTCCCTCGTCAATCGCGGTGCGAATCGCAGTGTCTGAGGAGCCTGCGCCTTCAGTGCCCATGTCGCGCTCTGCTGTGAACCCGGCAAGAAGATCGGCTTTGGCGGCCTGCTCGGCCAGAATCACGCGCCAAGGAACGGATTCCTCTACCGTCTGCAAATCCTCCGCACCCGGATGCAGAAAGAGGTGCACATGCGCATCGATCAGTCCGGGCAACAAAGTCGTGTCGCCGAGGTTGATGACTCGTGCGCCCTGGGGATGCTCGACAGAAGCGCCCACCGCGCGAATGCGATCCGCTTCAATGAGGATTTCACCGGGCTGGAGCACGGTGCCTGTGTCTACCTGCAGCAGCCGCGCTGCGTGCAGTACGATCGGAGCGGACTGCTGTTGTTGTGCCAAAATAATTTCGACAGAAGGAAACAGGGTCATGGTGAAAACAAGAATTCCACGAAGGCTAAAAAGAGGACGTTGCTCAAGTAAATGCCGCATGAATACGACTATGCCGCTCTCGCCCCTTTCTTGTCGATGGACAAGTGAAGATGCATAGAGAGGCGCGTTTTAATGTTGGCTCGCTCGTGCTATCTCCTCTGATGGTAGAATTCCGGCGATCCATCGCACGCTGTCAGGCCAATCATCGGAGCAGAATTTGATCGAAGGAGCACAAACCGGTTTGCGCACGGTGCTGGGTTTCGACGTCGGGGGCACGAAAACGGCCTGTGTCGAGGGCACGGCAGGTGCCGAGATACTCCAGCGCGTCGAGATTCCGACAAACGCGGCGCAGCCATTCTCCGCCACGTTTCCTCGAATCGTGGAGCAGGCCCACGCTCTGATCCACGAGGCAGAGGCGGCAGGTCGAATCATTGCGGCGATCAGTGTCTCCGTGGGCGGGCCGCTCAAAATAGATGAGGGAATTCTGATCAATCCTCCTCACTTGCCGGGCTGGCATCATGTGCCTTTGAAGAAGCGCTTGATGGAGAAATTCCCCGGGATTCCGGTTCTGATTGAGCATGACGGCAACGCGGGAGCGCTGGCGGAGTTTCACTTCGGAGTCGGGAAGGGCCGGTCCGATCTGAAACACCTGCTCTTCCTCACGTTCGGCACCGGCATGGGCGCAGGGTTCATTCTCAATGGGCAGATTCTGCGCGGAGCGAGCGACACGGCTGGCGAAATAGGCCATTGGCGGCTCGCTGAAGACGGTCCTCTCGGCTTCGGAAAAAGGGGCTCGTGGGAGTCATTTGGATCGGGTGCGGGACTGGTGGAACTCGCCGCGCAAATGTTTCCTGCCCGTTGGACATCGAATACATCGACTCGAGAACTCGTCGAGAGCATGGTCGCCAACGATGCCGAGGCGTTGCGTGTTGCCGCTGTGGCGGGCAAATGGATGGGCCGGGGTCTGGCCTTGTTGATCGATGCGTTGAATCCTCAGGCGATCGTCTTCGGATCGCTCGGAGTGGCGCTAGGGGAACGCGTGCTCGCGCCAGCGCGCAAGGTGATTGCCGAAGAAGCGCTGCCCCAGGCCGCGGCCGCATGTGAATTGCTGCCTTCCGCTTTAGGAAAGCAAATCGGAGATGTGGCGGCCCTGATGGCGGCGCTTACGGACCGCTCGATCCGCGCCGTGCTGGAAGAGGGCTCGGGAAAGACTGACGTGCGCTGATCCTGCTAAGGGGAGAAAGATTCAGCTCGCTTTCTATGACAGTGGCTCGTCGGGGTTCTTCTAAGTTAGTTACGGATACGTGTGGCCTTTGTTACTAGGGGTCGGAGTTATCGAGTTACTTTTCGGGGAGGCGTTTCCTGAAATTGTCGATCTACTCGTTCAGCGCGCCCCTCTTGTGTCTCAGAAGGATCGAATGTAGATGTGCTATATAAATCATCCGACTTTTTCACAACTCTTTCGATAACTTCGTCCGGAGAAAGTCGACCGCGTGGTACTATCGCACCGAGGATAAAACAAATGTCCACTAACAGCTACGATAGTGCCTTTGAACAGGCCAGCAACGATCGTGTTGAGGTTCGTGTCGCCATAGAGAAACTGCTCACGCGCGGCGAAATGCTCGACAAGCTTCTGGAATGTCTTGCGCCATTTGTTTCGAGTCCGAAGCCAGTCGGCGAAACCGAAGCGGCTCACGAGGGTCATCCAGAAGAGACCCATGTGCATCACGAGGGGTAGGCGTAATGAAGTTTCCATCCGAGCTCGATAATCGAGGACGGATCGAACGGATCGCGCAAGCGACGCGCGCCAGTTTCGGCGTTGCATTTTGGGACGACACGTCCACATCTCTTGTGGACGAAATATGCATTGGCGCCGCATCCGGCGTGAACTTGAATTGCATTCTCCTTCGAGGTCTGCCTCGAAGATCCTTCAATACGCCGCGATTCCGGTGAGGTGCTGGCCGAGAATCAGCGCGTGAATGTCGTGCGTCCCCTCATACGTTTTCACCGATTCCAGATTCATCATGTGGCGCATGATCGGGTAGTCCTCCGTGATGCCGTTAGCGCCCAGGATGTCGCGCGACATCCGCGCGGATTCGAGCGCCATCCACACATTGTTCCGCTTGGCCATGGAGATGTGCTCGTGGCCGACCGTGCCTGCATCCTTCATTCGCCCCACATGCAATGAAAGCAACTGCGCTTTTGAGATTTCGCTCGCCATCCAAACCAGCTTCTCCTGGATCAATTGGTGGCTGGCGATCGGCTCCCCATGAAATTGCTTTCTGACCTTGGCGTAATGCAGTGCCGTGTCGTAACAAGCCATGGCTGCCCCGATGGCGCCCCAGCTGATTCCGTAGCGCGCCTGGTTCAGACACATCAGCGGACTCTTCAGGCCGCCCGTGCCCGGCAGCAAGTTTGCCGCCGGCACATGAACGTCTTGAAGCGAGAGTCCGCTGGTGACCGAGGCTCGCAGCGACCACTTCCCATGAACTTCATGCGCATTGAAACCGGGTCGATCTGTCTCGACCAGGAATCCACGTACCCCGCCCTCTTCGTTCTCGACCCGGGCCCAAATCACAGCGACATCGGCGATGTTGCCTGACGTGATCCACATCTTCTCGCCGGTGAGAATGTACTCATTGCCCGCCTTGCGCGCAGTCGTCGTCATGCCGCCAGGATTGGAGCCGAAGCCCGGTTCGGTGAGCCCGAAGCAACCGAGCTTTTCGCCTGTGGCAAGCGCAGGGAGCCACGCATTCTTCTGTTCATCCGAGCCGAAAGTGTAGATCGGATACATCACCAGCGCGGACTGCACACTGACGAAGCTGCGGAATCCCGAGTCCCCGCGCTCGAGCTCCTGCATCACCAGGCCGTATTCGACATTCGACATGCCTGCGCATCCGTAGCCCTCGAGGTTCGCGCCGAAGAAGCCAAGCTCGCCCATGGCGGGCACAAGTTCGCGCGGGAAGCGCTCCGTGCGAAAGCACTCCTCGATGATCGGGATGAGATTGTCTTCAACGAACTCGCGCGCGGTGCGGCGCACCAAAAGCTCGTCTTCGCTGAAGGATTTGTCCAGATGTAGAAAATCGAAACCCTGGAACTTGAAGCCCATGCATGCACCCGCCGTTCGTGCAGAGATTTGAGACTGAAGGGTAGCAGACGGGCGAGGAGCGAGGGAATAGAGCCGCAAAAAAGCGATTAAATCAAGTGAGAAGATTGCATGGGTGCAACGGCAATCGCCGATCCGAAGCCGACTACTGGCTGCTCGCTGCGTCCTGCCCGTACGTTGGAAAGGGCTCCGGCTCGGTGCTTGTCGGCATGCTCGCGAGCGTCAACAAGTCGGCTTGCACTTGCGCCCATTTGGCGGCATCTTTCTTCGTGGTAATCGGCGCATCCGGATTGGCGTAATAGGTCTGAATCTCTCTCTTGATGCCAGGCGGAATTGGCTTCGTCGGCTGCTGGGCCAGCTCATGCAGCAGCAGAGCAAAAGTGTAATCGGTCAACCGATACCCTCCCGGTTGAACTACGCGCCCCGTGTCGAGGTCGCGATTCGGCAATGGATGCCTCGGATCGTCGGATCGCAGCAGTACATCGGGGCTTGTCGCGGCGAGGATGGGAAGAAGTGCCGCCGGCATCAGCGGTGCGTGGCCATCGGCAGCATTCCCGCTTGGCGAGGGCGGCGTGAATCGCTCAAGCACTCTGCGCAGAATTGCGAGAGAGAGTATGACGCTGTGCGCATAATCCGCTTCTGTAGCTGTGGTCGGGCCTTTCACCGAAACCAGCTTGAGTGGACCAACCTTTGGCAGCACGAACAATAGACCGGCCAGCGCATACGTTTGGAATCCCGCCTTGTGGCGATAAGCGTCCCAGTTATTCTCCTGATTCACGGCCGCCGCCTCTGCAATGATCTCCGCAACCTCCGGTGTGTCGGGTTCCGGCGGCAAATGCCTGCGATGGAGGAGCGTGACCGCATAGGCAATGCGGGGAATGAAAGTCCGCACTGCGAAGCGGTACTCGCGGATGTTGAAGCGGCGTCCGCGTCTCGACGTGAAGTCCTCGCTCAAACCGTAGGTCTGGTAATAGGCAAGAGCGAGCTGCTTGGTCGGAACCTGAAGGCCGATGTGGCGCAGGAAACGCAGCGGGGCGAGCCGATGATGAGCGACTTCATCAATGTCAAAAGCAAACTCCGTCTGTACGTGCTGGTGCGCGCCTTCGGCATAGTTCACCACCGGCCCATATTTTGCGCCAAGTTTCGGGAACTCGATGGCCACGGCTCGATTCGTTGCCAAGGGATGACCGACTGAATCGCCGATGTAGTGAGAAAGCGCGCCCACGGCGAACGCAAGCTCGTTCGCATTCTGCGCATTGCGAAAGAGGCTCACGACAAAGTCACCGGAGCGCACGTAATGCGTCAGGTCCGAGAAGGAAGCGTCGCCGAATGGATAGTAGCCGATGTCCTGGATGACGCATCCGCCGTAAGCGTAGGCACGAGCCTCGTCAAGCTGCGCTGCAGTCAGATTCGGATAATGACTAAGCAAAAGCGGAACAATCGAGCCTTTCCATGCCAGGTCGATCAGTTGTTCGTGCGTCAGCAGGGAATATGCAGCCGCCTGCCTTTCCCACGGAATCACAATGAACAGCGAGAGAAGCAGGATTTTTTGCAATCGCTTCAACTTCATGGAGCACACCCATCAAATCAAGAATCGTTGTTCACTGAGATGCAAATTGACCGCGCTATGCAAGAAACTCCCGGACAAAAGGATCCTGGCTGCCCGTCAGCTCGGCGAGCGAGCCGTCAAAGATAAGGCGCCCTTCCGAGAGAATGAGAAACGTCGTGTTGGGATCGGTTTGATCCTTGGGCAAGGGAACCATGCGGCTGGAGTTTGGATCGAATCGATGGGTACACATGGTAAACGCGTCTTGAAGACGATGCGTCACCAAAAGGGAAGGGGTTCGATAGACATCGCGCTGCTTGACAATCAGTTCGATGATCGTGGTGGAGGTTACCGGGTCGAGGCCCCCTGTCGGCGAATCGTAGAGCAACAGATCTGGCTTATGAATGAGCGCACGTGCGATGGCCACACGGCGGCGCATACCTCCGGAAAGACTCGTTGGATACAGGTCGAATGTCTGTTCCAGTTCGACAAAACGCAATGCCTCTCGCACGCGTACATCGATTTCGTCGTCTGGAATTTGCTCCTGAATCAGCTGGTAGGCGACGTTATCGCGCACAGTGAGCGAGTCGAACAGCGCGCCTTCTTGAAAAACCATGCCCGAGCGCGTTCTCAACCGGAAGAGCATTTCCTCCTTCATGCGCGATATGTCTTCGCCAAAGAGGAAAATGCTGCCCGCATCCGGACTAAGCAGACCGTTGGCGAGCTTCAACAGCACGCTCTTGCCCACGCCAGTCGGCCCGAGCAAAATCCGCGTTTCATTGGGAGCGACAGAGAAGGTGATGTCCTTGAGGACCGGCGGGCCATCAAAGGCGAGTCCGACGCCGGAAAAAGTTAGCACAGGGTCGGTCTCCGCTTTGGGAGCGGGGTCCGGTATCGGATGAGTCAATGGGTAACTCAGTTCCATGAGGCAAAGATGTTGAGCAGTAGCCGGGTAATGAAAAAATCGACGAAGATGATGAGCACGGATGCGGTGACGACCGCCTGAATGGTGGAGCGGCCCACGCCTTGCGTTCCTCCTGTGGTCCTCATGCCATAAAAGCAGCCGATCGAGGATAGGATGTAGCCGAAGAAGATTGGCTTCATCAATCCCTGCACGATGTCCGGGAGACGAAGATGTTCCCAGGCCATGGCGAAGTACTGGGTCCCATTCTGGTTATTCATTAAGACGGTAACTAGCCCGCCACCGAGGATCCCAAATGCATCGGCCACGATGGTAAGAAAAAAGAGCATCGCAATGGTGGCGAAAATTCGCGGAGTTACCAGCTTTCGGATAGGATCAACACCAAGAGCACGCATCGCGTCAATTTGCTCGGTTACGACCATCGAACCCAGTTCGCTGGCCATCGAGGAGGCATTGCGGCCAGACACCATTACCCCGGTGAGCACAGGTCCGAGTTCGCGGATCATGGTGAGGCTCACAAACTGCCCGGTAACCGCCGTTGCGCCGAACGCGGAGAGCGTTGCTGCCGATTGCAGAGCCAGAACACCCCCAGTCGAGAGTCCGGAGAGCACTACAATCGACAAAGAACCAACACCCACGATGTCGGATTGAATGAGAAAATCAGTCCAGTAGATGGGCGGGCGAAAAAGATTCATCAACGCCCGGTATGCGAACAGGGAATAGTCCTGCACGGTGAGCACGATTTGCTTGGCAGTGTTATCGATCGTCTCGAACGCCATTTGTTTACCGGACAATGAGATGCGGGGGAAATTCCGCTTCTCATTCCACAGAATAGCGCATCGTGCAAAAACTTCCCGGCGGGGGCTGTTGTTTGCCGGGTTTGTGATCGATCGAAGGTGGTACCGGAAAATCGGATCGGGTCAATCGAATCGCGGTATACCGAAGATTGGAAGACGATTAGGGACGTGTATCAAATGGGCCTTGCTCCTTTTGCACCTGTCCCGTGCATCTAAGGCATTAGAGGGGACCGTTATGCACTCATTTCGCCTGCGCCTGATCCTTGTGCTCGTCGCATGCGTAACTGCGGTTTCTGTCGCCTCTACTTATTTTGAGGTGCTGGCGCATAAGCACTTTCTGCGAGAGGTTCTGGTCAGCCGAACAAGATGGATGGGCGTCGGCTTGCAGCCCTACCTTGAGCAGAAGCTGGCTTCCGGCGATACCGCTGCGCTGCCGTCGCTTCTTGCATCCTCGAAGGCGCGGACTGGGGTTCTTGGACTCGCTGTCGTCAACGCCCAGGGGCAATACCTGGCCTGGGTCGGCCCTACGGATCTTCTCCATGCTTTGCCCCACCCGCTGGTTGAAAAGTCATTGCGGAAAGGATCGGACGAGTCCGCTTTCGGGCATTCGAGCGACATGCAATGGCTCGAAGAGGCCTTCCCTCTGCACAACGGGAATCAGTTGGAAGGAGCACTGGTTCTGATCGCGGATGCAGGCTACATCCGCACTGAGGGATATGACATTTGGCGCAGGAGCTTCTGGCGTATCGCGGAACTGGTTTTACTGATAGCCGCCGTCACGTTTGTGATGGTGCGCTGGTTCCTGATGCGGCCTATGACGCGTGTCGCCGAGCGTCTGCGCCGGTTGCGCAGTGGGCATACGGATGAACCGGAGGATCCGCGCGCAAGAGAGTTCAGCATGTTTACGCCTCTGGCGCGCGAAGTCGAGACACTGGCGGAGAGTCTGGCTGCCGCGCGCGCGGCCGCCGAAGCTGAAGCCCGCTTGCGCCACGCAGGCGAGAACATGTGGACGGCGGAACGACTTGCTGTGCATATGCGCGACCAATCCGGCTCCAGTCGCATCTTCGTGGTTTCGAATCGCGAACCCTATATGCATGTGCGGAAGGGCCGCGAAATCGTTTGCGAAGTCCCTCCCAGTGGCCTGGTCACCGCCATTGAGCCGGTGTTGCGCGCCTGTGACGGCGTGTGGGTGGCAAGTGGCAGCGGCAATGCCGACAAAGAAACGGTGGACGATTTCGATCGCTTACGCGTTCCGCCCGACGATCCGCGCTACACCTTGCGGCGCGTTTGGTTGACGCAGGAAGAGGAGTCGCGCTACTACGATGGCTTTGCCAACGAAGGCCTATGGCCCCTGTGCCACAACGCGCACACCAGTCCTATCTTCCGGCCTGCCGATTGGGAGTGCTATCAGCGCGTCAACGAACGATTCGCGGCGGCATTGCTCGAAGAAATGGAAGGCAGCGTTGAACCCATCGTGTTTGTACAGGATTATCATTTTGCGCTCCTGCCCCGCCTCGTAAAAGCTGCGCGCCCCGATGCCCGCGTCGCAATTTTCTGGCACATTCCCTGGCCGAATTCCGAAGCTTTTGGGATCTGTCCCTGGCAGGCGGAGATTCTGGACGGACTGCTGGGCGCGGATCTGATCGGCTTTCACATTCCGCTCCACTGTAGTAATTTTCTTTCTGCCGTGGACCGGGTCTTCGAGGCGCGCACAGATCGCGAGCATGCGACGGTAAGCCGGCACGGCCATATCACCACCGTGCGGCCCTATCCGATCAGTGTCGCCTTCACCGGGTCTGCGATGGTGGCCGGTCCCGTGAGCCTGGATAATCCCGACGAGGAGCCGATGCGCGCTGCAGCACGCAATCAGTTGCTTCGTGAGTTCAACATCCGCGCAGAGAGTCTCGCCGTTGGCGTCGACCGGCTGGATTACACCAAGGGCATCGTGCAGCGTCTCCTTGCCCTGGAGCACCTCCTCGAATTCCACCCCTGGCATCGGGAGCGGCTCACACTGGTGCAGATTGCCTCACCCAGCCGCACTCGAATCCCCGCGTATGAAGAGCTGCACCGCCGCGTGAATGAAGAAGTGGCGCGCATCAATCAGCGCTTTCAAACTGCGCGCTGGAAGCCGATCGTCCTGATCGAGAGACAGGCAGATCGTCAGGAGATCGAGCGCTGGTACCGCGCGGCGAATCTCTGCGTGATCACCTCGCTCCACGACGGCATGAATCTTGTGGCCAAGGAGTTTGTGGCGGCGCGTGACGATGAGGATGGCGTGCTGATCCTCAGCAAATTCACTGGGGCTGCCGTCGAGCTTCGCGATGCGCTGGTGGTGAATCCGTACGACATTGCCGGCGTCGCGGAAGCCATGCACCGTGGCCTCGAAATGGACCGCGCCGAGCGTCGCGACCGTATGCAACGCATGCGCCGTCAGGTGATGGAAAACAACATCTACCGCTGGGCGGCGAACGTGCTCGGAGCGCTGCGCGAGATACGCCTCGAAGATAACGCCGGCCCGGAGGCCCCTGCGCCCAACCCGATTGCGATTGTTCCCGCCGAACCCGCACAACGTAGACTGGCTTAGAACGAGACCAACCGTTGAACCGTCAAGCCGCAAAAAAACTTCAGGAATTCTTTTCGGCATTCCCCGGCGCGTCGACCTCGCTGCTGATGCTGGATTACGATGGCACGCTGGCAGGATTTCGCGTGGATCGTTTCAAAGCGCGGCCGTGGGCGCAGGTGCGCGATTTGTTGGATCGCATCCAAAGCCAGAAGAAAACACGCATCGCGGTTGTAACCGGTCGACCGGCAGGGGAGATTCCGCTCATGCTCGCCCTCGATCCTGCGCCCGAAGTCTGGGGCCTTCATGGCGCGGAGAGGCTGTATCCCAACGGCCGCCGTGAAATGGAAGTGCAGACGCCCGCTGTGCGGCAAGCTCTCCAGAATCTTCGCAAGCGATTGAAACGCGACTCGCTCGGCGGCCTCTTTGAAGACAAGCCCAATGCCGCCGTGATGCATTGGCGCGGCCGCTCACCCGAGCAGGCGCGCGAAATCAAGCGGCGCACGCAGGAACTGTTTGAGCCGCTCGCCAAGCTGAGTGGTCTCCGACTGCTAGAGTTCGAGGCGGGACTGGAACTGCGCGCGGGCCGCGACAAGGGCGGTGCTGTGCGCGAGATTATCCGCGAGTCCGATGCCGGCGCACCGGTGACCTATCTAGGCGACGACCTGACTGACGAAGCCGCATTTAAAGCAGTCAATGAAGCGAAAGCGCCGCACCTGAGTGTGCTGATGCGCCGCGCTCCGCGCAAAACGGCAGCCGATGTGTGGCTCAAGCCTCCGGAAGAATTGCGCACGTTTTTGCGGATGTGGCTCGAAGCTTGGGATGGGAAATAGGCGAGATCAATCTTAGGCCGGGTTGGCATAGCGTCAACTTCTTGAAGGTAAAGGCAGGAGCCGCAAACGAGTGCGCTTTGGATCAATTGTGAGCAGTGCTCCCTCCTCCAGATCGGATGTCGTCTGTAACAAGGCCGCGATGACCTGTTTCCCAACTTCACCCAGATTTAGATCATCTGTCCGAATTTGCACGACACTTGGTTTCTCGCCATGAGTTGCCGCAAGAATCGCACTGAAGTCGAGATCGTGTGTCAGAACCACGTAGCCATTGGCGCCGGCATAGGCCATGATTTCGGCGTCTGGAGCATTGGCCTGTCCAAGTGTTGACCAATGTACCGCCTCGATACCGGCACCAGCCAGCAATGTAACCCAGCGGGGAGATAGGTTCATATCGACGAGCAGCTTCATGCCGTCGCCAGCACAACCTCGCGTTCCTCGGCCAGCCACGCAGCATAACGAAGCGCCTGCATAACGTCCTCGCGTTCCAGATAGGGATATTCGGCGAGGATCTCATCAACGCTCCGCCCTGCGCCGATCTGCCCAACGACCATACCTACAGTGACGCGCATGCCGCGAATGCATGCCTTCCCGCCCATTACCGCCGGGTCCCGTGTAATTCGATCTAGTTGATCCACAAGGCACTCCATCTGAAACCAGTCCTAATAGTNNCGGTCTGGTTGCCATTGCAGCGCTCCAGCTTCTCAATGATGATGCGACGCTCGATGTCTTCGAGGATGTCGAAGAGCGAAGCATTGGGATTATGTTCGAGCAACGCGTCCTGGAAACTGCGGCCTGTAATGTGGCCCGGTAAAAGGTCCGAGCCGATCACCGGTCCCGAGGAAAGCACGACACCGCGCTCGATCGAATTCTCCAGTTCGCGCACATTG
>PLKY01000427.1 GCA_003140785.1 Acidobacteriaceae bacterium | reverse complement strand
TAGAGCGACTCGGGCGTGGTGATGAGGATGTCGGCCGGATAGCGGCGAAAGCGGGCGCGCTCTCGTTGGGGAGTGTCGCCTGTGCGGACGCTGATGAGCGGTTCGTCGAATGGGACGCCGCGGCGGCGGGCCATGTTGGCGATGCCGGCGAGTGGCGAGCGGAGATTGCGCTCGACGTCGACGGCGAGGGCTTTGAGGGGCGAGACATAGACGATCTTGCAGCCTCGCCGTGCACCGCCGGCACCATTCTGATCCCTGTTCCCTGCCGGGGTCCCCGGCGACAGGTCTTCGTCGCTGGGGTGGCTGTTCCCTGATTCCTGTTCGCTGTTTCCAAGCATCAGGCGGTCGAGGCACCAAAGGAAGGCAGTGAGGGTCTTGCCGGTTCCGGTAGGCGCCAGGATGAGAGCGCTCTCACCGCGCGCGATGACGGGCCAGCCCAGGCGCTGCGGAGCGGTAGGTGCGTCAAACACAGCACGGAACCACTCGGCCGTAACGGGGTGGAAGCAGGAAAACGGGTCGCCTTCCAGCTCTCCGATTGCGGAGCGGATTTCAACGCTGGGGCACACCGATTGGTTCTGTCCGGAGTCGGAATTGGAGGGGCGCGGGGACATGCCTCTTGAGAGAATAACCCGGGAAGCGGCGAAGAGGAAGCGAAGAAAGCAGGGAGCGGGAATTAGGAACAGGGAAAATAAAAGGCCTCGTCTGCTCCCGTTCAACTGCCGCGAAATTCATGAATGACTTCAATGAGGCCGACGATTCGGCGGTTGAACTCTGCCAATTCCTCCGCCGGAATCCAATACTCGCGATGAACTCAGGGACCTGCGGTTTGCACGGGAAATTGTGCAAGATATTCGGTCTCAACCTGAAATCGAAGCACAAAACCCGGCCGTCATCACGGGTGTTCCAGTTGCGCGCAATCTGAATGGCGTAGCTCTCTTCAAGAACCGGGTAGAAGATCGGCTGCTCGGGCAGGCGCGGAGGAAAAGCCCGGAAGCCGCTATCGCGAATAAGCGTGAGTTCCATTTCGCCGACAGGGCGATAAAGGGGGGTGACCGGTGCAGACGGTGCATCCTTCATTCATTCACTGTAATCACAAAGGAATAGGCTCAGAAAAGCAGCTCGGCTCGCTGCTATCGATCGAACGCAGGAGAAAGAATGCGCGAGCACCTCGCTACAGTTTTGGACGACTTTCGCCGGTACGATCGCGGGATCGCCGTAGTCCGCATGCAGGGGATTCGACGGCGTGTCGCGACTTACGGTGAAATCGCGCGGCTGGCGGGGCGATTTGCTGCATTGCTGGAACAGCGCGGCATCGGGCCCGGCGACCGCGTCGTGCTGTGGGCCGAAAATAGCGCTGAGTGGGTCGCGGCTTTTTACGGGATCATGCTGCGCGGAGCGATCGCCGTGCCGCTGGACGCATATGGCAGCGTGGAATTCGCAGGGCGCGTGACCGGCGATGTGAGGCCAAAGCTGGTGGTGGGCGATGCGGGGCTCGTGAGAAAGCTCTGCAATTGTCCCAAGCTGGCATTCGAAGATTGGCTCACTTCCCTGCCCGCACATGAAGCCGACCCGGTGAGCGGACTGAACCACGCCACTCCGCTGCAAATCCTCTTTACCTCAGGAACGACTGGCGACCCGAAGGGCATCGTGCATACCCACGGCAATGTGCTGGCCAGCGTATGGCCGATCGCCCAGGCCGCACGGGGTTATATGCGCTACGAGCGGCTGGTGCACCCCCTGCGGTTTCTGCATACGCTGCCATTGAGTCATGTCTTTGGGCAGACGATGGGCTTGTGGGTGCCGGCGATCTTTGCCGCCGAGGTGCATTTTGAGAACCGGCTCGTGGCTACGCGCCTCGTGGAGACCATCAAACGCGAGCGCATCAGCGTACTGGCAGCAGTGCCACGCGTGATGGCGCTGTTGAAGACGCATCTGGAAACGACGCGGCCGGGCCTCGCCGAGCGTGTGGCAGCAGCCAAGGGCATCAAGCCGTGGAAGCGCTGGTGGGTGTTTCGCGATGTGCACCGGAAGCTGGGGTTGAAGTTCTGGGCACTGATTTCGGGCGGAGGAGCATTGCCGGGGCCGCTCGAACAGTTTTGGAACACTTTGGGACTGGTCGTGGTGCAGGGCTACGGGATGACGGAAACCACGGCGATGATCACTTTGAATCACCCCTTCCACGTGGCGAGCGGGTCGATCGGCAAACCGCTTCCAGGACGCGAGGTGAAGCTGGGGCCGGACGGCGAGGTGCTGGTACGCGGCCCGATGATTTCCGGTGCGACGTGGAGCGGCGGTGAATTGAGGACGCGCGAGAGCGAGTGGCTGGCCACGGGCGACATCGCGGAAAAGCAGGCGACGGGCGATCTGAAGTTCTTGGGGCGCAAGAGCGAAGTGATTGTGACCGCGGCAGGGGTCAACATTCACCCGGAAGACCTGGAAGAAGCGATCGAGCAGGAACACGGAGTGGTGGGCTGCGCGGTGGTGCCTTTGGAGACGGCGAGCGGTCCCGAGGCGTATGCGGTGATCGCGGTGCGCGGCGCGGCGAGCCAGGCAGCGGAAGCCGTGGAGCACGCAAATAAAAGGCTGGCCGAGTTTCAGCGTGTGCGGCGATGGGCTGTGTGGCCGGAACCGGATCTGCCGCGAACGTCGACCGGCAAGGTGCGGCGCAAGACTGTGGCGGCGTGGGCAGAAGGGGCGCAGATCGCGACGGAAGAAAAGACAGCGATTGGCGACGCGGGCCTTTCCGCGGATGGAGATTGGCTGCGGGCATTGATTGCGGCCACCACCGGAGAAACGCCTCTCAGGGGAAGCGATGATGTGCGCCTGAGCGAGGACTTACACCTGGACAGCCTGGGGCGCTTGCAACTTGCAGCGGCTCTGGAGGAACGGCTGGGTGCCTTGCCGTTTGCGAATGCGTTGGATGAGGTGAGGACACTTGGCGAACTGCGAAAGCTGCTGGGCTGGGAAGGAGGCAGGGAACGGCCACCCCAGCGACGAAGACCCCTCGCCGCGGACCCCGGCAGGGAACAGGGAACAGGGAATAGGGAACAGAAAACAGGCGCTGGGCAACGGGAACTGAGGAACAGAGACGAGAGAGCGGGGATCGGGAATCCGGTGTCGGAGCCGGGCATCGCAGAAACGAGAGGCGTGAAATTTTCAGGGGCCTTTGCGGCAGAAGAAACTGTTACGGCGAAGTATATTTATCCGCGTTGGCCGTTGTGGGGGCCGGTTGAATGGATCAGGGCCGCGTTTCTGGAGGTAGTGGCACAACCGCTGGTGTGGTTCCTTGCGAATCCGCGCGTGGTGGGGCGCCGCGCATTCAACACTTCCGAACCGATGCTGGTGATTGGCAATCATGTCACCGCATTTGACGGGCCGCTGGTCGAGTACGCGCTCCCAGGCCGGATGCGGAGGCGCATGGCAGTGGCCATGGCTGGGGAAATGCTCGAAGATTACAGGCATTTCCGCAACCCGGAGCGAAAAGCCGGTCGGAATCGATTTATGCTGTTTGGGCCGCTGGCCTATTTCCTGGTGACTGCGCTTTACAACGTGTTTCCGTTGCCGCGGCGCAGGGATTTTCAGCGGAGCTTTGCGCATGCAGGCGAAGCACTGGATCGTGGATTCAACGTAATGGTATTTCCCGAGGGAACGCGTTCGGCCGCAGGCGAACTGGCGCGTTTTCGACCGGGAATCGGGCTTCTGGTAAAACAAGCGCAGACTGCGGTGCTGCCAGTGGCTGTTCGCGGACTAGGCGAATTGAAGGCGCGAGGACGCGGATGGTTTCGTTCCGGAAAAATTGAGGTGCACGTTGGGGAACCTTTGCGGTTTACCGCCGAGCAGACCGAGGCGGAGATTACGGCGCGCCTGCGTGCGGAGGTACAGCGGCTGCTTGGCGAACAGTAAGCAAGCAGGTGTAACGAGGAACAGTCTGCCGGCAAAGCGCGGGAATACCGGAAAGACCGTCCCTGCTCTACCGCGACGCCTCGTCCGGCACCACAAGTTCCGGCTCTCCAGGAATGCGTGGCAGCCGCGATCGGGAAACACCGTAAAACTCCTGTGCCGCGCCTCGATACCCGCTGCAACGAGCAAAGAGCTGGAGGCCAAGGCTGGTAGGAGCAATGTCGGTGCTTTCGATCGGGGAAAACGACTGAGATCTGACGTTGGTCGTGAGCAGTCCCAGATCGGAGAGATATTCAAGCTCCCGGTGAATCCGGATGAGATCGCGCGAACCCGTGATTTGCGTCATATCCCGAGCGGTCAATTGAATCGGGCGCGAAGAGATCCGCTCGAGGCCAGCCATGAATTTTGTGGCCTTGGTGCAGGCTGCGCTGAGGATCCGGACATGCGACGAAGTGAGCTGGCAAAGCAAGTTCGCGAAAGACAAATTCGATTCATCCCGTCCATTGAGCGTACAGGAGGTAGCCAGGAGGCCTGCCCAGAGATGCTGCGTCGGTTCTGCGTCGGCCCAGGAACCCTCTTCCACGATCCGCAAAACGATGGACGCAGGAGCGCGCAGTCCGTCCGCGTTCGAGGCGAAGGAGATCATCTTTTCGGCCGTGAGTATGATGGCCATCGCGCTCGCGACCCGGAAATTGCTCAGTCCTTCACGAAGCAGGCGCCCCGCTTCGTCAGCTGCGGCAGGAGAAACCCGCCCTAGGAACGCCAAGGCTCCCGCCATACGAAATTCGTGCAGAATGTCTTCGGGCTCGGTCTGTTCGGCCGCGCTCTTCAGGGGGCTCTCCCACAGGCGCAGATCCATCCCCGTGGGCAGGACGAAAGACATGGCGATTCCATCTTCGCCCCAGCGTACGGCCCTGGCCTGCACGGCAACCCTGCGTTCGAAGTGCCCCTCGAGCGGTCCCTTGCGCTGCAGGGTCATGGAGACCACGTCACCTGGGGCCCAGCGCTCTCGGGTTACGAGGTAAACGCCGGTGGAACTGATATCCCGAATGCCTGCTTGCTGCGGAAGTGTGCCAATCCAGAGATAGGCGGCGAGTTCAGGAGAATTTCTGCGTTCACTCCGGCGACGGTCCGGAGGCGAGTGCTTAAGGGACGAACCATTGACGAAGGTCATGGTAACTCCGGTCTGAAAGCTGTGGGGAATCAGGCGTCCGCTGAATTTTGTGAATTCGGCCGCGAGGCGCGGGGCGATGGGCTGAACAGAAATACGGCCTTGTTTTTCACAAGAGGATTCTACTCCTGTAAATTCCCCTTTTGTACCAGAATTGCTGCCCCGTTTGGGCCAGGTAACCATTACTTTGGGAACTATCCGAGGGGCTCAGGGAAGAGAACGGGGCCGGAAGTGGCAGGTGGCGCCCGCGAGAATGGCATTCCAGAGAGAAGGGTCGGAGGGCTGTTCGGCGGAGCCGAGAAAGAGAATACCGTCCGATGCCAGGAGCTTGTGGATACCGGCCATTAAGGTCCGGCGCGTCTCCTGTGAGAAATAGAGCATGACATTGCGCAGGAAGATGACATCAAAGCGCTCGTGAAACGGCAGCGGCGGTTGGCAAAGATTAGCTTGGCGGAAGTTGCAGAGCTGGCGAAGTTCGGGTTTGGCCACCCAGTCTTCGCCGACATGGTCGAAGTAGCGAACGACATTGCGCGCGGGAAGACCGCGGTTCATTTCGATGCGATGATAAAGACCGTGGCGTGCGCGTTCGACGACTTCATTGCGGATGTCGGTCCCTTCGATGCGGATGTTCCAGGAAGTGAGAGAAGGAAAATTCTCCCGCATGAGCATGGCAAGCGAGTAGCCTTCCTGTCCCGTGGAGCAGGCCGCGCTCCAGAACCGGAGGGTGCGTGTCAGGCGACGTGCTTCCATCAGGGCCGGCAACAATTCGGTCCGGAGAAGCTCGAAAGGACGGCCGTCGCGGAAAAAGCTGGTCTCGTTGATCGTCATCGCCTCGGCGATGGCACGCTCAAGCGAGGGGTTCTTCCTGATCCGAAGGTGCTCGACGAGCTCTTCGAGCTGCGTCATGCCCTCATTGCGCAACAAGCGGGTGAGGCGTGTTTCGAAGAGATAATCGCGGGAAGGGTCGAGCACGTTCTGCGATAACCGCCCGACAATCTCGCGCAGAAAACCATAGTCAACGGTTGCAGATGTAGTGATCACAGGGCCACCGCCTCGTGCACTTCGGTGCGTCCCCCTTGCGGGCGGCTTGCGAGCCGAGTGATCTCAGGAGCGATGTCCTGGCGGGAAAGAATGCGCTGGGCCAATCCTGCGCGGGCTACAGCGCCCGGCATTCCCCAAATGGCGCTCGTTGCCTGGTCTTGTGCCAGCACAGTGCCTCCTTGCGCACGAATAAGGCGGGAGCCGGCCAGGCCATCCGAGCCCATCCCAGTGAGAACGACGGCGAGCACGCCCGAGCCGTAGTGTGCGGCGGCGGTGCGAAACAGCACATCGACCGCGGGGCGGCAGTGGTTCTCTGGCGGCCCCTGGGTCAGGTGCAGCGTTGCGGTTTGACTGGAACGCGCCGCACCCAGAATCTCAAGGTGCCAGTTGCCGCGGGCAATGGAGATGTAGCCTCGACGCACTGGATCGCCCTCGGCAGCTTCGCTCACGTGGAGCGGACAACGCTGGCTGAGCCGCTCTGCAAGCAAGCGCGTAAACAGCTCCGGCATGTGCTGGACAATGAGTACGGGCAGCGGGAAGCTGACGGGCAACGCCGGAAGGAGAATATCGAGTGCAGCGGGACCACCGGTCGAAACACCGATCACGAGGACCGAAGGATTCGAGGTGATGGACTGATTCCGGGGAATTGACGGAACTTCAGCAAGCACCGGGAGTCGTGGCGCAAGGGCAGCCAAGGGTGCCGGATGCGCAGTCGCGGTAAGCGCAGATATTTTGGGAAGGAGGTCGTGTGCGAGAGCCTTAATGGCATCCGCCGCGCGCGCCTGGCCGGCGGGTTTGGCGACATAGTCCGAAGCTCCGCTGGCAAGCGCCTCGATGGTGACGCGCGCGCCGCGCTGCGTCAGCGAGCTGCACATGATGACGGGCATGCGATGGCCGCGGCCGCGGAGCTTGCGCAGGGTTTCGAGCCCGTCCATGACCGGCATTTCAACATCGAGCAAGATCAGGTCAGGACTAAGACTCTTGACCATGCCCAAGGCGGATTCGCCATCGGCGGCGGTACCGCTCACCTCGAATTCGCTACTGCTGCGAATGACGGAGCGCAAAAGGTTCCGCATCACCGCGGAATCGTCGACAATAAGGATACGCGTGCGTCGACCGTTGGCCATGAACTATTCCTCCGCCAAACCGAGCATGGCCAGTTTTTCTCCCAATGCTTCGCCATCAAAGGGCTTCATCAAGTACTCGTCGGCGCCAGCATCAAGGGCGCGAATGATGAAATCGTTCTCGGCTTCGGTGGTGACCATCATGACCTTGATCCCAGAAAAGCCGCGCGCGCGCAATTGGGTCAGCATGTCAAGCCCGTTCATGACAGGCATGTTCCAATCAACCAGCGCAAGATCGAACGGTTTTCCACCCAGGACAAGATCCAGCGCCGCCTGGCCGTCGCCCGCTTCTTCGCATTCAATTCCCTTCTCTTCCAGCAGACCCCGCACATAGCCGCGCACAAAGCGCGAGTCGTCCACAATGAGTGCTCGCATAGGCCTCTCCGCAGCGCTAGGCTGCCTCGGCTACGCCGAGCCGTACCGGATCCAGACGCTCTGGGTCGAGCATGACCATCAAGGCATTCTGAAGCTTATAAGCCCCGGCGATCAGGTCCCTGCGGGTCTCGTCTAGGGTCGATGGGTTGGGTTCGAAATCGGCTGCAGGAACGGTCAAAACCTCACCGACCGAATCGACGAGCAGGCCGAAACATCCGCCAGAGCTCTCGAGAACCAGAATGTCCTGGGGCCCATCTAGAGGCGGCATGCGCAGCAGCTGGCGAAGGCTCACCGCGGTGAGAACATCCCCGCGGTAATGAACCAATCCGCCGACGAAGCTGGGAGCCAGAGGCACGGGCTGCGGCCGGGCTCCGCCGACAATTTCGAGAATGTGGCTGATCGGCATGCCGTAAAGCGCGTTACCGAGGCGCACGGAACAAATCTCCACCAGCGCCGATGCCGATTTGTCTTTACGCCGCGTTGCTGCTGCTACTTGATTGCTCATTGAATTGCCTCCGCAGTCGGGCTCCACTCGTTCGAGGCAGTTACATCAGCCACGAGGTCAGCGATGCCTCCAAGATTGACCACACCCGTGACGCACTCCTTGAGGAGCGTCACGCCCTGCGTGCGTAAGGTGGTGCCCGCTTCATAGAGTTCGGCGCCAGTGGCCACGTCGAGCACATGCGAGACTGCGATGCCGACATGCCGGTTGCCTTCGCGGCATACCACGACCACGACCTGAGCCTCCGGGTTGCCCTCGGAGGCAGCCAGGACGCCGCCCGTATCATCGACTGGAAGCAACTGGCCGTCGAAGTTGATGACCGGACGGACGCCGACGTATTCGATGCGCGACATGGGCATCTGCTCGATACGAAGCACGTCGCCGAGCGGCACAGCTGCTTTGCGCCCGGCAGCTTCTACCAGCAGGAATTCCGCACGGTTCTCAACGTCAGCCGTCTCGGCCTCGGACGACCGGGCAGCCTCTTCTTCGGTGGTCATGGTCACGCCGGCCTTCATGGCAATGGCGCTCGGGTCAAGAATGAGAGCCAGGTCGCCGCTGCCCAGCACCGTCGCGCCCGAATAGAGACCGATGCCTTTGAGCGCAACGGAAAGGGGCTTGACGACGATCTCTTCCGGATCGGCCAAGCCGTCCACGACCAGGCCAAAGCGGCGTCCATCGGCGTCAAGAATTGCGATGAAGCTGTCGCGGTCGCGGGCATTGTCGCCCGATGCCGCCGGGGTGAGCAGTCGGTCTAAAAAGACCAGCGGAAGCAGCTTGCCGCGCAACCGGTAAAGCGGCGCATCTTCGATCCACTCGATCGTCGTGGCAGCTTGTTCGGGCGAGACGTGGACGAGTTCGGAGAGCGCGCCCTGGGGCAGGGCAAAACTTTGATGGACGCTGCGCACAATGAGTGCGGGAATAATCGCCAACGTCAGAGGAATACGCAAGCGAAGTGTGGTGCCTTTGCCGACGCGGGAGTCGATCTCGACCTTGCCGCCAATTCTCTCCACGTTGGTCTTGACCACATCCATGCCCACGCCGCGTCCGCTCACATTGGTGACCGCCGCAGCAGTCGAGAAACCGGGCAGGAAGATCAGCTGGAGCAGTTCGCGCTCGGGCTGAAGGGCGGCCCGGTCGGCGGTGATGAGCCCTCGCTCGATCGCTTTCGCACGTACCTTATCGACCGCGATGCCCCCGCCGTCGTCGGAGACCTCGATGATGACGTGGCTGCCTTCCTGCATGGCGCGCAGACGGAGAGTTCCTTCCGGATCCTTGCCCGCCGCCTCGCGCACGTCAGGCGGTTCGATGCCGTGATCGAGCGAGTTGCGCACAGCGTGCGTGAGCGGGTCCTTGATGGCTTCAAGAAGACTCTTGTCTAGCTCCGTCTCCTGGCCCTCCATCTGCAGGCGAACGCGGCGATGCAGCGATTGCGCCAGATCGCGCACGATACGCGGCATCTTCGAGAAGACGTTCGACACCGGCTGCATCCGGGCCTTCATTACCGACTCGCGTAGATCCGCCGTGACCATGTCGAGGCGGCGCGAAAGCAGGGTCATCTTCGGATCGGCCGAAGTCGCCTGTAAAACCTGGTTGCGGGTCAGGACCAGTTCGCCCACAAGGTTCATCATCCGGTTGAGCAGGGTCACGTCGACGCGCAGCGTGCTTTCCGCGGCGGAGGTGCCTGGAGCAGCCTTGGCGCGAGTTGTCTCAGCCTCGCGGGCTTCGGGTGGCGCGGGAGATGCGGGTGATGTTGGCGCTTCGGGTGGGGCGGGCCTGGTTTCAACAACTGCCGCCGGTTCCTGAAAAACTGCCGCAACAGGAGGCTCCGCGGGTACAGCCTGCCTGGGCTCGAAATGGGATTTGGCCGAAGAAGTGCGCGCGTGAGTGGCTTGTTTCATCTCTTCCGCCTTTGTTGGAGACTGCAACTGATCGAGATTCTCGATCAGAGCGGCATCGGAACCGTCTCCCTCCTTGTCGTCGGCTTCGATCGTTTTGAGGATGGAGCGCAGGCCGTCAAGGAGGTGGAGCAGGCCGGTGATGATGGGTGCGCTGACAGCGAGCTTGCCTTCGCGCAGCATGCCCAACAAGTTTTCGCCCGAATGGGCGAGCTCTTCAAGGCGTTTGAAGCCGAGGAAGCCGGTGGTTCCCTTGATGGTATGCACCGAACGGAAGATGTCCGCCAACAGGGCAGCATCGTCCGGCCGCTCCTCCAGGTCGGTCAGACAGCGTTCCATGCGGTCCAGCCCTTCCTGGCTTTCAATCAGGAATTCTCTCGTCAATTCATCCATTGCGTCGATGTATCCGCTTTCCGGCGAAAGAAGCCAGCGCGGAATCTCCCAATGGCCTTATCGGATGGATGGGTTTTAACTTGAGGAACGCAAAACTGAAATGCGAAGAGTGGAGCGGCGAATCAGCTTTCCGACGGCATCTGGAGGCGTAGTTGCGGGTAAGGGCGCGGATTGTGCGGCGGATGTGCCGGGCTGCATTGAACTCGGATTCATCGCGGGCCGATTCCGGGACCAAACCGAGAGAGCGCAGGAAACCGCAGCGAAACGGACGAGCGCGAATAGAAATGTGACAGCTCGGCTGCGTTGTACATGGAGAACGGTCATGCTTTAGCCTCTAGATTCAATCCTGTTGGGAGCGCGGGAACTGCAATGGTGATGACGAGTTTAGCCGAAGCGGTACTCGAAGATCTGCTGGCGACGGCGCGCGAGGCTGCCGAGAAATCCTATTCGCCTTATTCCAGCTTCAAAGTGGGAGCGGCGTTGCGGCTAACGAACGGAGAGATTGTGACCGGCACTAACGTGGAGAATGTCAGCTACGGGCTGACGATCTGCGCTGAGCGCGCGGCGGTGGTGCAGGCGGTTTCTCGGTTTGGGCCGGAGATTCGAATAAATGCGGTCGCGATTGCGAACCTAAACAACGCAGCTAGCCCGCCATGCGGCGCGTGCCGGCAGGTGCTCGCGGAATTCACGGAACCCAATGCGCCAGTCGCGTTTCCCCTCGCCGAAAGCTTGCGTGTGATGCCGTTTGCCGAGATCATGCCCTTCTCCACGGAACTCAAGTTGAAATGAATCGGACACAGGAATGAACGAAATAGAACGGGCAGGCGCCACCCAGGATCGAACTCGTTTGCACATGATCGACCTGATCCGGAAAAAGCGCGACGGTGGAACGCTCGATGCGCGCGAGCTGAGTTTTCTGGTCGCGGGTGCGGCAGATGAGTCGATTCCCTTGGAGCAGCTTGCTGCATGGCTTATGGCAGCCTGGCTGCGCGGCCTTTCGCTGGAAGAGACACGGTCGATGGCGATGGCCATGCGCGATTCCGGAGAGAAGTTCGATCCGCGCAATCTCGGCAAAGTTGCAGTGGACAAGCATTCAACGGGAGGCGTTGGAGACAAGACGAGTTTCCTGGTGGCTCCGCTGGCGGCTGCGTGCGGGCTCGCGGTGCCGATGATCAGCGGCCGCGCACTGGGACATACGGGTGGCACTCTCGACAAGCTAGAGGCGATTCCAGGCTACCGAACGGCGCTCACTCTGGCTGAATTTGAAGCTGTGCTGAAGCGATGTGGGGCATCGATCGTGAGCCAGACACCGACTCTGGTTCCAGCAGACCGCATCCTCTACGCCCTGCGGGATCGCACAGGAACGGTCGAGAATCCGGGACTAATTTGCGCGTCAATCTTGAGCAAGAAACTGGCCGCGGGATTAAACGCACTTGTGCTCGATGTGAAGACGGGATCGGGAGCGTTTCTCCGTAAGCGGGAAGATGCGGACTATCTTGCGGCATTGATGGTGGCGACCGCCGAAGCTGCGGGAACGCGTACGGCGGCGCTGATGACCGACATGAGCCAGCCGTTGGGACGCATGGCCGGCAACTGGATCGAGATCGCCGAATGTGTGGAGTTGTTGCGCGGCGGGCGGGCCGCCGGCAGCGAGGATGTACGCGAACTGTCGTTGCTGCTCGCAGGCTGGATGATTCACTTGGGCGGGAAAACAGACACACCGCAGGCAGGCTATCAGCTGGCCGAGGCGGCGCTCATGGACGGCTCGGCGCTGAGTGTGTTCTTAAAAATGGTAGACGCGCAGGGAGGCGACGTTTCGGTCTTCGACGATCTGAGGAGATTTCACAAACCGGGCGCGACCGACGTGCTGGAGGCTTGGCAGGGCGGCTTTGTTACAGAGATGGACACAACGGCATTGGGATGGGCGGTGCAGCGGCTGGGTGCAGGGCGCGAGAAGGCCGGTGAACCAGTGGACCCGCATGCGGGTATCGAATTCCATGCGAGGCGCGGGACACGCGTGGAGAAAGGACAGCCCTTCGCGACGCTGTACGCGACAAAGCAAGAAATGCTGGCCGAACCACTGGAGCTGATTAGGAAGGCAGTGACGATTGCGGAGACTGCGCCTGAAATAGTACCGCTGGTGAGCGGCGTGTTTAGAAGGGAATCGGCCGAGTCTTTTCTTGCGTCTCTTACCCGGTCGTAGGCATGCAGCAATCGCTTGCCGCAAACGATGGCGGCGCAGCGTCACGCCGGGAAGTTCATCTCCTCGATCAGCGGCGGCGATTGATCGTAGTCGCTATAACGGATCCAACGGGGCCGCACAACGAGATGGACGAGACCGGGCCAGTCAAGACGTGTGGGACCATCCGGCCAGACGGCGAAGTACACCTCGCGATAACGCTCTAGCGCGGCGCCTTGCGGCTCGATTGCGATCCCTTCAAACTGCACCGTCTGCT
Source organism: Acidobacteriaceae bacterium (assembly GCA_003140785.1). Classification (GTDB taxonomy): domain Bacteria; phylum Acidobacteriota; class Terriglobia; order Terriglobales; family Acidobacteriaceae; genus Telmatobacter. The sequence continues at coordinate 2,609 of PLKY01000427.1, read as the reverse complement.
CTCCACTCCACCAGAGAACAAACGAGCACGAAGGACGCGCGACAAGGTTGGCGTACTTTCTCGTGGTCTTCAATGTGTCAAAGACGATCTCAAGTTCTGGCGTGACTGCAATGCCAACCAGCGCCGATTGCGAAGATCCGTTGGCTGCGATTGACGAGACCACTCCATAACGCGACAGCGTCATGACGGAATAGAGAGATGTCTTGTCCATAAGTCGCTCCGCGTGAACCCGAATTATAGAGCGTGGCACGGCAAAGAATGCGATAAGGTAATCGAAAGCAATTCTTGTGTCTATGGAGAGAAGCATTGGCTCGTTTTACGGGGGTGCTGGGGATATTGGCCGTGCTGCTGGCAGCGTGGCTGGGCTCGACCAATCGCGGGCGCATTCGCTGGCGCACGGTCGCATGGGGTCTAAGCCTGCAACTGGTCTTCGCGTTTTTTGTCCTGCGCTTCGACTTCGGGCAGCGCGCCATGGCGTGGGCCGGCGATGTGGTCAACAGCATGCTGGCCTGCACGCAGGCGGGCACCAAAGTGCTGTTTGGTGCACTGGGTACGCCCAACACCTCGCTAGGTTCGATCTTCGCGTTCCAGGTGCTGCCAACGATCATCTTCATTTCAGCATTTTTCGCGGTCCTCTACCACATTGGCCTGATGCAGATCATTATTCGGGGCCTCGCGTGGGTGATGCTCAAAACGATGCGCATCTCCGGCGCCGAGAGCATGAATGTGGCGGCATCGATCTTCATGGGGCAGACGGAAGCGCCGTTAACAATTCGTCCTTTTCTTGCCAAAGCCACACGCAGCGAGCTAATGACCATCATGACCAGCGGCATGGCGCACGTATCGGGTGCGGTGATGGCCGCCTACGTTTTGATGGCGCACGTGGAGATCCGCCATCTGCTGACGGCGGTCATTATGACCGCGCCGGCTACCATCATGCTGGCGAAGATCCTGATTCCCGAGACGGGCAAACCAGAGACTCTGGGCGACGTCAGGATAACGGTGGAAAAGCCGGGCGTTAATATCATCGATGCGGCCGCGCGCGGGGCGGGCGATGGGCTGCAGTTGGCGCTGAATATCGCCGGGATGCTGATCGCTTTTCTGGCTCTCATCGCGATGTGTAACGGAATGCTCAGCTATTTCCATATCACGCTGCAGCAGATTTTCGGATATGCGTTTGCGCCGGTGGCGTGGCTACTGGGCGTAAAGTTTCACGACTGCCAGACTATCGGCAATCTGCTGGGTACCCGCCTGGTACTGAATGAATTTATCGCGTTCCAGCAGCTAGGCCCGCTGCAGCCGCAGCTCGATGCGCGATCCTTCACCATCGCAACATATGCGCTTTGCGGCTTCGCAAACCTCAGCTCCATCGCCATTCAGATTGGCGGCATTGGAGCGCTCGCACCCACGCGAAAATCGGACCTGGCGCGGCTCGGATTGAGAGCGGTAGCCGCCGGGACCATGGCCAACTTCATGTCGGCGTGCATCGCCGGAATCTTGCTGTAATGCAGGCGGCGCTCAATAGCATCCGTTCGCGAACTTCAGCCGCGCCACATGTCGGGGTGGTTCTGGGTAGCGGACTGGGCGCATTCGCCGAGGAGTTGGCGGATCGGGTTGAGATTCCGTACGCCGAGATTCCTGGATGGCCTCCGTCGACTGCCGTGGGTCACGCGGGGAAACTCGCGATCGGAAAATTGGACTCCATCGATGTCGCCGTGATGGCAGGGCGCAGCCATTTGTATGAAGGATATTCGCAGGCCGGTGTTACCTTCGGTGTGCGAGTGCTGCATCGGATGGGCGTACGGTCGATTGTGTTTACCAATGCTGCGGGTGGCATCAACTTGGCCTACAGCCAAGGCGCGCTGGTGCTGATTTCCGATCACATCAATTTACAAGGATCGAATCCGCTGATAGGAGTGAACGATGATTCCTTTGGTCCGCGCTTTCCTGATATGACCGAGGCTTACTCGGCGAGCTACCGCGCGATTGCGCACGAAGTGGCTCGGGAGCTCGGCATCGAGCTGGCGGAAGGCGTATATGCAGCGGTTACCGGGCCGAGCTACGAGACTCCGGCGGAGATACGCTATCTGCGGACAATCGGGGCGGATTTGGTGGGCATGTCGACGGTTCCGGAAGTGATTGTGGCGAACCACATGGGAATGCGTGTGCTGGCTATTTCGTGCGTCACGAATATGGCGGCTGGTGTGCTGCCGCAGAAGATCGTACATCTGGAAGTGCTGGAGACTGGGCGGCGGGTGCAAAATACGTTGATGCGGTTTTTGATGGGTGTGTTGCCGCGGTTATGAGAAGGTATGAAAAAGCTATGGGCCTCGGCATGAGTGCCGACGCGGCNNGCGTGCGCTACAAAGCATCATGAGTAAGCTGATTGAGGCGGCGCTGGGGGCGCGTGAGCAGGCGCATGCGCCGTTTTCACATTTCAAGGTCGGGGCTGCGCTCGAGGATGAGAACGGGCGCATCTTCACGGGATGCAATGTTGAGAACGCCACTTATGGCTTGACGATTTGCGCGGAGAGAGTGGCCGTGTTCAAGGCAATTTCGGAGGGTGCGCGGAAGTTTGTCGCGATTGCCGTTGCGGCGGATACGGATGA
>PLKY01000228.1 GCA_003140785.1 Acidobacteriaceae bacterium | reverse complement strand
GGCCGATGCGGGTGCTGGATATCGCGGCAGGGCATGGATTGTTCGGCATCGAGATTGCGAAGCAAAACAAGCAGGCGCATGTGACGGGCCTCGATTGGGCGCCGGTGTTGCGCGTGGCGCTGAAAAATGCAGAGAAGGCGGGCGTGCACGATCGCTATGACATGCTGCCAGGGAGCGCATTCGAGGTGGAGTTTGGCGGGCCGTACGATGCCGTGCTGCTGACGAATTTTCTACACCACTTCGACAAGCCGACGTGCGTGGGATTGCTCGAGAAGGTGCGGAGATCGCTAAAACCCGGTGGACGAGCGGCGACGCTGGAGTTTGTGCCGAACGAGGATCGTGTGTCGCCGCCGATGCCTGCCGCGTTCAGCCTGACGATGTTGACCACGACGGCGGCAGGTGATGCCTATACCTTCAAAGAATTGAGCGCGATGTATACGGATGCCGGATTTGGCGGCGTGCGGGCGCATCCGATTCCGATGAGCCCGCACACGATTGTGATGGGGCAGGCCTGAGCGGAGGACTAGGTGCCGAAGACACCNNTCGGTGATGCTCTGGCCGTAGACGAGCTTGTCGAGCGGCTGCCCCGGGACCAATTTTTGCGCGCCTGCGACGAGATTGCTTTCGATCATGACGCCAATGATGTTTCGATTGCCTGCGGCGATTTGCCCGGCGACATCGCGGCAGACGTGGGCTTGCCTGGTGTAGTCCTTGAGGCTGTTGGCGTGGCTGCAATCAATCATGATCCGCGGCGCGATCCCCGCCTGTACCATTTGGTCGGATGTTTCGGCGACACAATCCGCGGTGTAGTTGACCGATTTGCGGCCGCCGCGCAGGATGATGTGGCAGTCGGGATTCCCGGTGGTGACAAAGATCGCTGATTGGCCGTGCTTGGTGTGGCCCAGGAACGTGTGCGAGTGCGAGGCGGAGAGCACGGCGTCAATGGCCACCTGCACGTCGCCCGAGGTGGCGTTTTTGAAGCCGACAGGGCAGGAAACGCCGGAGACGAGTTGGCGATGCACCTGGCTTTCGGTGGTGCGGGCACCGATGGCGCCCCAACTGACGAGGCCGGCGATGTACTGGGGCGAGATCATGTCAAGGAACTCGGTTCCAGTGGGTACGCCTCTCTCGGCCAGATCGAGGAGAAGATTGCGCGCCAGGCGCAGGCCATCGTTGATTTTGTAGGAGCCGTCGAGATGCGGATCGTTGATGAGGCCCTTCCAGCCCACGGTGGTGCGGGGCTTCTCGAAGTAAACGCGCATGACGATGCGCAGATCCTGGGAGAATTCGGCGATCGCGGATTCTAGAATGGCTGCGTATTCGCGCGCGGCCTTGGTGTCATGGATGGAACAGGGACCTACGAGGACAAGGAGACGCGGGTCGCGCTGAGCGAGGATGCGCGCAATGTCGAGCCGTGCGTTGAATATCGTCGCCGTGGCGGCTTCGCTGACAGGGCGCTCTTCTTCAAGAAAGACAGGCGGCAGGACGACGGTTGTCCTTTGAATGCGTATGTCTTCAATGGCGAGGGACATGGCTCGTTCCTGGCTGTGTGCATCCCTGCCCGAGAAAGAGTGTTCACAGATGAGATTGACACACTGTTTCTTCAAATCTATCAGGACGGAGGGAGCGCGGGGGAGGGCTGAGGGGGGCAGGCCCATGGGACGAATTAGGGAGAGGGATGGCGGCGTGAGCGTATTGCGCCGCCCGAGACAGGTTGAGGAACCGGATTAGCGGAGCGTAATGTCGCGGGTGAGCGAACTGATGACCACGTGGGCGTTCTCGACCCGCTTGTCGATGACCTTCTGTTCGGAAGTTTTGTCGCCGTATTGCTTCATGCGCAGGTCATAGACTTTGTCGGGCAAACCGTCGAGGGCCGCCATGTTTTTGTAGGTGATGGAATAGCCGAGATCCCAATCGTTTGGGCCGGATGAAGTCTGGTTGAGAAAGAGTTGATAGTCGACGATGAGACCGGCGGCTTTTTCGGACTCCCACAGAGGAATGACGTTCTTCTTGAGATCGGCGAAGAGCGCGTCGGAATGGCCGGGGGTGATGCTGAGGAGCACGACTCGTGAAACCTGGCCCTGGTTGTAGGGGACTTGGGCGTGCGCGGCGGTGACAGTAACTACAGAAGCGAGGAGCAATGCTCCAGCTAGACGAACAACGAGCTTCATGCGGAGAACCTCCTGATGATCGGTTTCTTGGGGGTTCTCCGAGTGTAAGCAGCCAGACTGCCGTCGTATATAGATATTCTTTTTCTTTTTCCACATTGGTTGTGAGCCTGCATGTTTCCGGATGGAGCGGCTGCAGGCTGCAATTGTGGCACTGGACTGCTCGTTCCAGCGTAGCGCTTTGCGCGCCAATCTCTGTTGCCCTGGCGGTTCGGCGCACGGTCAAAGGGGTAGACTTCCAACGAGAAGCCGGGAAGGAAAGCGTCGAATTGAGTGCCATGCGCCAAGTGGGCCCCATCCATTTTTTTCTTTTGATGTGTTTGTTGGGGACGTTCCCTTGTCGACTGATACGCGCGCAACAGGCTGAACCTCCCAATCCTGTGCTCAACCAGCGCCCGCCGGTGAAGCCTGCGCCGGCGCGGAGCGCGGTCGCGGCAGAAGGACACATTCAGTTGGATGTGGTGGTGACCGATGCATCTGGCACGCCAGTAACTGGGTTGGGTCCGTGGGACTTTTCGTTATACGACAACAGCAAGCAGCGAAAGATTCTTACGTTCCGCGCATTCAATGGCGCTACTTCGAAGCCGGATCCTCCGGTTGAAGTGATTCTTCTGATTGACATGGCGAATCTGCCGTTCACCCAAGTGGCCTTTGTGCGCCAGCAGGTTGAAGATTTCCTGCATGAGAATGGCGGTCATCTCAATCAACCGGTTTCGTTGATTGTGCTCACGAGTGGCGGCATTCGAGTGCAGCCGCGGCCCTCGGTGGATGGCAACGCGCTCGCAGGAGTGGTGCAGCAGCTCAAGGGCAACATCAGCACCATCAACCCGGCTATGGGCGGGGAAGGCTTGCTGGAGCGCTTTCAGTTATCGGCGCGGCAACTCGACGCGATTGCAGAAAACGAAGCGCGGAAGCCGGGAAGGAAACTGTTGATCTGGATTGGGCCAGGCTGGCCGATGCTGAACAGGCCTTCTGACAGCTATTCGGAGAGGGATCAGCAGCGGAACTTCGAGAGCATCGTTGAACTCTCGACTCGATTAAGAGAAGGGCGGATGGTGCTGTACAGCGTGGCGCCGGAGGATACAGCGATTGGCGGAGGGAAGTTTGACCTGCTTTACCAGGAATTCTTGAAACCGATCACTTCGCCGAAGCAGGCGCAACCGGGCAACCTGGGATTGAAGGTGCTGGTGACGCAGACCGGGGGCGCGATCATGGGTCTCGATAACGATCTTGCCGGGCAGATCGATCGCTGCGTCGGCGAGGCGAACGCGTTCTACAGAATTTCTTTTGACCCGGCGCCCGCAGAGCATGCCGATGAACATCATGAGTTGAAATTATTGGTTGACAAGCCCGGTTTGACGGTGAGGACGAGCACGGGTTATTACAACGAGCCTTAACGGTCTCCCCAGCCGAGACGCCGCTACTAATTGGGCACGGTGCCGGTGCTCTTCCAATCGAGCCTGACGAGGCCGGGAAGGCATTCCAATTCGGTGAGCACTTCGGGGATGTCTGCGTTGCCGTTTGATGACGGCCAGCGCACCTGGCAGTCGTAGGTTTTGCAGTGCTCGCTCAGGTCGTTCAGCACCGAGATGGATTTGATGTGGAACCTGACCTGCTCGAGCCGCGCGCGCAGATCGCGCGGGCTGAGTTGGTTTCCGGCGATGGTGAGGCTCAGGTCGGCTGGTTGATAGTGCTCGATGCGCCTTTCAAAGCGGCGCATTCCGTACAGAACCATAAAGCCGAGGGCGGTGCTGACCGAGCCGAGAATAAGCTGACCTCCTCCGAGGCAGAGACCGACGACGGTAGCGAACCAGAGGGTGGCGGCGGTGGTGATGCCGAGGACCATTTCGTTTTTACGCAGAATCGCGCCTGCTCCGATAAAACCGACACCGGTAAGAATGCCGAGGGGGAGGCGCATCAGATCCATGACCGCGTAGGAGTCCTGCGGTTTTCCATTGGTCTGGATGAGCAGATTCATCTGGATCATGGAGACCGAAGCGGCGAGGGCGACCAGGAGCGTAGTCCGCAGTCCGGCGAAATGCCCGGTCTTGCTGCGCTCCATGCCGAGAAGACCGCCGGCGATGACGGTCAGAAGCAGACGAAGTGCGATCTGCTGCAAGCGGATCTCAGGCGACATCGTCAAGCAGCCTTTCGTGCTTTCTGTATCATGCGCATTGCGGCGGCCCTGTTTTTGCAGCCGAGCAGCTTGTACTTCTTGCCTTCGAGATTGTGGTAGTTGACGAAGAATTCCTCAAGTTCGTGAATGAAGCGGCTGGGGAGATCCTGCAAGCGGCGCACGTTAGCATATTGGTGATTTGCTTCGACAACGGCGAGCAGACGATCGTTGCGCGTTTTTGTTTTGCCTTCGAGCTGTTCGCCCTCGATGATGCCGATGAGGCGCGCACGGACCGCGATGCCGGGGAATGCGGGCTCGTCCATGAGCAGCAGGACATCGATGGGGTCGCCGTCGGGCGCGATGGTGCGTGGCAGAAAGCCGAAATCGTGGGGAAAACTCATGCCCGCAGGCAGGACCGCCTTGACGACGAAGATTTTCTGGTCGGGATCGAAGGCGAACTTGTTGCGGCTGCCTTTGGGGGTTTCGATGATGACCTGCAGAATGCCATCCTGCTTGTCGAGCGGCTTTAATTGCGTGGGATCGGCGAGGCTCTTCGGAGATTTCTTTGCCACTTCCGTGCTCCTTAACTTCTCTAATAGGCAGAGATGCGCCGCGGGACGAAGCGCAGACATTCAGGGGATGAGAGAGCAGGGGCGCACTTTCGGTTGTATGCGGAGAGGCGGCTGACCTTTGTGCCTTGACTTTGGTGCTTACAAATCCATAGAATTAAACAGGATTCCTCCATCCTTTTTCCGCCGTATGCATCTGATGAGATAGGGGTTATCGGATTTCGATCCGGTAAGGTTCATCGGAACGGCGATGGAACAACGGCTCAGGGGGAGCCGCAGAAATGGCTGAGATGCGCGTCAGCCCGCGCGAGCGGCTGGTGCTTACGGCGATCATTGAGCTCTACATTGCTACTGGCGAACCCGTGGCTTCGCAGGCAGTCGCGCGGGAGTTCGCCGATCGCGATGGACTGAGCTCGGCGACGATTCGGAATGTGATGGCAACGCTGGCGGAGGCCGGATTGGTGGAACAGCCTCATGCCGCGGCGGGACGAGTGCCGACACCGGCTGCGTTTCGCTTCTACGTGGAACAGATTACGCGGGTCGATCCGCTGTCGAGCCGGATGGGGATGGCGGGATTGGATGGCGCGGTCCAGGTTTCGCCCCTGAGTGAGCAGCGACGCGGACAGATCGAAGATGAGTTTGCCGGCGTGACCAGCAGCACGGAATACCTGGAACGGACCTCTCATGTGCTGGCATTGATTTCGAGCGGACTGGGTGTGGCATTGGCCAGTTCCACTGCAGCACAGGTACTGGAACACATTCATTTTTCGCGGCTGTCGACGGGGCGCGTGTTGGCCGTGCTGGTAACGCAGGCGGGCGCGGTGCTGGATCGTGTTCTTACGCTGGACCGCGAACTGACTCACTTGGAACTGGAAACCGCGGCGCGTTATCTGAACGAGAACTTCCACGGATGGCCGATTGAGCGCATCCGCACGGAAGTGGCGCGGCGCATCGAAGCAGAACGCGAGGCGTATAACCAGATGCTGGCCTCGGTGGAAGAGCTCTGCCGCAGAGGCGCGCTGACCTCGGGTGAGACAGTGCCTGCGCTGTTTGTGGACGGCATGGCGAATTTAATTGCCGCAGAAGTGGATCGGGAACGGCTGCGGCAGATGCTGCTGGCCCTGGAGGCCAAACAGCGGCTGGTGGAATTGCTGACAGCGTATGTGGATGGACGGCAACAGGAAGTGCGAGTCGTTGTGGGGCTGGACCATGCTTCGCCTGCGATGCAGGACCTGGTACTGATTGGTGCGCAGGCGCGGCTGGGAGGCGGGAACCTGGGTACTGTGGCAGTGATTGCTCCCACGCGGATTCAATATCAGGAGATGATTCAGGCTGTTCGTTACGTGGCGCGGCTGTCCGAGCGCATTCTTGAGGTTCCGGCTGAATGAGTCCCGGCTGAGTGGCCCGGGGTTCTGTTCGCAGTGGCGGGCCATCCGCCTTTGTGGTACGAACAGAGTGTGGGTAGAGACCAAAGTGATCTAGATGGGGCAATGGAGACGGCGCAATTGCGCCGCGGAATTTATCATTGAAGAACAAGATTGGAAATGTATTGGGGAGATTGCGTAGAAGTATGCCAGGACAGGACACAGAGTTGAGAACGCTGGAGTCAGCGGAAGATGTGGCTCCGGAAGGCGTTTCGGCGACCGGGGCCGGTGCAGGCTTGCCGGGGGAGCAAGAAGAGGCAACCGTGAGCCCCGCGGAACTTGAGAAGCTGAAAGCGGAATTTGAGCTGCTGAAGACAGAGCGGGACCAGTTGGTGGACCGGCTGGCGCGGGTGCAGGCCGAGTTTGAAAACGCACGCAAACGATCGGAACGCGAGCGGCTGGAATTTCGCGATTATGCGGTAGGCAACGTAGTAGAGCAGTTTCTGCCGGTGATCGATAACTTCGAGTTGGCGCTGAAGGCAACAGGAACGGCGGAGCAATTGCGGTCGGGCGTGGAACTGATTGTGAAGCAGATGGAAGAGATTCTGCGTCAGCTTCAGGTGCAGCAGGTGCCGACTGTTGGCGTGCAGTTTGATCCGCGTCAGCATGAAGCACTGGGCACAATCGAGCGCGACGATTTACCGGACCAGCATGTGGCGGAAGAGGTTCGCCGTGGCTATAAGCTGCGGGAACGGCTGCTGCGGCCGGCGCTGGTGCGCGTAGCTTCAAATCCGAAGCAGACAAGCGAGTGATTGCGGAGCGATTTGCCGCGCGGAAGCTTTGAGCGCGCGAGGCTGAATTGTTTTCATTTCCGGCAGGCAGGACAGACCTGCTGGTCGAACAGAATAAACAAGCATAATTAGGACAGGTTTGAATACACGAGTGAGTAAAGCAGACTACTACGAGGTCCTGGGAGTTTCGCGCGATGTGAGCGACCAGGAATTGAAGAGCGCCTACCGCAAGCAGGCGATGAAGTATCATCCTGACCGCAATCCTGGCGATCATAGTGCGGAAGAGAAGTTCAAGGAAGCGAGCGAAGCGTACCAGGTGCTGAGCGATGCCGATAAGCGCGCCGCCTACGACCGGTATGGGCACGCTGGCGTGAGTTCCGCGGGAGGCAGCGGATTCAGCGGCTTTTCGGGCAGCGTCGACCTGGGCGACATCTTTGGCGATTTGTTTGGCGAGATGTTCAATGTTGCCGGCGGGCAGCAGCGCCAAACCAGACAGCGCCGTGGCGACGATCTGCGTTTCGATCTGACCATCGATTTTGAGGACGCGGTTTTCGGGAAGGAAACCGAGATTAGAATTCGGCGTCTTGAGGCGTGCGTGACGTGTCACGGGAGCGGCAGTACCTCTGGCCGAGGGCCGAGCACCTGCCCGCAATGCCAAGGGCGTGGGCAGATTCGCTATCAGCAGGGATTCTTTTCGGTGGCTCGCACGTGCAGCGCGTGCGGCGGCGCGGGCGTGATTGTGAGCGATCCCTGCGCGACATGCCATGGCGAGACGCGCATTGCCAAGGAAGTGAAGCTCAATGTAAAAGTACCGCCGGGCGTAGAAGAGGGAACGCGCATTCGCTACAGTGGCGAAGGCGATACTGGCAGGTCGGGCGGTCCGAGCGGCGATTTGTATGTGGTGCTTTCGATACGGGCGCACGACTTCTTTCAACGCGACGGGTATGACCTGCGTTGCGTAATCCCGATCAGCTTTCCGCAGGCGGCGTTGGGTGCGGAGATCGAAATTCCTGCGATCGACGGCGCTGTGACGTTGAAAGTCCCCGAGGGCACGCAGAGCGGTAAAGAGCTGCATGTGCGGGGACGCGGCGTTCCTTACCTGAATGAAAAGGGGCGCGGCGACCTGGTCGTAAGGGTACTTGTGCAGATTCCTAAGAAGCTGACGCGGGCACAGCGGGAGCTGGTGGCGCAACTGGCGGAGTCGCTGACGGTGGAGAACAAGCCGGCGTCGCCCGGGTTGCTGGAGAAGATGAAGGATTTGTTCAGTTAGGAACAGGTCATGCGGTCGATGTTGAGGCCCTATGATTTCCGCGGCTGATCCCATGGGTTGACGACAGGAACGCCTGCGGCTATAAACGGGGCAGTATCCCGCGTGGCGACCGCAAATCCGTGTGCGGCTGCGATTGCGGCGATCTGGCAGTCGGCCACAGAGATGGGATAACCCTTCGCCGCCGCGCGGCTTCCCAAGAGAGAGAAAGCGATGGCTGCTTCCCGGTCAAAGGAGAGAAAGCGGCCCGCAAAGAGCCTCGCCTGCAGCGATTGCGCTGCTTGCTCCATGCCGCGCTTCCGCTTGCCCGGAGGAAGAAGCGCGATGCCGATCAGCACCTCAGACAGGTTTACAGCGGTCAGGTAAAGTGTCTCGGGATGTTGCGCGTCGAGCCATCGAATCACGGCTGGATCGGCGTGCGGCTTCAAGGGCTCCGAAATGACATTGGTGTCGAGAATGATCACGGCTGGCAGCTTTCAAGAGCGGATCACGAGAATTTTGCCGGTTCGATGGGCCTGCGATCGCGCTTGTAGTTGAGTTCTATCCCACCATAGCGGCGTCCAAAGGCGGCCAGCTCGGATCCAATCTTGAGCCGGGACTTTGGCGTGACCGCTTCTTCGAGAATCAAGCGGATCTCAGCTTCGGTACTTCGTCCATTCTGAGCGGCGCGCACCTTGAGGGCCCGGTGCGTTTCGAGGGGAAGATTGCGTACGGTTACGGCGGGCATAGAAGGTTCTCCTATCGAAATGATAGCATTGACGGCTTTTTGCTTGCAATGGCTTAGAAGCCAACGGGAATTCGCTCACTCCCTGACCCTCGTTGTCACCCGCGCCGTAGAGTCATCGATGTGATTTCCGGTGGGCAGTTGAGCCGGAAGGGCAGTCCGACGGTGCCGATGCCGCGGTTGACATAGAGCTGAAGGCCCTGAAGATGGAAGATTCCTTCGACGTATTTCTTCCCCCACACGGGAAGGTCCACGGGGCCGACAAACGGCAGGCGCACCTGGCCTCCGTGGGTGTGGCCGCTGAACATTAGCTGAACAGCCGAGCCCGCTGGGTGATCGAGTAGACGGTCGGCGAAATCCGGCGCATGACACATGAGGAGGATCGGCTCATCGGGACGCTGACGGATGAAGGCCGGAATCGCCCGATCCGGGTCGGGCTGGCCTTCGACGGGATCGTCAAGTCCAGACAGCCAAAGCCGAGCGGAATCGCGCTGAAGGGCAACGCATGCATTTCTGAGGACGACGATGCCGCTGGCGGTGAGCGCCTCGGTTACCGCATGAGCGCTGACGATGACATCGTGATTGCCGAGGACGGCGTAGCGTTGCGTGCACTGGAGACCTTCGAGGATGCTGGCGCATTTCCATGCGTTGGGTATGGACCATTTACGCGGCAACAGTTCGTAGGTCACGAAATCGCCGGTGAGAAAAACCGCATCGGGGCGCAGGCGGTTGATGTGCTCGACGGCTTCACGGAGAAAGTACGGCTCGGTGAACTCGTCCAGATGAATGTCACTCAGCTGGGCGATTTGGAAGCCGTCGAAGGCCTCGGGAAGATTGGGCAACCGAATTTCGGGATGGGAAACCTCAATAACGTGGCGCGCGATTTCGCCGGAATAGAGTGCCAGACCCGCGGCACCGGCGAGGCCTGCCGTGAGGAAGCGCCGACGGGTGAGAGGTATCGCATTAGGAAAGCGGGGAAAGGCCACACTTCATGATATCGGGAGGAGTTGGCAAGAGGGCGCCGCGGCTTCGTTCGGACGCGGCGCAGTGTCGGCATATTGGTCAGAGATTGTGAGAGGGAATTTGGTGGAGCTGAGCGGGATCGAACCGCTGACCTCCTCGTTGCGAACGAGGCGCTCTCCCAGCTGAGCTACAGCCCCACGACTTAACTATCTTATCAGCGCGTCCGATTTCTCGAAAGGAGGAGCTTCGCGCTTTCGCTTTTTGGAGAAATTCCAAAGCGGGTCGGAAACTCCCGGCTCGCGGCAGCCACCTAGGCTATCTAAAGCTGATTCATGTTCTGCAGGAACTCGGCGTTGTTGCGGACCTTTTCTAAGCGGCTGATGAGCAGTTCCATCGCTTCAACGGGCGAGAGCGGGTTGAGCACCTTGCGCAGAACCCAGATGCGCTGCAGGTCTTCTTTGGGAATGAGCAATTCTTCTTTACGGGTGCCGGAGCGCTGGATGTCGATGGCCGGGAAGACGCG
>PLKY01000123.1:1339-40196 GCA_003140785.1 Acidobacteriaceae bacterium | reverse complement strand
TTATTCGGCTACGCTGGTCGCGGCCGTGGGGGAATTGTTGAAGCAAAACGGCATGGCGCTGAGGGAATTGAGCGCGATTGTGGTGGTCAATGGGCCGGGCAGTTTTACCGGTGTGCGCGTGGGGTTGAGTGCGGTGAAAGGGCTGGCGGAGCCGTTTCGGATCCCGGTGGTGGTGGTTTCGCGGCTGGAGGTTCTGGCTAGTAAGGCCGGCACAGGATCGGCGGCGCTCGATGCGCATCGGCGTGAGGTGTTTCTGCGGATGNNATAGGCCGGCACGCAGTTGGCGGCGCTCGATGCGCATCGGCACGAAGTGTTTCTGCGGATGGAAGTGGCGGGCGGGAAGACGCGTGAAGTCCTTGCCGGACGGGCGGACCTGGTCGCGTGTGAGACGCCACCTGCAGCAATTGCGGTTTGCGAAGATGCGGCTGAGGAGACAATCCGCGCGGCTTGGCCGGGAGCTGTGGTGGAGCGGGTCGCGGCTCCGACGGCGGCGGACGCGCTGGAACTGGCTGCACCGAAAATCCGGGCTGGAGCATTTGTTGATCTGGCGCTGCTTGATGGGCACTATCTGCGCCGCTCGGATGCGGAGATATTTGGAGAGCCGGTGCAGGCGTTGGCGCAGCGGACATGAGTTCCTGTGCTGAACCCGTGATGATTCGCCCGATGATGGCTGTGGACCTGAACCGGGTTCTCGATCTTGCGGGTGGGCTGAAGGATGCGCCTCAATGGTCGCGCGCTGCTTATGAAGGCATTGTGGATCCTGTTGACGGTGAGTCTGGTTCGTGGCGGCGGATTGCACTGGTGGCTTGCGATGCCGAATCGGGGTTGGTCGCAGGGTTTGCGGTGGCCAGCCTGGTGCCTCCCGAGGGAGAGCTGGAAACGGTCGGCGTGGCCTCGGAATTCCAGAGGCGAGGGATTGGGCGGCAGTTGGTCAACGAAATAGGCAAGAAATTCCGACTTCAAGGGGTAACGAAAGTTCTGCTGGAAGTGCGGGATTCGAATCTGGCAGCGAAAGGGCTTTACTGTTCGCTGGGGTTCAGGGAAATGAGTCGCCGCTCGGGCTATTACATTGATCCTATTGAAGATGCGGTGGTGATGCGTCTGGACTTTTAGGGCGACTGAGATTGGGTTGAACGGTTCATTGTGGCGTCCGGCCTAAAGGTTTGGGAGTTTCTGCTGGTAATTTTTCCCGCACGTTGTGATTTGCGCCCCAAAAATCCACAGTCTTGTTCATTTTTGGGATTCTTCCCGCTTGCCCTTTCCGGCAGAAGAGCGCTATATGTAAATGTTCCTTGAATTGCGGGGGTGCTTGATGGACGAAATAAAGGATTCCACGCTGAGTGAAGAAATTGATCGCCTGCACGCAGAACATCGCCGCTACGCTCAGCGGTTGGACGAGTTGATTCAAAAGCCGTACCTCTCTCAAGACGAACAGCTCGAAGAGGTACGTTTGAAGAAACTGAAACTCCATGCCAAGGACCTGATTTACGCGCTCGAACACCGCGTCGCGGTAATGGCGTAGATCTTCGATCCTTTAAGTCTTCGGACTTTTGGCGGATTGCGGGCGATTGGTCAAACGGCGGCGCAAGCCGTCCCTTTCAGAAGTTGTGTCTTCCGGCCAGGACATTGTGCGAGTCAATTCAACCGTATAATCGTTAGGGACCATGGTTCGTGACGGTTACATCTACGGCTTGAGTTTGCTTGTGGTTGCGGCATTGGTTCGCTGGGCCACAATCAGCTGGCTCTGGGCAATTCCTCCGATGCTTCTGGCGGCGTTCTTCCTTTGGTTTTTCCGTGATCCCGAGCGAAACATCCCCGCCGGTGTGGGATTGATTGTGTCGCCCGGCGACGGGCTGGTGACCGAAACGGTCACGATTTCAACCCCTGACGGTTCTCGGCAGCGGGTCAGCATTTTTCTCAGCGTGTTTGACGTCCATGTGAATCGCTCGCCGATTTCCGGCGTGCTGACGGCGGTTCGCTATCAAAAGGGGCTTTACCTGAATGCGATGAATCCATCTTCGGCAGACCGCAATGAACAGAACATCGTGACCATTCGCGGCGAGGGTTTTGAGGTGACGTTCAAGCAGATTGCAGGCCTGCTGGCGAGGCGCATTGTTTTCAATTTCAGCGAAGGCGAAAGGGTGCAGCGTGGGCAGCGCGTAGGCCTGATCAAGTTTGGCTCGCGCGTGGATGTGATTCTGCCGGCCGAAGCTTTATTGCAAGTACGCATGGGCGATCGGGTACAAGGAGGCGCCAGCGTAATTGCTGCGATGCCGGAAGCAGCGCTTGCTGTGGTTGAGACCGCGGCGGCGGAGCCTGCGGCAATTCTGGCGGAAGAGGTACCCGCATGAGCCGCAACGGCTCCGTTGAGGCCAAAGCAACCAGGCAAGCACGGCTGCGGCGTGGGATGTTTCTGTTGCCTTCGCTCTTTACTGCCGGAAATATCGGAGCCGGCTACTTCTCGATTACGCAGACGATTGCGGCGATTGGGGGAAATGGCGATGCTCATACGCACCTGGACTGGGCAGCCATTGCGATTCTGTTTGCGATCCCCTTTGACGCGCTTGACGGGCGCATTGCCCGGATGACGAATACGACGAGCGATTTTGGCAAGGAACTGGATTCGTTGGCGGATGTGATCACGTTCGGCGTTGCTCCGAGCCTGCTCGCGTATATCTGGGGTTTCTACTTCCTGCCGGAATCGATCAACGAGCAACTACGTCAGCATTTGTTCCAGGCTGGGGGATTCATCTGCTTTCTTTACTTGATCGGCGGAGCATCGCGGCTGGCGCGGTTCAATATCAGCCACGATGCGCAGCCGCGGAATCCGGGACGTGCGGACCGGAAGTACTTTGTCGGGATGCCTATTCCGGCTGCGGCCGGGATGCTCGCAGCCACCGTGCACTTTTTCAATGCCTATCCGGTGGAGGCGTGGTGGGTGGCGATTTTGTGGCTCATCCTGGTTGGTCTATGCGGCTTCCTCATGGTGAGCACCTGGCGCTTCTGGTCGGGCAAGGAGATCAACCTTGCGGAGCGGCATCCATTCCAGTTGCTGTTTCTGTTGTCGATTGTGTTCTATGTTGCGATTCGGTACTCGCAGGTGGTGCTCTTTTCCGTAGCTCTGGTCTATATGTTTTCAGGCATCTGGGCGCGCGCAGCGTATTCGTGGTCGCGGCGGCGAAGACGGCCAGGCACGGAGCTGCCAGCGGTGCAGGGATCGGCCGCCTCTGAACCTGATCCCGCCACCCACTCGTAGTGAATCCACAAAAGACAGAGGGACACCCGGTGTACAAGATTGCGATAGTGGGCGCTTCAACCTTGTTGGGCAAAGAGCTCAAAGAGGCTCTCTCGGATTCGACACTGGCGGCGGCGCGATTCGTGCTGCTGGATGAGAATGAAGCGCTAGGCCAGTTGGACCAGGTCGGCGATGAAGTGACGTTTGTGCAGTCGATCGGTCCGGATGCATTCGAGGGAGTGGACTTTACATTTTTTTGCGGTGGAGCGGAGTTGACGCGCAAGCACTGGAAGAAGGCACTTGTGGCCGGCTCTTCGGTGCTGGATCTTTCGGGTGCGCTGGACCTGGAAGCAGGTGTGCTGGTGCGCGCGCCCTGGATCGGGTCGGATGCGGCGAGCGCAGATTTGTTCACGCCTGCGATTATTCCCGCGCACTCCGCGGCGCTGGCCCTGGCATTGATCATGGAACGATTGCACCAGCATGTGCCGTTGCGGACGGCAGCCGCGACGCTGTTGGTTCCGGCGAGCGAATTAGGACGCGCGGCGATGGACGAGCTGCACCAGCAGACGGTAAACCTGCTCAGCTTTCAGACGCTCCCACGCGCTATTTACAATGCGCAGGCGGCTTACAATCTGCTTTCGGGATTGGGCGAAAACGCGGTCGCGAACATTACTGGAGTGGAAGCGCGGGTACGGCGCCACTTTTCCAGTTTGGCGGAGAATCGCTGGCCTTCGCTGGCATTGCAGGTGATTTTAGCGCCGGTCTTTCACGGGCACACGTTTTCGATTGCAATAGACCTGGAGAGGCCGGTGGAGATCGCGACTCTCGAAGATGCGCTAAGCGGCGATCACCTGGACCTGGTTTTGGAAGACACGGATTCACCTTCGAACCTGGCTGCAACGGGGCAAAGCGACGTATTGATCCGCCTACGACCAGAGCCAGGCGCGCGGAATCCATCGGAATCGAGCCGGTTGTGGATTTGGGCAGCCTCAGACAATCTTCGCCTTTACGCGCTCAATGCCGTGGAGTGCGCACTGGACCTGCGGCGGCTGAGGCCGCAAGGGACCGTCCAGTAGGCGCGGGTCCCCCCAATCTGCCGCATATGGATTGAGGCTGCGGGGTCCGTATCCTGGCTGATGATTCCAACGCGTGAATTCCATCGTCAGCAATGGCGGGTCCAAAGCTGCTCGATGTAGTTGTCGGTCATGCCGGCGATGTAGTCGGCGACGGTGCGCGCGAGACCTTCGCTGGGAATCTGAGATTGGTGATCCTCGGGCAGCAAACTGGGATCGGCCATGATGGCAGCGAACAAGCCTTCGACAACTTTGGCTGCGTGCTTGTGCGCCTCTTCCATGCCCGAGGAGTTGTAGAAGTTTGTATAGAGGAACGCCTTGGCGGTTGCGCGCTCAGCTTCCATCGCTTCGCTCAGCGAGGCAAGCCTGGTAGGCGCCTGGCGAATCTCTTCGAGCGTCGTGGCTCCAAGAGCAGCTACGCGCGTGCGCACTTCGTTCATCAGGTCGGTCACCAGCGCGTTCAGGATGCGGCGGAGAGCCTCATTGATGCGGAGTTTGGGGCGGGCGTCGGGGTACTTGCGGACCACTTTATCGTCGAAGATTCGAAAGAGGGGAACGCCGTCGCGAACCTGATCGAGGGTGAGAATGCCTGAGTCCAGGCCATCGTCCAGGTCGGCGGTGAGGTAGGCGATTTCGTCGGCGAGATCGATCAATTGTGCCTCGAGGGGCGCGCGCGCTTCGAGAAAATACTCCGCGAGTTCCGGATGGGCTTGGGCAGAGTAATCGCGCGAGTGTTTCACGATGCCCTCGCGCACGGCGAGGGTCAGATTGAGTCCGCGATAGGCGGTGGAGCGCTCTTCAAACCAGGTGACGATGCGCAATGCGTGGAGGTTATGGTCGAAGCCGAGTCCATGCGCTTGTAATGCGTGATCCAAGGCTTTTTCCCCGGCGTGGCCAAACGGTGGGTGACCGATGTCGTGGGCGAGAGCGAGGGCTTCGGCCAGATCGGCGTTAAGCCCCAAAGCTCGTGCCAGTGTGCGCGCGGTTTGCGTGACCTCGAGGGTGTGGGTGAGCCGGCTGCGGAAGTGGTCTCCAGGAGGAAGCCCGGGGAGACGGGCGAAAACCTGCGTTTTGCCCGCGAGACGCCGGAATGCGCGCGCATGCAGAATGCGAGCGCTGTCCCTGGCGAATGGGGTGCGATACAAGTGCGGAGGCTCGGGATGCGTCCGGCGAGCGAGGGCACCTTGCGGATCGACAGCAACCCCTGGCGGTAGCGGGCCAGTCGCATTGGATTCCGCTGCAATCATTCGTTGATTCGGCTCAACTCCCGTTATACCGCATGGCGGGTGGGGCGACGCAAAGGGACGATGCTGGTGCGCTGAATCACGAAGTATTCTTAGCGCGGTGCTATAAAATTTGCCCGATGCACAGATTGGACAATACGGTTGGCTGGGGAGTACCATCCTGCCGACTCTTTGAGGGGCGTTCGTGCGGACCTTTTGCGCGAGCCCCACAAATTTTTCACAGGGACCGGGAGGCAAGAATGAGAGCGATGAAGCAGGTTGCGCTGACCGTTTTGGCGCTGGGAGTTGCAGGTTTAGTGGGATGCGAAAGGCACTCGAATAAAGAGGTTTTCTATTTGGTGTCTGCGAATGCGGCGCTGCCCTATTGGCAGACTGCGGCGGCCGGTTTCAATCGTGCGGCTGGTCAATTCAAGGTCACGGCGAAGGTTGTGGGACCTGAGAACTACGATCCGCAGGCGGAACTCGCGGAGTTGCAGAAGGCTGTGGCCGCGAAGCCTGGGGGCATTCTGATTTCGGTGTCGGATGCCTCTGTGCTGCAACCGGAGATCGATGCGGCGATCCAGGCAGGAATTCCGGTAATCACGATCGACTCCGATGCCTCCGGAAGCCGCAGACTCTATTTCATCGGAACCAACAATCTTGAAGCCGGGCGGACGGGCGGCAAGCGCCTGATCGAAAAGCTCGGAGGAAAAGGCAATGTGGTCTTCTTTACGCTGGCAGGTCAGCCGAACGTGGAAGAGAGGCTGAAAGGCTTCAAAGACGTTTTGGCGACGCGGCCGGACATCAAGATTGTCGATGTGGTGGACATTAAGAGCGACGCCAGTGTTGCGTACGACAAGGCGCAGGAGTTCCTGGCACTGACCGGCCCGAAGAAGATCGATGGATTCATTTGCCTTGAGTCGGCGGGGGGCAAGCCGGTTTCCGACGCTATCAAGCGGGCGAATGCGACGGACCGCGAATTGATCGCATGGGATGCGAATCCAGAGACGCTGGACAGTATCAAGTCCGGCGCGATCGACTCGACCATTGTGCAGAAGCCCTTCACGATGGGCTATTACGGGTTGAAGGCGTTGGATGAAATCTTCCACGCTCCGCCAACGCAACTGGGCAAAGACTACGGGTCCGATCCGTTCTCTCCATATCCCGTGTTTGTCGATACGGGGACCTCACTCGTGGATAAGGACAACGTGGATCTCTACATTGCTTCGGCTGCGCAAGCCAAGTAGACGAAGAACGACGTCGGCTAGGCGATGCCGGGCCGGCGAGTCGTTTTCGAGGGTGTCGCCGCAGGTATGCGGAATTGATAGGCTCAGTCCTCAAATTCGAGAGATGCAAAACGGCGGCCTGCTCAACTGAGCTAAGCCGCCGTTTGATTCAATGACTTGGAAGAAGGGTATTGCCTATTCCGACTTCGGAGCTCCCGAGATGCTTTCTTCCTTGGCCAACTTGACGCGCGCGCTTTCCAGTTTGTGCTGGAGCTTGGCAACATCGGCTGGTTCCACGTCGGCAGCAGCGGACCTCGAGAACTCAGTCAAGGAAAGCTGCCACTGTGCGGCCGCCAAGCGAATGCGGCCCGTCTTTTCGTACAGATCGCCAAGATGCTCATGAACGGTAGGGTCGGTCTGGTCGCGTTCAACGGCCTGACGCAGGTTCTCCTCAGCCAACTCGTACTGGCCCATTTTGAAGTAGGCCCAGCCAAGCGAGTCGAGATAGGCGCCATTCATAGGCTCCTGCTCGACTGCCTTGCGAATCATTTTGAGAGCCTCGGGTAGCTTTGCGCCCTTGTCGGCGAGCATGTAGCCGAGATAGTTGAGCACCATGGCGTTGGAGGGATCGAGGTCGAGAGCCTGGCGGAAGAGGTCTTCGGCTGGCTCCAGGTGCTTTTGCCGTTCGGCCAATGCACCACGAAGAAACAGAAGATAAATGCGATCTTCCTTTTTCGTGGTCATTGCACCGGCTTTGTTGAGCGCGTCTTCAGCGTCTTTCCAGCGATGGAAACGAGTGTCCAACTGGGCAAGGTCGAGCCACACCTTGCGGTCGTCGTCTGAGTTGTCGTTCTTGAGCAGGCCCTTCGCCATGGCGAGACCCTCGTCAACTTTTCCCTGGTCGGCAAGCTCACCGGCGAGCATGAGTTTCAGATCGTTGGCCTTGGGATTGGCTTCGACAGCCTTTCGCGAAATTTCGACCGCCTTGTCAAACTGCTTGGCGTCGCGGTAGCTGTCGACCTCTCCTTGATAGCCGCGCAGCGCCGAGTCGCCGCCCATATCGATCATTTTTTGGTAAGCCGCAACTGCCTGATCGACCTTGTTCTGTTCGTGATAAATAGCGCCAAGCCGCTCGAGGAAGATGCCGCGATTGTTCTTTTCCTCGGAAGTATAGGCGCCGTTAGCGTGCGAGGTTAGGTCGACCATGTGCTCGTAGACCTGGGCGGCTTCGTCGTAGCGTCCCAGGACGTCGAGCAGAAGGCCCTCGTTGTATCCGGCTTCGAGATTGTCTGGTTCCTTCTTAATCGCCTTACGGACCGTGGCCAGCGCGTCCTCATATTTTCCCTGGCGGCGCTGGATTTCTCCGATGTGAATCAGAGTGCCGGTGTCATCTGGATCGG
This sequence comes from Acidobacteriaceae bacterium, assembly GCA_003140785.1. Lineage (GTDB taxonomy): Bacteria > Acidobacteriota > Terriglobia > Terriglobales > Acidobacteriaceae > Telmatobacter. Next base: position 32,039 of record PLKY01000123.1, on the reverse strand, counting down.
CGTCGGCCAGCTCCTGATACTCCTTCATGGCCGCGTCGAGTTGATCGTCGGTCAGCAGGGCCTGCGCGAGCGCGCCCATGGTTCGTACGTCACCCGGCTCAATGTCGATGGCCCGCTTATAGGCAGCGATCGCATCTTTGGGGCGCTTCATCTGGTCGTAAGCGGCGCCGAGTGCGAATTCCATCTTGCTGGTGCGGTCGGATTCAGGAACGGCCTCGACCACTTTTGCGGCATGTTCAACGTCACCACTCTCGGCATAGAGGCGGGCTAGATTCAGGACCACATCCTCGGAATCGGGCTCGATCGCCTGCGCGGTCTTGAACTGCTCCTCCGCCTTTTGGGGTTCATGCTTGACGGTGTAGAGCTGCCCGAGGACCATGCGATCTTCCACGTCCTTTGGTTCGAGCGAAATAATTTTTTCGTACTCGGCGATCGCCTGGTCGAGGACGTTGCCGCTCGGCGAAGCCGAGGAAACTGCGTTCTGTGCTTCGCTCAACTGACGCAGATAGATGCGACCCAGAATCTTGTGCGCATCAATGTCGTTTGGAGAGGTCTTGAGAAGTCCGCGGGCGGTGGCTTCGGCGTCGTGAAGGTGGCCGGGGGTCCGGAGATAGAGGTCTGCCAATGCGTCGCTCAGCTGGGCAGAGCCAGGATCGGCGTTGAGCGCGTCTTTGTATTCCTCGATGGCATGCGTTACGTACTCGGGTTGACCGGAGTTGACCGCTTCCTCTTCATAAATGTCGGCCAGAGCGGAGTGGAAATAGGCCTTTGCGCGACTCGAAGACTGCGTGATCGCGTCTTCACCAAGTTTGGGCGGTGCGGACTGAGGCGTGCTGGCAGAGGCGCTTTGAGTGGGCGTAGTTTGGGCGCCAGCCGAGATCGCCAGAGCAAACATCGAACATGCGGCGACGAGCGAGAGCCAGGGAAGCGGCAGCAACTGCTTTGTTCTCATCATCCTGTGGAGTTCCACGCCTTTCGAACCGGGCTTAATGGATCGATCATAACCCGGAATACGAACTGGAATACTAATTTGGATGCATCGGCAGATGGCCGGGCCGACCCGCCTACTGTTAAAGACGATTTTACCTGTGATTGGTCGCAGCGGAGCGGCGGAGTGAGCCAAATTGGAGGTTACTTCCTGCTAGAACTGAAAAAGTGGAGCGTATTCGGACACAGTTTTCGCGCTGCACTCTGCCATGCCTCGAAGGTGGCGTTGTTTCAATACCGGTGTGTCAGTGCCGGAAGTGGCGTATGCCGGTGAAGACCATGGCCATTCCCAGTTTGTCGGCGGCTGCGATCACATCCTGATCCTTGACCGACCCTCCAGGCTGGATGACTGCGGTGGCGCCCGCGGCGGCGACAGCCTCAAGCCCATCGGGGAAGGGAAAGAATGCATCGGAAGCTGCAACCGTGCCTTTAAGGGGCAAGACCGCCTTTTGCGCGCCAAAGCGGGCGGCGTCGACGCGGCTCATCTGGCCTGCGCCGATGCCGACGGTCTGCCCGTCCCGTGCGTAGACGATTGAATTCGACTTGACGTGCTTGCACACGCGCCAGGCGAAGATGAGGCTCCGCAGTTCTTCGGCGGTAGGCGGACGCCAGGTGACAACGTCGAGTTCGCCTTCGGAGATGCGTGCGGTGTCGGCATCCTGCAGGAGCAAACCGCCGGAGACGTGCTTCACGATTGGCGCCGGAGGTGCGGAGTGGACCTCGACGAGGCGGAGATTTTTCTTGGCGGCGAAGCGATCGAGGGCCTCCGGGGAAAAGGCTGGGGCGGCGATGGCTTCGACGAAGAGCTTGGCAATTTCTTCGGCGGCGGCTGTGTCGACGGGGCGATTGATGCCGATGACTCCTCCGAATGCTGAGACGGGATCGCAGGCGAGGGCTTTTTGATAGGCCTCAAGAATGGTTGCGCCAGTAGCCGCACCGCAAGGGTTGGTGTGCTTGATGATGGCCACCATCGGTTCGTCGAACTCTTGCGTCAATTCCCAGCAGGCGTCGAGATCGACCAGATTGTTAAAGCTGAGTTCCTTGCCTCCCAATTGTTTCGCACCGGCGATGCCGAGGCCGGAGCCGTCGGCGTAGAGGGCGGCGCACTGGTGTGGGTTTTCGCCGTAGCGCAGGGACTGGGCTCGTGGAAGGTTGATGCGGAGGGTCTTCGGAAGGGCGTTGGTGTCGAAGGTGGCTTCGGATTTGGGTTCAGGCGCGTCCGCGATTTTTTCGAGCGTAGTTGCGATGGCAGAGTCATAGGCGGACGTGAGCGCGAAAGCTTGCTTGGCGAGGCGCCAGCGGGTTTCGCGGCTCAACGAACCTTCGGTGCGTTGCAGCTCTTCGAGCAGGGGTGGATAGTCCGACACGCGGGTGACGATGGCGACGTCTTCGAAGTTCTTGGCGGCGGAACGGACCATGGAGGGACCGCCGATGTCGATGTTTTCGATGAGGTGGCCGAAGGCGACTCCAGGCTGCGCGGCGGTTTTCTCAAACGCATACAGATTCACGACCACCATGTCGATGGGTTGGATACCGTGAGCTGCAACGGCGGCCTCATGCTCTAGGTTTCCGCGTATGTAAAGCAATCCGCCGTGCACGAGGGGATGCAGCGTCTTCACCCGGCCGTCGAGCATTTCAGGGAAGCCTGTCAGATCGCTGATATCTCTGACCAAAAGGCCCGCCGCACGCAGTGCTGCTGCGGTGCCGCCGGTGGAGATGAGTTCTACGCCAAATTCCGCCAGTCTCTTTGCGAATTCGACCAGTCCGGTTTTGTCGGTTACGCTGAGCAGCGCGCGCCGAATCGGCTTGTCCGGACTTAGAGAAGGTGAAGTCAATGTGTCTCTCCTTGCGGTCTGAGGCAGGCGATGGTCGCATCAAATTGCGCCATGCTTGCGAGGACCAAGGAACAGACTACAACGGCTGTGCGGGTGGGATTTGTGATGCGTTTCATGGAAGCGACGAGGTCTCGCCTCGGATTTCAACATGGCTCGGTGCAGCGTCCCATGAGAAATGCCGAAATGCATTACGATGACAGCATGGGAAGCAGCTCACAGATTCCTCAGCCGGAGATTCTGCCACCGGGATCGGGATACGGCCCGCCGCCGGAACCTAGGCCCAGACGGCCGAGATGGGCTTCGTCTCCTGCGACGTATCTGCTGGTGGGGGTGAACTGCCTGGTTTTTCTGGCGATGGTAGCCCACCGTATCAGTCCGTTGAGCCCGACGCCGGCGCAGCTGATGAATTGGGGCGCGGACCATGCAGGCGCCGTGCTCGTCGGCGGCGAGTGGTGGCGGATCGTGACCGCGATGTTCGTGCACGTGGGCATCATTCACTTGGCAACCAACATGTGGTGCCTTTGGAACCTGGGCTTGCTTGCGGAACCTCTGATGGGTTCGGCGGGCGTATTCGCGGTGTACATTCTTACGGGTGCGGCAGGCAATTTGATGTCGACGCTGGTGAATTGGGTCTGGCCGATTCGCGATGCGGGCGGCGTCGCCTTTCCCGTGGGCGCGGGCGCGTCAGGCGCGGTATTTGGGATTGCCGGTGCTCTTATCGTGCTTTTGAAATCGCAGCGACTTCCGGTGCCGCCGCTTGAGTTGAAGAAGCTGCGCCGTTCGGTGATCTACTTTGCCGCGATCAACTTGGTACTCGGGCTTTCGATCAGCGCAGGTTCTCGCCTGACCGGCATCAGCATCGATAACATGGCGCACCTGGGCGGCTTTAGTTGCGGGCTGCTGTTTGCCATGCCGATGGTTCCTCGGCTGGGATCGCCTCGGCCGGTCTTCCAGGCGCGACTCGGCGCCGCTGTCGCGATGATCGTGGGAATCCTTGTGTTGTTTGGTTTTTATCTTGCCAAATTGGCTGCATAACTGTTGCGGCGGCACGCTGGACCTGTGCCAGAATGTGTCTGTGATCGTCGCTCTCGTTCATTCAAGTTCGCTCCAACTCCCATTTGAGGCTTCTCTTCGGTCAAGGAGGATTCCATGAGGCGTCGCGAATTCATCAAGCAAGCTGCCATCACTGCTGCTGCAGTGGCATCGACAAGCACACTGAACGCCGCCGCGAAAGCGCCTTCCAATCCGATTGCGCGCCGCACGCTGGGCAAGACCGGCGAGCAACTTTCGATCATTGGGTTCGGCGGAATCGTGGTGACGAATGAGACCACGGGCGAGGCTTCAAATATCGTTGCCGAAGCTTTTGATCGTGGCATCAATTACTTCGATGTTGCGCCGAGCTATGGCAATGCGCAGGAAAGGCTGGGGCCTGCGCTTGCGCCTTATCGTAAGAACTGCTTTTTAGCTTGCAAGACGGAAGGCCGCTCGAAGGACGACTCGCGCGCGCAACTCGAAGAGTCGCTGCGATTGCTGAAAACAGATCATGTGGACCTTTACCAGTTTCATGCGCTCACCAAGATGGCCGAGTTGGACAAGGTGCTGGGGCCGGGCGGTGCGATGGAGACGATGGAAGCGGCGAAGAAGGAAGGCAAGATTCGCTACATTGGCTTCTCGGTGCATTCGGCAGAGACTGCCGTGGCTGCGATGGAACGCTACAACTTCGACACGATTCTTTTTCCGGTGAACTGGGTGCTCTTCACGCAGGCCGGATTCGGGCCTCAGATTCTGAAGAAGGCGCAAGAGAAGCAGATGGGCATCCTGGCGCTGAAGAGCATGGCGAAGACGGTTTGGCCGGCGGAGCAGAAACAAAACCATCCTGAGCCGAAGTGCTGGTATCAGCCGGCATCGTTTCCCGACGAGGCGTCGCTGGGCCTGCGCTGGACGCTGGGTCATCCAATCACGGCCGCGGTTCCGCCTGGCGATGAAAAGTATTTCCGGCTCGCAATGGACGTTGCGCAGAATTACAAGCCTCTTGAAGCGCACGAGGAGCAGGCTTTGCTTGCGGGCGGACACGGCGTGGAACCAATTTTCCGACTGGGCAACGACGTCTAGGAAAACGCAAAATTGAGGCCCGAGACTTGTCGTCGACGGGGGCGGCGATTTTTGTTGTGTCCTGCGCGCGGACGGCGATGCGAGCTGTTGCTGCGCGCTGCATGAGCGGGCATGTATCCTGATGCGGCTGCCGAGAGATGTCGCGGCGGTTTGCAAAATCGGTGAGCAGAGACCGGGGATACGATGCCAAAGCGGGTGCGTTGTTTCAGAATTACATTGCTTGCGATGTTTGTTTTTGCCGCGCAGGCGTTCGGGCAGAAGCCTGAGCCGGCGTATCCATCTCCGGGAGCTGGCGACACGCCGGAGGTTGCGGGGCCTCTTGCAACCGATTTGTCATCTGCGATGGATCGGGATGCCATCGGCAAAGCGATGCGGAAAGTTGGCGACTGGCAGTTGGAGAGGTCGCGTAACGACTTCAACCAGGATTGGACGTTTGCTGCGCTCTATCGCGGATTCCTCGCGGCTGCGGATTCCCTGCATGACGACGAGTATCGCGATGCTCTGCTTGAAGTGGGGAAGAAATTCGAGTGGCAACTTGGTCCGCGTAAGACCCACGCGGACGATCAGGCGATTGGCTACGTGTATCTCAAGCTCTATCGCCAATATCACGATGCAATGATGCTGGCGGCGACAAAGGCGGAGTTCGATCGCATGCTGCCGCTGCCCGAAGTGTGTACGGAGACGTGCCCGCCGTGGCATGACGAGAAGACGCCAACGTGGTGGTGGTGCGATGCGCTGTATATGGCGCCACCGGTTTGGGCTGAGCTCTATGGCATCACGAAGAACAGGGCGTATCTCGACCGCATGGATCGCCAGTGGTGGGTCACATCGAACCTCCTCTACGATCCGAGCGAACATCTCTATTCGCGTGACACGAGCTTCCTGGACAAGCGAGAGGCAAACGGCAAGAAGATTTTCTGGTCGCGTGGAAACGGATGGGTGATGGCAGGGCTGGCCGAGGTGCTCGAGGAGATGCCGGCGGATTATCCAAGCAGGCCGAAGTACGTCGAACAATTTCGACAGATGTCGGAGCGCTTGAAATCGATTCAAGGCGCGGATGGTTTGTGGCAGCCTGGACTTCTTGGTGGCGGTGCATATCCTTTGTCCGAGGTTTCAGGTTCGGCGTTTTATGTATACGCGCTTGCATGGGGCATCAACCATGGAGTGTTGGACCGTGCCGAATATTTGCCGGTGGTGCGGAAAGGATGGGCAGGGCTGGTGTCGCATATCTATGCCGATGGACGCCTGGGCAGCATTCAGCCCATTGGAGGCGGCCCGGACAAGTACAAACCGCAGACCAGCTACGTGTTTGGCGTGGGAGCGTTTCTGATGGCGGGGTCGGAATTGCGTGANNTTTCTCATGGCGGGTTCGGAATTGCGTGAGCTTGCGGAGCACCGCCGCTGAACAGGATCGAGGGCGAAACGCGGGTGGATGACGTGGGCGTGAATCGCGATTTTCGCTAGCGAACCGCAGTGGCCGCAAACTTTTTGACCATGGCGAGAAGGAGCTTGCGGTCGCTCTCGTTCAAATTCGTTGAGTAACGGCGGATCTGGGTCAGGAAGCGTAGTTCCTCGTCAGTAAGCCGTTGCGTATTCAGCTGGCGGCCGACCTGGTCGTCGGCGAAGAACTGGGCGATCGGCAGGTCGAGAGCCCCGGCAATCTTCGACAGAGTGTCGAGCGAAGGGACCGTGTGCCCGTTTTCAACGCGAGACAGATAGCAACGCAAAAGGCCGGTTTTCTTTTCGATATCGCCCTGCGAGAGTCCCTTTTGCAGCCTGTGCGCACGAATTGTGGTGCCAATCTTCATTAAGCGGACCTGCCTTTGAACCGAAGGAGTTACTCCTGTGGTAGCAACCAGGAAGTTATTGGCTCAATAGTTAACATGCGTCGCATTGGATTGCAAGAAGAATTAAGGCACATGCAACTTAAATGGTACTCAATTGGAGCATTTTAAGATGACCGAAGAAGGGTATTCGAGCGATGCGGAATAGATGGCACACCGGCGGTGGGCAAGCCTAGTGATGAGCCTAGGGGAACTTCACCAGGTAGGCGAGTCCTTCGACGGGGTTGTCATTGTAGGGAGCGCAGGGTATGAACCCCATGTCGAGATACAGGCGGTAAGCTGCGGCCATGGAAGCAGGAGCTGTGTCGAGGTAGATCGCCTTCCGGTTGGCGGCGACGGCGCGATCGAGCACGTCCTGGGTAAGCGCTCTCCCGAGACCGAGACCGCGTCCACCAGGGCGAACCCACAGACGTTTCAACTCCCACGCATCGGCCGCCACCTGCGAAGACGGCGCAAGGGCTCGCCAAGCGACGAAGCCTGTGGGGGCGTTGTCGACGAATGCTATGAAACAGCCTCCGGCTTGTTCGCTATAGCTGAGTGGCAGACGTGCCGCTTCTTTCTCGAGCGATCCGAAGCAGAAGCGCGCGGCACCTGGTTGAGCGATGACAAATCGGCCATACTCCAGTAGCAATTCACGTGCCGCGGCGAGAACTTCGCATGAAGAGTCATCTGAAAGTTCCTCCAGCTGAACTATCCTGGACTCTGCCTGTTGAGCGGTCATATCTAAGTTTACGATGGATGGAAACGTGTCTGTGCCGTAAACCTTCGCGACCTAGCGAACGTCTGTTTCAATACGAGCGCGCTTTGGGAGAATTCATGTTGCGAGCAACCATGCGGGTGTCAGTCGCGATGTGCCTGGTTGCTGCTGGAATGATTTCTTCGGCGCAAACTCCACCTTCTGCGGGCGCACCTACTGCTTCTCAAGAAACGCCGTCGACAGCCATTTCTCAGGGCGTGCCCGATCAAACTGTAACTGGCGGGAAACTGCACGGCGTGGTGAAGAGCGGAAACATTCCGCTGCCGGGCGTGACGGTGACGGCGCAGAACACGCTCACCGGCAAGCGCTACACCACGACATCGGACATCACTGGGGCGTGGTCGCTGACCATTCCGCAAAATGGACGCTATGTGATTCGCACGCAGTTCGCGGCTTTTGCGCAAGGCGCGCAGGAAGCGGTGCTGAATGCTGCGAATCACGATCAGACAGTGAGCTTCTTGCTGATTCTGGCCTCGCGCGCAGCGCAGCAGGAGCAGCAACAGGAAGGGCAATCGACGCAAGTGGCGCAGGCGATCCGCCAGCTGGCGGGGAACGGAGCGCAGAGCCTGAGCCTGATGAATGCGCTGACGTCGGACACGGAGATGCAGGCGGGAAGCGCGGGCGCGAGCGGCGCGGCGTTGCCGTCGGCGGCCGGGAACTCAGACTTCAGTTCCGACTCGGTCGCGATCAGTGGACAAGCGGGTGCAGTGAGTCCTTTGGCTGGCGTTGATACGGACCGGCTGCGGGACGCTCTCGAGACTTTTCGAGCGCAGAATCCCGGGCAGGAAGGGAACATTGCCGGAGTAGCGGCCGGTCTTTTTGGCGGGGGAGGCGGGCCAGGCGGCTTTGGCGGGGGCGGTTTTGGTGGACCTGGAGGGTTCGGTGGAGGCGGAGGGTTCGGTGGCGGGGGTGGCTTCGGCGGCGGGCGCGGAAATTTCCGCGGCTTCAATCCTGGTCAGCCGCACGGCGCGATTTTTTGGATTGGCAGCAACTCGGCGCTGAACGCGGAGCCTTTCAGCCTGCGCGGGCAACCACAGGAACAGCCTGCGTCGGGGACGAACCGCTTCGGCCTCACATTCATCAGCGCGCCGTATATTCCTGGGCTCACGAAGCCCAGCAACAAGGACACGATGTTTCTGACGCTCTCTGGCACGCGCAGCTCAAGCCCGTTGGATGAGTACGCCACAGTGCCAACGGACGCGGAAAAAAGCGGCGACTTTTCTGCGGTCGGTTTGCCGCCAATTTATGACCCGACTACGTTTCAGCAGTTCATGTCGAACGGCGCGGCCAACGTAATTCCGTCGACGCGCATTTCTCCGCAAGCCACGGCGCTGCTGAAGTATTTTCCGGAACCGAATCTGCCGGGCACGGTGCAGAACTATCATTTGCTGTCGACGGCGCAGACGAATACGACGCAGGCCGGAGCTCGCTACATGAGGAGCATCGGTTCCAATGCGTCTCCATTTGGCCTCGGGGGACGGGGCGGTTTAGGCGGCGCCGGGCGGCGACTGCAGACGAACCAGGGGCTGCGGCAAAGCATCAACTTCAACTACAACTGGTCACATTCTGCCAAGGACAACGTAAACATTTTTCCGGAACTCGGCGGAAAGACTTCTTCTCAATCAAACTCCGTGCAGGCCGGATACACAATCGGCTACCACCGCTTGACCGGCATTTCGAACGTTGGCTGGAACCGCAGTGATAGCCAGACGACCAACTTTTTCACGAATGGGACAGATATTGCAACGCAACTCGGCATTCTGGGGCCGGATGATACTGCGCTGAATCTGAGCTCACTGAACTACGGTTTGCCCAGCGTGCAGTTGAGCAACATACAAGGGCTAAGCGAGCAGCAGCCGAGCTTTTCGGTGGCCCAGACCATTACGCTTTCTGAGACGTTGAGTTGGATTCACGGCAAGCACAACCTGCGTTTTGGCGGAGACTATCGCCGGGTGCATCGGGACTTTCTGGCGGGGTCAAACGCCACTGGGACTTTTACGTTTTCCGGTCTTTTTACCGAAGATGCGAGCGGAGATCAGGCGACGGGATCGTCGCTGGCGGACCTTCTGCTTGGGCTCCCGCAGGAGACCTCGCTCGATTCCGCGATCAACAAGAGCTATCTGCGCGACAATGTTTTCGACGCGTATGCGATGGATGACTGGCGCGTGCTTCCGAATCTGACGTTGAACTATGGCATGCGTTACGAATTCTTTGCGCCGTATACGGAGAAATATGGGCATCTGGCCGATGTCGATACCAATCCCTCCGAAGGCTTCACGGGAACAGCGGAAGTGCAGGCTGGTGGAAGCGGCGCGTTTAGCGGCAAGTTGCCAGATTCGCTGGTATTTCCATTTCGCACGGCGTTTGCGCCGCGGATTGGACTGGCGCTGCGCTTGCCGAAGCAGACGGTTCTTCGCGCGGGCTTCGGGATGAATTACACGGTGGGCCAGTATGCGAGCTTTGCGACGACGATGGCACATCAGCCGCCCTTTGCCAATGAACAGACCAACCAGGAAGCGACGGCGAGCGGCCAACCCACGTCGGCATGTGCGCGGACCGTACCCAATACGTGCCTGAGTTTGGCGGAAGGATTTCCTGCGCCGGACATCAATGGAAATTACGCTCTCGATCCGCACTATTTTTTGCCTTACGTAGAGACATGGAACCTTGATGTGCAGAAGACGCTGCCGTGGGGCATTGTAATGAACATCGGCTACAACGGATCGAAGGGAAATCATCTCGCTATAACGAGTGCGCCGCGTGCGACGGCGAGCAGCCCGAACACGAATCCGACGAACCTGGTTTTCGATTACGACCAGGCTCTTGCATTTTCGAAGTTCACCGCAGGAACAGTGAGGGTTAATAAGAGGCTCACCAAGGGCTTCGCTGTCGGAGCGAATTATCAATACTCGCACTTGATTGATAACTCCAGCTCAGAAGGCACGAGCTCAAGTGTGGACGCGCAGAACTGGCAGAACCTGAACGCCGAAGAGGGAAACAGCAGCCTCGATCAACGGCACAAAGTGAGCGGGACTTATTTGTACGAGCTGCCATTTGGCCAGGACAAATTCTGGTTTACGAGCGGGACGGCGTCGCACATTCTCGAAGGATTCTCCGTTTCGGGGAGTTATACGTTTGCTACTGGTACGCCACTTAGTCCTTACTATGCCGCCGAGGTGTCGAGCGTCGGGTGCGGTACCGCCGGCACGCTTCGTCCGAATGTGAATCCTGCAGTTCGAGTCAACACCGGGGGCGGGTCGCTGAAACAATGGTTCAACACGGCGGCCTATTCCGAGCCAGTCGCCAATAGTGCATACCCATGCGATGTGTTCGGAAGTGCGGCGCGCAACTCGATTGCCGGGCCGGGGACCATTACCAACAACATGGCGCTTTCAAAGACAATGAACCTCGGGGACACGCGCAGCATGGAGATTCGAGCAACGATGAATAATGCGTTCAACACCGTACAGTATGCGGGTGTGGACACGAATGTGGCGTCGCCGACATTTGGACAGGTGACATCGGTCGGATTGACGCGGTCGTTCCAGTTTATGGCGAGATTCAGGTTTTAGATCAAGAAATGAGTTAGTAAGACAGCGAGTTAGTGAAACAGAGAAGCAGAGAAGCAAAGAAACAGAGAGCCGGCGAGTTAGCGAGTGAAGGAACGAATGTTTGATCGGATGCAAAAGTCGTTTGCGGTGCTGGCGGCTCTGGCGATAATGACGCCGAGCTCGCTGCCTGCGATCGCGCAGAATTCTCCGCAGCCGGCGTACGCACAGGTTTCGACGACGCAGGAGGGCGGGTTTGTTCTGAAGACAAACGCCGAACTGGTGCTGACGAACGTGGTGGCGCGGGATGCTAAAACCGGCGAGTTTGTGCACGGACTGAAGCAGAGCGATTTCACGGTTTACGAAAACGGGAAGCCGCAGCAGATTACGACCTTCGACTACCAAAGTGTCGAGATGGCTAAGCCATTGAACGAGGCGACCATCAACGGACTGGCAGCCAGCCCCACGGGCAGTGGGAGTAAGGCCGTTGTGGTTGCAAAGCCCGAGGATTTGCGCAATCACCGACTCATTGTGATGTTTTTCGATTTGACGTCGATGCAGCCAGAGGATCTGGACCGCAGTGTCGAAGCGGCGCAGGCATTCCTGCGAACAAAGATGCAGCCTGCCGACCTGGTGGCCTTGGTGTCTCTGGGCGACACGTTGACGGTCGACCAGGATTTTACTGCCGACAAGAATGCGCTGATTAACGAGGTGGGAGTTTACAACGGAACCGAGGGGCAGGGATTTGCCCAGGGCGCGACCTCAAACTCAAACCAGGTGGAGGATACCACGGGTTACACGCCCGACGAGAGCGAGTACAACGACATCAACACGGACCGAGAACTGTTTGCATTGCGCGCCGTTTCAAAATCGCTGGAGAGAATCACGGAGAAGAAGTCGCTGCTGTATTTTTCCGGAGGTATTTCGCGGGACGGCATCGAGAACCAGGCTTCGTTGCGGGCTGCAATCAACGCCGCGGTTCGCGCCAATCTTGCGATCTACAGCGTGGACACGCGCGGGCTGCAGGTGATTACGTCGACCGGCGATGCTTCGACGGGGAGTCTTCGCGGATCGGGTGCGTACAACGGCGGCGCGCTGCTGAACAATATGAATTCCAACTTCGCCTCGCAAGAGGTGATGGCTACGTTGAGTTCAGACACGGGCGGCAAGGCGTTTTTTGATTCGAACGATTTTGCGCCCGCGTTTGCGCAGGTTCAGCGCGACACCTCGGCCTACTACGCCGTTGGCTTTCACTCAACGAACCCCGCGCGCGATGGCAAGTATCGCAAGCTGACAATCAAGATCAACCGGCCGGGGATCAAGCTCGAGTATCGGCCGGGCTACTATGCGCCGGCGGACTTCAAACACTCGGGCCACGAGGACCGGGAGCGCGAGCTCGATGAGCAGTTAGCCAGCGACCTGCCCGCGACCGACATGGCAATGTATCTCGACGCGCTGTATTTCCGGCTCGACGAGAATCGCTTCTACGTGCCCGTGTCGATCATCGTTCCTGGGTCGCAGATCCCGTTTGTAAAGGGCGGCGACAAGGACAAGGCGACGCTCGACATCATTGGCGAAGTGATTGACGAGGTCAAGCGGACCATTGGCAGCGCGCGGCAGACGGTAAAGCTGAATCTCGATCCATCGCTCCAGGCGCGGCAGCGCAATATCGAGTACACGACGAGTTTCAACCTGCCGCCGGGCAAGTATCACCTGAAGTTTGTGGTGCGAGAAAATCAGACGGGACGTATGGGCTCATTTGAAGCGGACATCACGCTGCCCGACATGAAGAAGACGCCCCTGAAGATGAGCTCGATTGTGCTGGCGTCGTTGCGCCAGCCTAGCAAGCAAAACACGCCGTTGGTGCGCGAGGGCGAGGAATATGTTCCCAATATCAGCCATGTGTTTCGCCAGGATCAGCATCTCTATTTGCTCTATGAGGTCTATGATCCGACGCGCGCGAAACCTGCGGAGAACCAGCCCAAGGGGACCAAGGCGGGCATCAATCTGTTGAGCAGCCTCGAACTGATCCAGGGATCGGTGAAGGTGTACGAGACGCCGCTGGTGCAGGCGAAGGCGACGAATGTAGATGGGCGAGACGCGGTATCGATGGAGCTGGATGTGCCGCTGAATGGCTTGAAGCCGGGTCCTTATGTGTGCCAGTTAAACGTGGTGGACGATGCGGGCGGAAGCTTTGCGTTTCCGCGATTCGCGGTGCTGGTGCGGGAAGCTGCGCTCTCTGTTCCAGCGGCCATTCCGGCTGCTGCCCCATCCTCGCACTAGGTTCTCCATTTCTTCGCTCGATAACTCGCGAGACGGCACGGGTATCAAGAAGTAGACTTCTGCGATCCTGGTCCGCAGTTTCGGATCGATTCCCGCGTATGATGCGGGGATAGCGAGGTCAGAATGGGCAAACAAAACACCAGTAAAGTCGCCGTCATTACAGGCGCAACAGGCGGAATTGGCACGGCAATCGCCAAGTCGCTGTCCAGGGCCGGATACCTGCTTGTGCTGAGTGCTCCCTCAAGCGAGAGGCTCAACGCAGTCGCGTCGGAGCTCGATGGACCTTGCGTGGTTGTTGCCGGGAACCTGCGCGTCGAGTCGATTCCTGAGACGCTGCTGGCCGCGGCGCTCAATAATTTCGGCCGCTGCGATGTGTGCTTCAACAACAGCGGCTTGATTGAAGCCGGGATGGTGGAGACGGTTGATATCGAGCGCATTTGCAACATGGTCCGGGTGAACGTGGAAGGCGCGTATCGCATGGGGTATACCTTCCTGAAGCACTTTGTGAAGCAGGGGCAAGGGCATCTCTTCAACACATCGAGCATTCTCGGCAGAAAAGTGCGGCCTACGGTGGGTGCGTATGCGGCAACCAAGTTTGCGATAGAAGCATTCTCAGAGGCTTTGAGGATGGAACTAAGCAAGTCCGAGGTGCGCATCTCCAGCATTGAGCCAGGGCTAGTGCGGACTGGCTACCAGGACCGCTGGGAAGTGCCGCCCGCGATGCTGATGGGGATGGAAGAGCCGCTGGAGCCGGAAGAGATTGCCAAAATGGTGTTGGTGATTCTAGAGGAGCCTGCCCATCTGCGTATTCCGCAGCATGTGATCCTACCCAGGGAGCGCGTGCTGGCGCTGACCTAGAGCGGTTCTCCAATTTGTATGTACCATTTTGAGCGTCGAGCAAGGTGGCTTTTTCTTCCACCCCACGGACAAGGACTCGTCCGCGGGGACCCCGGTTGATGAAAAAAGCCAGTTAGCGGATGTGTCTTCGCTTTACAGCAATCGGAGAACAGCTTAGCCTGCATCGGCGGATTTGATTTTGTCGGTCTTCGGATCGCCGTACGGACAATGACGGCAGCCTGAGCCGCAGCAGTATCCGCGCTTCAAGTGATAGGCCGCAGTGAAGACGAGATTCGGCCCCTCCATGTAATAGTCCCCGGGTTCGAGCCCGGGCACGTCGTCCGGAGCGGGTGGCCGATTCTCGTCCATGGTTCTATTTTCGCGCACCAATTCCCGAAGATCAGGGCGCCTGCTGTCGGCGATTAAAATCGAAACATGACCTTGAGTGCGCAGGATCGTGCCCGCCGCATCAAAATCATCTTATTCGACGTGGATGGCGTTCTGACCGATGGAACCATATGGCTGGTTCCATCGCCCAGCCCTGCTTCGAGTAGCCCTGAGACTCAGGCGCATCTCTCGAAGCACGAGGATCACGTTGGGTTTGGCACGCATTCCGCGACCATGACGGAAGCAAAGGGCTACAGCGCGCACGATGGCACGGCTATTTCGCTGGCGCGGCTGGGCGGGATGAAATGCGGCGTGATTACCAAGCGGATTAGTGAGACGGTGGCTACGCGCTCCCGCGATTTGAAGCTTGAGTTTGTCTACATGGGCCAGGCTTTCAAGATGCAGGCCGTCCGCGAGATCATGCAAAAAGAGGGGGTCACACTGGAAGAGATTGCGTACGTCGGTGACGATGTGATCGATCTTCCTGTCATGCGGGAGTGTGGCTTTGCGATAGCCGTGGCGAATGCGCGCGCGCAGGTGAAAGCCGAAGCGCACTACGTGACGCCGAACGCCGGGGGGTATGGCGCCGGGCGCGATGCGGTGGAATTTATCCTGGAAGCAAAGGGTCTTCTTGATCGGGTCATCGCCGAGTATATCGATGAGCGCAATCCGATCTCTCCTTCGATGGATATTGGCAGGGGCGGGAATCTCGTCTAGCAGACTCGGCCAGCTGCTCACAACGCGCGCATCAGGCTGAGGACGAGGATTATCAGGACAATGAGACTCACAACTGCGTAGAGTCTGTCCCTTTCGAGAGCGAAGCCTACGACCGCCAAAGCGACACGCGCGACCGGCGTGGCAATCAAGAGCAGAAGACCGAATTGAATCAACCCTTCGCTGTTAAGGTGAGCAGCGGACTGCAGTATTCCCCTGAAGGATTGCACGATGGCTCCGCCCGCTGAGAACTGGTGATAGCTGACTCGGTCTGCATGGTGCCGCGCAAGGTACAGAACGCCGCCTGCAAAAACCGTGGCGGCGGAAAGCAGGACTCCGGTGCGAAGCAGGTTGCCAATGTTGGTTTCGAGGCGCTGGTCGTCCAACGATCTATACCTTTCCTGTGAGGCCGTTCACGATCATTTCAATGCCAAGGGCCAGCACCACGCATCCGAAGATAATGCGCAACGTGCGCACGCGAGCCTGAATCAGAACTTTTGTTCCAAAGAACGCCCCCGCGAGAACGCCAAGCATCACGGGCATTGCGACGCGCGGATCGATATAACCGCGGCTCAGGTAGACGCCTGCGCTTGCTGCTGCTGTTACTCCGATCATGAAGTTGCTGGTTGTAGTTGAGACCTTAAATGGGATTTTCATTGCGCGGTCCATCGCAATCACCTTCAGCGCGCCGGAGCCGATGCCCAGCAACCCTGAAAGAGTGCCCGCTCCGAACATTAGTCCGAAGCCGGTCGGTACATTCCGCACTCCATATTCCAGACGGGTTCCATCGACGGGGTAGGTGCTGCCGAGCCGCAAGCGCTTGCCGAGGGCGTCCGACTCGGTTGGGCAGGCTGTTTCCTGGTCTGGCTTGAAGAGCGACTGATACGCGGCCTGGAGAAGGACCAACCCAAACACAATCGCGATTACGTGAGTGGTGACGTGCACAGCCAGAATGGCGCCGACGATCGCGCCCACCGTCGTCGCAATTTCGAGCAACATCCCCACACGAATATTGGAATAGCCTTCGCGCACGTATGCCGCGGCTGCTCCTGACGACGTCGCTATGACCGAGACCAGCGAGGCTCCGATCGCGTATTTGATATCGACTCCAAAGGCAATCGCCAGCACCGGCACGATAACCACGCCGCCGCCGAGGCCGGTGAGTGCTCCGAGAAAGCCGGCTATGGCCGACATGGCCAGAACCACAAAGGTGAATGTCAGCGCTGTCATGAAAGGGATTGATCGCTGCGAGATTTTGCAGGCGAGTGGGTGACCTGCTCATTCTATCTTTATTGGAGAATTAGCCGCAGGGTCGTCGACCGTGGTGGATGTCGAGTCGCGCTTCCAGGCTGAAGCCGGATAGCACTCGGTAAATCTTCAATATCTACGAAGATTTTCGTTGACATCTACGAAATACTTCGTATAAAGTGACAAACATCATGACGAAGTCCTCCAAATCCTTGCCACGACCGACCGAAGCTGAGCTTGAGCTGCTGCGGATCTTGTGGGAAAAGGAGCCGGCAACGGTTCGTGAAATCTACGATGCGCTCAATCTTCAACGCCCTTCCGGGTACACAACCGTGCTCAAAATGCTGCAGATCATGACGGTGAAAGGGCTGGTAGTTCGAGATGAGGCCAACCGCGCTCACGTTTACCGCGCAGCGCTCAGCCAGGACGTTACGCAGAGCGAGATTCTCAAGGACCTGAGTGTGCGTCTTTTTTCCGGGTCGGCCGCGCAGCTCGCATTGCATGCTCTCGCGATGGAACCAGCCAGTGCCGACGAACTAGATGCCATCCGCGTCCTTATCGATAGCAAGCGCTCACCTGTGGAAACGAATTCTGCCCAAAAAGGAAAACATCAGCCATGAGCCACACACTCGACGCCATCGCATGGACTCTCATTCATTTCTGCTGGCAGGCTGCCGCGATTGCTGGAATCTATCGCTTGTCGACCGTTCTGCTTGCTCGCAGTACGAGCCAGACCCGCTATTTGATCGCGGTCGCGGCGATGTTGATGATGGTTGGTGCAGCGGTCGGGACGTTCGCATGGCAAATGCGCTGGGCCACGTCGTCCCCCGCTCCGCACAACGCCGCTTCAACAATAGAGGACGCATCGCTTGCGCTGCCGCGCACCATGGCGCCGGGTTTCATCTCTCAGCACCAAGGTGTTGCCGGCTCGACGCAGGCCAATCTGCTGCGCTGGATCGACGGATTCTGGGTGCTCGGCGTGGTAGTGCTCTCCGTGCGCAGCTTGGGGGGCTGGTGGATGATTCAGAGATTGCGTGCCACTGCCATTGCGGACGCTCCCGAACAAGTGCGCGAAAGCTTCCGGCGCATCTTCGCGGCGATGGGTCTCAGGCGGCCTGTGCTCTTGCGGGTTTCGAGTGCAGTCGCTGGGCCCATCACTGTGGGAGCCCTGCGAGCCATGGTGCTGCTGCCACTTTCTGCGATCACGCTGCTTGGTCCCGACGAGCTTGAAATGGTGTTGGCGCATGAACTGGCTCACGTGCGCCGCGCGGACTTCTTCTGCAATCTCGCACAGACATTGGTGGAGACTCTGTTCTTCTTTCATCCGGCCGTTTGGTGGATTGGTAATCGCATACGCCATGAACGCGAACTCTGCTGCGACGATCTCGCGCTGAAAGTCTGCCCGAATCCTGTAACCTATGCCACCGCGCTCTTCCGGCTTGAGGAGCAGCGCGCCCGCCACTGGAGGCTTGCCATGGCACTTGATGGACATCAAACTTCGCAAACTTTGCGTCTGAGAATTGCCCGCATTCTTGGGGAACCCGTTGCCCGGTCTGGCGGGCGGCCTGTGCAGCCTTTTTCGCTGGTTGTCGCCTGCGTTGCGCTCGCGGTTTCGTTGACGGCGGCACGTCCAGTTGTCGCAAGCCTGAATCCTGCGCATTTGTCGGCGTCAACTCATATTGCCTCTATTCAGGTAAGTGCCGCGCCACAGGTGAAGGTCATCAAACCCGCTCTGGCCGCGGCGACGCACCTCGTTTCCCCTGGCGCTCTGTTGGAGGCTGCTGCTTCGGAACCGCAAGAGAAACAGCTGGACGCCGCACAGCCTCTAGGGTCAGTTACATCGACCGCATGAAGGCTGCCGGCTACGACGTCGATCTCGACAAATTTATTGCGATGAAGATCCAGGACGTGACGCCCGAGTACGCGCAGGCGATGGCTCAATCGGGCTTTGGGAAACCTTCAGCCGACGAACTCATCGCATGCAAGATTCACGGTGTCACACCTGACTACATCAGCGGCCTCAAACTGCAAGGGTTTCAACTGAAAAGCTTCCAGGATGCAATTTCGTTTCGCATTTTCGAAGTGACGCCGGAGTTTGTTGCCGGCATGAAGGGCGCGGGTTTCTCTGACCTTACCTCGCAGCAACTGGTAGCGCTTCGGGTCCAGGGCGTTACGCCAGAATACGCGCAGCAGATCGCCCGCGAGTATCCTGGCGCGTCGGTGGAAGACGTGATTAAGACCCGCATCTTCCGCATCGATGCGTCGTTTATCGAGTCTGCAAAGAAGCATGGGTTCACTCATCTATCGCTCGAAAAACTGGTACAGCTGCGGATCACCGGTTTGCTCGACGACGAATCTGTGAAGCAATAGGTCAATTAAGAATTCATTTTCTCTTGTCGTAATGAAGGTGCTTGCCCTCGGTTAGTGCACCCGGGTTGCGGCGACGGTAAAACTACGCCTCTTTCCAGGCATTCAGCAACGGGAGATTCCGATGAACACGCATCGACTTCATGTTCCCCTCGTCCTTATGGCTTCGGCGATCACGGCGCTTCAATCCGCAGCGCTCGAACCTGTGCATGCGGCATGCGCGATCAGTGCCAGCGAGCAGCAGGGTAAATTCCGTCTCCACATCGACAGTGGGGATTGCGAGAGCGAGCATTCGCATTGCGGGTCAAACTATAGCGAAGAATCGATCGACAGGTTCAAAGGAATTACGCCCGCGGACCTGGTGCACAACGGAGCGGAACTCACTGCAACGCTTGCAGCGGAGGCGGGCACATTGACATGCTCCGGCACGGTGCACAATGGCACTCTCGCGGCAAATCGCTCTTTGTGCCGGATGCCCCGTTTGCCGCGCGCATGGAGCAGATGGGATTCTCCGGCCTCGATTCAGAGAAGCTGCAAACCTATGCGTTGGTCAATGTCGAGAGCCAATGGGCACAGTCGCTGCGGGAGATCGGAATACAGGGTATCACCGTCGATAACCTCATACCGCTGCGCATCTTCAAGGCGGATCCTGCGTATGTCCACAGCATTACGGCGCTGGGCTACGATCTTCCCTCGGCCGACCAGTTGATCGCGATGCGGGTGCAGGGTGTCGATCCCGCGGAGGTGCGCGAGATTCGCTCGCTCGGGTATCAGCCTACCTTCGATGAACTGGTTCAGATTCGCATCTTCAAGATTACTCCGGATTTCATCCGGCGCATGGAAGCTCGCGGTCTCAAAAACCTCACGATTGCGAAGCTGGTACAGATTCGGATCTTCAAGCTCGCTGATTGAACCTGTTGCAGGGAAACCGCGCAAATCGAACTCGTCAGCCGCTCACACGCTTAACCGATCCCTTCGATGCTGCGCTTTTCTTGTCTCTGATGAGTTAGCGAAGACTGGCAGAAGCGATCGGCCTACTCCCAAGAAGGGACGCTTAGATACGGCACTGATTTTCGACAAAAGAGCGGACATGACGCAGATTAAACTGGGAAACTTCACCAAGCATGTACGGCGTCCGCACTTGAAGCGATTCGTCGCTTTCTACAAGGTTTTTTAAGCTCGTGAGTTCCGTCAAGGACTTGAATTCCGACATTGCTCTCGCACCTTTTTAAGAAACGAGATATGAGGTTATTGCTCATGCATAGAATTCCATTCTTTAGCTATCCGGCGTTGTTCACCGCGCAAGAGCGTGAGTTTCAGGCAGTTTTTTCCGATGTGGGTCGCCGGGGGGCCTTCATCAAACAACAGGATCTCTATGATTTCGAGAAGAGTCTCGCAGCTTTTCTGGGAGTGTCCCACGCACTTGGAGTCGGCAATGCTACAGACGGATTGGAGGTGGCGCTTCTGGCCGCCGGCATTAGGCCAAACGACGAGGTCATCCTTAGTTCGCACACAATGTTGGCTACCGCGGTCGCGGTGCACTTCGCCGGAGCAACTCCGGTTCCCGTGGAATGCGGTCCGGACCATCTGATCGATCCCGCTGCCGCGGAAGCTGCTGTAACGTCGCGAACCCGAGCGATCATGCCCACACAACTCAACGGCCGCACGTGCGAAATGGATGCGCTCGGAAGAATCGCAGCGAAGCACAGTTTGCTCATCGTCGAAGATGCAGCCCAGGCATTGGGATCGCGCTACAAAGGGCGTTGCGCAGGCAGCTTTGGAGTGGCGGCTGCGATCAGCTTCTATCCCGCCAAAGTGCTCGGTTGCCTGGGAGACGGCGGTGCAGTCGTTACCGATGATGCAAACGTCTATGCACGCGCGTTTGAACTTTGCAACTTCGGACGTAACATGGCCGGCGAGGTCGTGCGTTGGGGATTTAATTCACGGTTGGATAACATGCACGCAGCGATGCTGCTTTTTCAACTCAAACAGTATGACCGTGTTATGTGCAGACGCCGCCAATTGGCTTCGCTCTATACAGAGTCTCTCAAGGATGTCGCTGAGGTAGTGCTGCCGCCTGCTCCGGATGCCGACCCCGACCATTTCGATATCTATCAAAACTACGAGATTGAAGCAAAACGCCGCGATGCGCTGAAAGAGCATCTGCAGAAATGCGGTATCGGAACACTTATCCAATGGGGCGGGCAAGCGATCCATCACTTGAAAGCTCTTGGGTTCACACAAAACCTGCCTTACACAGACCGTCTGTTCACGCGCATGTTGATGCTCCCGATGAATATGTCGCTTGATGACGGAGACGTACATTATGTTTCGGATTCAATCCGGTCCTTTTTCGGGCACAAGCTATGAGCGAACAGATGATGAGCGGCACCCAAGCACTGGCCAAACGCATTCGCACGCACGCGTTACATATGACGAACAAGGGCGGTGGCTCGCATATCGGGGCGATTTTTTCCTGCGCCGATATTCTTGCGACGCTTTACAACGGCGTACTGCCATTATCGATGCTTCTCCTCGATCGAGATGTCTTTCGGAACGGGTCGCGCACAAGCGCGGGAATCTGTCGATGGTTGTCATTGCTCGCCCTGGGAGTCTTACCGCCCGCTATATTTCAGCTGGTGCCGTATATGCGCGTTATTTCATCGCTGATGAGTGTCTTGATTTTACTTGTTTTGCCGGTTAGCCTTGCAATGTTCTGCGTCTACACGGTACTGACTTCTCCCAAATGCACTGGCGAATTCCATGCCTAACTTGTTGTCGTCGCGCGCTCCGATCAACTCGTGGGAATCCCACCAGACTGTCATCCTTGAATGATCATGGCGACAATATTTGCCACGCGCTCCAATCTAGAATCTCATTCGCACCGACGCCTGAAGCTGACGGGCCGGGCCTGTGAAATTGGGAGTAGCAAACGTGGGATTGGCGGGGCTCCCAATTCCATCGCCGAACTGATGGGGAATGGGGCCGAGAAAGTCCGGAGTTCCATACACCTGGTCGATGCTCTGCACATTGCGGTGATTGAACAGATTGAAACCCTCAATGGCAGACTCGATCGAGAGATGTTCAGCAGGATGAAACACCCGCTGCAGGCGCATGTCGCTGTCATAGTTCGATACGCCGCGATACGAGTTGCGTCCCACGGTTCCGGTTCGATCGGAGAATGGGAAGCCATCGCCGAGCACATTGAAACCGGCCAGGATGGAGTAGTAGCGCGGGCTCTGCAGCGTGTTCAACATCGAGAGCCTCAGATTGCGCAGAGCCTGCGGCCAGCTTTCAGGGCTCTCCGCAACGAACGACAGCGTGGCGCGATGGCGGATGTCGTTGTCTCCCACGGAACGGTCTGCCGAAGGGTCAAGGTAATTCTGCGGCGTGTCAGTCAGCTGCACATCGGTCGCGATGTCAATCGATTTCGAATAGGTGTAATTCGCAAGGACGCTGTAATGGCTCGCAAANNAAGCTTTTCCGCACGCTGACGATGCCGCCGTTGTAGATCGAGAATCCAGAGGGTGTCGCAATCAGTGCGAAGCCGAAACGCGGATCTGCGGGCGCGAATGACTGACGCCCATCGGGCAGCGTCCCGTTCGGCAGTCCGTTGACGCTGAAGTACACGGGCAGGTCGAGCGCATGAAGATACTGGTAGCCGGTCGTCAGGATCCATCCGCCGCCAAGCTGGCTTTCCACTTCGAGACTTGCCTGCTCCGAGTAGGGATTCGGGAATTTGCGCTGAATGTATCCCAGTGGGAATTGCTGGAGAATTTCAGGCGACGGATATGTGCCATTGGTCGCAAAGCTTCGAAATGCCTGTGAAGCGAGAAATGGGCCCGAGACGCCAACGACTCCCGACGGTCCAAGCCCCACAACGCCGTTGGCGGTGTTGAAGTCGGGCACGAGCGGATTGTTCATCGAGGTGAAGGCTGATGCGCCTTGCCAGCCCACCATCAGATCGCTGTAATCCCACGGTCCTGTGAAGAGACCAAACCCTGCGCGAACGACCTGCTTGCCACCGCGCAACGAATAAGCGAAGCCTACTCTAGGCTGAACGTTTGTGAAGTTGGTGGGATTCATGGGCCCGGTCACGCGCACGTCAGACGCGGAGGGAAACAGGTCGAAGTCGTAGCGAAGCCCTGCCGTGACCGTGAGCTTTTGTGTCGCCTTCCACTCATCCTGCCCGTAGAAGTTCACTTGGCGATGCCAGAAGTGCAACTTGGTTGCATTCACAAAGTCCTGCGCAGCAGAGCCGGCATAGAGCGACCCTGCAAAAGGCAATGGGCGGGCCGGGATTTGCTGGCCAAAATACGAACTCGGCTCAAGAAAGAGGAACTGCACAGGAGTGCCGGGGCCGAACGGGGGACCTGCGAACTCGCCGGCTCCAAAGAAGCTCTGCGGGGTGAAGATGGCGCCGCCAGGACTGAAGAATGTGGTGTCAGCCGCGATCCAGATCGGCTCAAACCCGCCGCCGATCTTAATGGAGTGTGCTCCATGGACCCAGGTGAGGTTCTGCTGAAACTCGAAGTGCGGCTCGCTGTAATAGGAAACGCTGCCGGTGAATCCGCCCGAGACCAGCGTGTCTGAAACATCGAGCGTGGGCTCGTAGCCTGCGCCTTTCGGCGTCATGTGAAAGACACGGTCGCCAAAGGAAAGGACACTTTCCGAGGTCCAGTGCGGGCCGAAGAGGTGCAGAAAGTTTCCATAAACCGTCTGGTCGCGAACCGGATTGTCACGATACGTCGAAGGAAGGCCCTGTCCGGGCGCTGCAGTGGGAATGTCGCCTTTGCGATCGTTGGTGAAGAGATAACTGACATTCAGAATGCTGCGGTCGCTGAGATTGTGCGTAAGTTTTCCGATGGCCTTGTCGTAGTCGTCGGTTTCAAGCGCTGAATTCAATTGCTCCGGCTGCAGCCCGAACTGCTCCTTGACCTGATTAATGCTGGGCGTTCCGGGGCCCATGCAGTTCGGAGTATCGATGCAGCCAAGGATGAAGCTCGAGTAGATAGGGGATTCTGCGCGACGCTGGCCTTCATATCCAGTGAAGTAGAAGGTCTTCGACCGGCGGATGGGACCACCGGCCTCGGCGCCGAATTGGTTGGCCCGCAAAGTATGCAGTCCCGGCGCGGAGAGGGCATTGTCGGCGTCGAGCGCGTCGTTGCGGAAATACTCATATGCGGATCCGTGCAGGCTGTTGGTTCCGGACTTGGTGATTGTGTTGACCACGGAACCGAGATTGCGTCCGTTGTCCGCGGTATAGGGTCCATCCACAACGCGAAATTCCTCGACCCAGTCGAGAGACGGACTGACATGCTGTACGCCCGATAAACTCACCGAATAATCGGCGCCATCCAGCCCGAACGAGGAGCTGTGTGTTTCCCGCAACCCACCGAAGCTGAGCTGGAGTACAGTCTCCTGAAACGGCGACTGCGCTCCGGTGGCAGTGCTGCGGCCCACGTTGGCAGTGGGCGTGAGCAGCACAAGATCGATGAAGTCTCTCCCGGCAATGGGAAGATCCGAGATCTGACTCGGAGGAATCACCTGGCTCGATTCGGTCTTATCTGCGTCGATGCCGTCCCCAAGTGTGCTGGAGACGGTCACGCTCTGTTGCACCGAAGCGATGCCGAGGCGAACCGGCACCGAGGCAGTCTGGCCCACTGTAAGCGTGAGCTGTCGATCCCAGGCGCGGAAACCTTCCCTGTTTACAGTGAGGCGATAGTCGCCCGCCGTGAGTGACGTCAGCACCGCCAGGCCGGCTCGGTCAGTTACCTGGCTGCGCGCGATCCCAAGGTCAGGGTTGCTGACGGAGACATTTGCTCCATGCACAACGCTGCCGGAGGGATCGGTAACGGTGAGGTTCAGAGTCGCTAGTTGCTGCGCGGAAACAACAGCAATGCTCAGAAGAAAGAGAGAAACAGCGTACAGCAGCTTTCTGGTCATATTCGGCTCTCACAGATTGGGTTCGAAATTCGTCTTCGGAATCGCCCGATAGTTTTTCTTGTCAACCTTCAGTTTTTTTGATCGAGAATTTCCGGCGCAGAGACAGCTCTAGAAGCCCGCGCCGGACGCATTGATGCCTGCCAACCGGTTTTTCGGCTCGTAGCCGCTAAGCGCCAGGCGCTTGCCGTGCATGCGATGTACTTCGTCCGACACCGGATGAACGCCGGAGGTAGTTACCCATCGGTTGTAGAAGTTGAAGAGTGCGACGACCATGATTGTGTAGTAGATTGCTTCGTCGCTCCAGCCGAGCTGGTGCAGCTCGGCGATGTCTTCCTCGCGCATCTCCGGCAATTCGCGCGTCATCTTCGCGGCGAATCGCATCAGCGCTTTTTCAGGTTCCGGCAGCGTTGAAGATTCCAGGTCGTCGAGAACGTCGCGCACCAATTTCTCGCTCCCTAGCATCTCGGCGGCTATCGCGGCGTGCGAACGCCAGCAGAATTCGCACCGGTTTGTCCACGAAGTGTAAGTGGCAATCAATTCGCGTAAACCGCCGCTGATGGGTGCGGGACTGCGCATCACTCCCTCAGTGAAACTCGCGAGATGCGACGTAACTTCCGGCCGGAATGCGAAAAGATGCCAGATCTGCCAGTGCTCGCGTCCCGTTGATTTGGCCGCTCGGATGAGGTCGGCGTATGGGCTCGGCTTTGGATTCGCTTCTATCTCTGGAAGTCAGGTCGGAGCTTGCTCAATTGTTTTCAAGTGCGACTCCTTTCGCTTGAGTCAGGAAAGAATCTGAACCGGCCTCTGTCGCCAGCTCTTCAGGCACAGTTGCTCGCGCGACATAGCGATAAGCCGGCAGCGCAAACATTGCGAACGCGCCAATCAAGGTAGCCGCGCAGAAGATGTTGAGAATGCCGGTGTACGAACCCGTGGCGTCGTAGATGTGACCAACGATCAGCGGCGCAACGGCGCCGGCCACGGCGAAGAAGGTATAGACAAGTCCATAGAGTGTCGAGAAGGATCGCAGGCCGAAGTAGCGGCGCAGCATGTATGGAATCAGGTCAAGTTCGCATCCAGCACCAAGTCCTGCGATGAATGCGGCCGGCGCGGCAGCCGAGAATGTGTATGAGTGGGACAGGAGCAGCATGCCTGCACCGGCAGCAAGCAACGAGGCAACGGCGATGTAGGAGCCTTGCAGGTAATCGAGCAGCCAGCCGAGAATAAACCGGCCAACCACACTGGAAACGCCCAACAGCGACGCGGTGAAAGCAACATCGCGCGGGGTCAATCCATGGTCGCTCAACATCGGTGCGAGATGCGCGAGCGCCCCATTCTCGCTTAGCGATAACGCGCACACGCCCAGTGCCAACAGCCAGAAGCTGATGGATGCAAGCGCCCTTGGCCAGGCCACTCCGCTCGTATCGCCTGATGGTTTCAGGGTCACGGTTTCGCGGTGAGTCACGCTCCGCGGCGCACGAGCGAACAAGAATGTGAGCGGCGCTCCCACAAGCAGCGGGAAAGCAGCGAGCACCAGATAGGTATGTCGCCATCCAATTGTCGGAATCAGATACTGCACCAGCGGCGGAATCAGCAGCGAGCCCACGCCCGATCCCGCCACCACGATCGAAAGGCCCGCTCCGAGCCGACGCTCAAACCAACCTGTGACAATTCGTGCATAGCCGAGTTGATAGGTTCCTGTGCCGGCGATTCCAATGAAAACCGCACTCGCGTAAAGCTGCGCTAAATGCGGAGTGAGATATGCGAGAGAACCAAGTCCCAAGCCAAGAGCCACCATCATTGCGGCAACCAGCTTCCGGGGCTCGATGCGGTCGAAGAGCCTGCCCATGAATGGAGAGCAGATGGCTACCGAGATGGCTGCGAGACTGAATGCGCGTGCGATCTGTTCGTTGTTCCACCCGAATTCGTGCTGTAGCGGCTTCACCATGAAGCTGAAGCTATAGATGAAAACTGTCGCGAAGCCCGTCAGGACCCCAATGTGACAGACCGCGGCCACACGCCAGCCCTGATAGCTGATATCGTTTTCAGCCGCGCACGAAGCGGAGCTTTCCTGCCCGCGTGTCAGATGCATGGGGAAGCCGAACCTCCGTTCAGGGGAAGTCTGGACGAGTATCGGGATTATCCTGGATTGCGATGGAGCACGCATCTATCGCGAGATGGGAATTTCTCTCCATCTTTCGAATGATGTGTCGAGCACCGTCGTCGAGTACCTTCCGAGTGCGGAACCTGGGCGAAGACGCGCCTTGTCCGACGAGTCTCTCGTTAAAGAATGAGGAATAGCCTTCAACATGGCCCACATTGAGCTGCCAATTGCCCCGCAACTCGGTCGCGAATTTCCAGGGATCGTCGGACCGATGACCTTTCGACCGGAAACGGCTGCGCCCCTGAATGAACTGGTGAATATCCTCCTGCGCGGCGAGAGCACGCTCTCACGGGGCGAACGAGAGCTCATCGCCACGCACGTTTCGTGGCGCAACGACTGCTACTTCTGCCAAACGATCCATGGCGCAGTTGCAGCGGCACAGTTGAATCACGATGAAGCGCTGGTGCAGAAGGTAAAGACAGATTGGGCCCACGCAGAGATTTCTCCCAAGCTCAAAGCCCTGCTGAACATCGCAGGTAAAGTTCAACAGGATGGAAAGCTGGTGACGGAAGGTGACGTGGCCGCAGCCCGGCGAGAAGGCGCGACGGATCTCGAGATTCACGACACGGTNNAAGAAGATGACGTAGCCTTTGCCCGTGAAGAAGGTGCTACAGATATCGAAATTCACGATACCGTACTGATTGCAGCAGCCTTTTGCATGTACAACCGCTACGTGGACGGCCTGGGCACCTGGGCGCCGCTGGATCCGGATATCTATCGCGCACGAGCAGGCGAGATTGTTGAGCACGGTTACTCCGAAGTCACCGAGATGGCGACAGCGCAAATCGCTCTTCCCCGTTAGCGGCGAAGTGCTGAATGACGAAGCAACGCACAATTAGGGTAGCGGTATCATTGGACTACTCGACGGAAGCGCCGTTCGTTGGTGACCAATAGTGTTGAAGGAAGAGGTAAGACTTATGTCAGACCAGCAAGTTGTCGCGAATCAGAAAAAGATCCTCAGCCATCAGGCGTCCATTCTGAAAAACCAGAAGTCGATCCTTGCCAACCAGGCAGTCATCAAGAAGAACCAAGGCTCTCTCGGCGAGATTCTCGCGAATCAGAAAGAGATCCTTTCAAATCAGAAAACGATTCTGGCAGCTCTAAAGAAGTAACTCGCTCAAAGCTGAATCCTCGCCGAATGAACCGTCACCGCGCCGGGGAAGAACGCAGTTGTCTCTGACAGGCACCCGAGGCTCTCAACGATTGCAGGCTCCGGTCATCGGTGAGGTTTCGCTCACCGGGGTCTTGCATGTGCGGTGGGACGAACTGGTGCGGTTGGAAGATGTGCGGGTAGGCGAGGCTTCGTTAGCTAGCGTGGGGGCAGCCGTGGATAAGCTGACGCGGCAGAAAATGTTAGCCCCAGGTATTCGCGGTGTCCTGGGCGAAGATTTCCTCTCCAAATTCGACATTCTCATCGACTACAAGCAGCACTGGTTGCGCTTCGGAGACACACCTCCCGCCGGGGGCGATGTCGATTCGAGACGATCGGCCAATATCACGGTTCGCCCACGACCAACCGTCTGCTGATCCCTGCCGAGTTTATCGAAGTAAGTGGAACCAGGGTGCAGCTCCAGTTGGATACCGGCGCCAAGATACCGGAGTTATTCCCGGCCAACCATGACTCTCTTTCATCTCAGCCCTGGGGTGGATCAATGGCGACCAGCAGCGGTGCGAATGGCACTACCGTCTATCCCAACGTCACCATAAAGAATGGCACAACGATGGTCCGACATATGGATGTGGTTCAGTCCCGGCGTGCAGTTGCTTTCGATGCTGCTGGCTTACTGCCCGGGGCAATTTTTCGGAGAATCTATATCAGCCACTCGGGCGGATTCGTGGTGCTGAACCCCGCCGAGTGAAGCAGGTGCAGGCGGCACCAGTTGGGGACGACGCAATATTCAAAAAGACGACGAGATCGTGATCACCTGGTTGGAACATCATGCCAACATCGTTCCATGGCAAATGCTCTGTGCGGAGACGGGTGCGCGGCTTCGTGTTGCGCCAGTCGACGATTCCGGCCAGGTGCTGCTCGATGAGTACGAAAAGCTGCTGGGGCCGAAGACACGTCTCGTCTCGATTGCGCATGTTTCGAATGCACTGGGAACCATCGTGCCGGTGAATGCGATGGTCGAGGCCGCTCACCGTCATGGTGCGCGCGTGTTAGTGGATGGCGCGCAAGCTGTGTCGCACATGCGCGTCGACGTGCAGGCCATCAACTGCGACTTCTATGTCTTTTCGGGACACAAGGTATTTGCGCCAACTGGCATCGGCGTCGTCTTTGGCAAGTCCGAAGTGCTGGATAACATGCCTCCGTGGCAAGGCGGCGGCAACATGATCCAGGATGTCACCTTTGAGAAGACGCTGTACCAGCCGCCTCCGCAGCAATTTGAAGCCGGGACGGGAAATATCGCCGATGCGGTTGGCCTCGGTGCGGCAATCGATTATCTGGATCGCGTCGGCATCGCGAATGTCTCGCGCCACGAGCACATGCTGTTGACGTATGCTACTGGGGCGCTTCAGCGCATTCCGGGACTGCACATCATCGGCACAGCCAAGGAAAAGGCAGGCGTCCTTTCTTTCATCATGGATGGGTTTCGCACCGAAGAGATCGGCGACTATCTGAACCGCAAGGGAATCGCCGTGCGTGGCGGCCATCATTGCGCCCAGCCGATTCTGTGCCGCTTCGGAGTGGAGAGCACGTTGCGCGCGACGCTGGCGCTCTACAACACGTGCGAAGAAATCGACTTGCTCGTTGCCGCCCTGTGGGATCTGAGGCAGGGACACAATCCAGGTCTTACATGACTGGAAGTTGACGGCAAAGTATGCGTGCCGCCGCGAAGTTCTCGGTTCCCTTCAATGGCTTCCATTCGCATCGGAAACCGGCCGCAAGCCGCGCAAATGGGAATGTGGGCACCTCGTCGCCCACCGCACCATGGTTATCCTTAGCCCTTGAGGAACGCCAACAGGTCGGCATTGATCGTTGCTGCCTGCGTTGTGGGCATGCCGTGCGGGAAGTCCTTGTAGGTTTTCAGGGTTCCGTTCTTCAGCAACTTCGCGGACAACGGCCCGGAGGCGACATAGGGAACGATCTGGTCGTCTTCGCTATGCATCACCAGCACCGGAACCGTGATCTTTTTCAGATCCTCAGTGAAATCGGTCTGGGAAAAAGCCACAATGCCGTCATAATGCGCCTTGGCGCCTCCCATCATGCCCTGGCGCCACCAATTTTGGATGACGGCCTCCGAGGATTTCGCGCCCGGCCGGTTGTATCCATAGAAAGGTCCGACGGGCAGGTCGCGATAGAATTGCGAACGACTGGCCGCGAGTTGCGCCTGTAGATCATCAAACACTTCCTTCGGCAGACCCAGCGGGTTGGCCGCCGTCTTCAACATCAGCGGCGGCACCGCGCTGATCAGCGCTGCCTTGGCCACTCGGCTTTCGCCATGCCTGCCCAGATAGCGCGTCACCTCGCCCCCGCCGGTCGAGTGACCTACATGGATGGCGTTTTTCAGGTCGAGATGCGCCGTAAGAGCGGCCAGGTCATCGGCGTAATGGTCCATATCGTGCCCATCGGCCGTCTGGGTCGAGCGTCCATGGCCGCGCCGGTCATGCGCAATCACGCGATAACCACGATGCAGGAAGAACAACATCTGCGCGTCCCAGTCATCGGCCGA
>PLKY01000123.1:0-1316 GCA_003140785.1 Acidobacteriaceae bacterium | reverse complement strand
GTCGGAAGCGACTGCGTTCGATCCGTAGAGCCGGCGATGCGGGAGAGATAGCGCGGACTCCAACCGAAGACGAAGTGCGGTGACTCAATACCGAAAGCAGGCACCAGCGCGAGTCCGGAATACAAGAGGGCCCATCCCGCAAGACAGAAGACTTGCTCGCGATCTCGACTTCACTCTGAAGCCGGAATCCGCCCCAGCCGCTCGCCGAAGTACTCCTTCCAACTTTCAGGCAATACGGCAACGCGGAGAGCCCGCTGCACCCAGGCCACTTCAGCGCTGCCATACCTTTATTCGGCATACAGGCGAGTGATCTCCGAAACCGGGACGCCATTTGGCTCGCGACGGATCAACTTCATCGCCGGCGCCGATCTCCCTTTTTCGCGTAATGGCACCTGCNNGCCTTATCAAACACGTACCTTCCGTCACACGTACTCAACGGTCCTCAAGGCGAAGGGCGAGGACATCAAAGTGGTGCAGGAACTCATGCGCCATGCCAATATCACCACAATCATGAACGTCTACACAAAGGCTCTGACTCCCGCCAAGCGCGAGGCCCAAAGCCGCGTAGTGGATGTTCTGATGGATTGTTCCCGGAAGGCCGCAGAAAACGCTGGGGAAAATGCCGCGTGAGAACCAACGTATCGAAAGCGTATCGCGTTTTTTTTGCCGATTCGCTCAATTGCTGAGTTGATTGGTGGACCTGGTCGGGATCNNTTTGACACCAAATTGACACCAAAAAGCATAATGGGCGGAGGGCTGAACGTGGCGGGACAGCCCTTTCATTTTTGGTTGGGTTTTCGGACACAATGGCAGCAATCGAAGATCATTGGGCTGTTAACCGAAGGGTTGTANNGAGTCCTACCTGAGGAGCCAATAACAAAATAAAATCAACAAGATGCGAGGCAGCCAAATTGGCTGCCGTTTTTATTTTTATCGAATGGCTGTTGTGATGGCTGTTTCATTGGAACTTTTGCACGTTTGTGGAAATGGCAGCGGTCAGGTCCTCAATTAATGCATTCTCCAGACGGAACCTTCTCACGTGAGACCAGGCGGTGATTGAGATCCTCAGCGATACAGAGTGTCGAAGCGGACATGCTGAGTTGCGCCGGACGGTCGGCACGAGAGATGCGCGCAGATCGGCGCAGTTCAACGATGCCTCCTTTCCAATTGTGAGAGGTATCGGGTCCCGGAGAGGACGTCAAAGTCTGACAAGTCAGAAGTCGATTCCACAAGCTTGCCCGAGCGAATGGACTATCCAGCAACGTGCTGTGGATGATCGCTCCGGGCGAATTGCCTTAGGAACCGTAAATAAATAA
>PLKY01000418.1 GCA_003140785.1 Acidobacteriaceae bacterium | reverse complement strand
GCCACCGTGCTGGCCAACGAGCAAGTGATCGATGGGCGATGCTGGCGCCACGAAGACACGACTGTGGAGCAGCGCGACCTTGTGCAATGGTTCTTTCGCATCACCGCCTACGCACAGGAATTGCTGGATGGCCTCGACAAGCTGGACGGCTGGCCGGAAAAAGTGCNNGGATCAGGGAACAGGGATCAGGGATCAGAAAAACAGAGGATACGTGTTTTCACTACGCGGGTGGACACGATTTTTGGTGCGACGAGCTTGCAGCTTGCGCCCGAGCATCCACTGGTGACCGCCTTGACTGCGGTCGATGCGGGCCTGAAGGTGCAAGTGAGCCAGCTTATCGAGGAGCAGAAGTGCGCGCGGGAAACAGGTGACATCGGCGAGATCGAAAAGCATGGTGTACCGACTGGTCATTTCGCGATCAATCCGTACAGCGGCGAGATGGTGCCCATCTGGGTGGCGAATTACGTACTGAGCGACTACGGGACGGCGGCCATTATGAGTGTGCCGGCCCACGATGAGCGCGATTTTGAGTTTGCGACAAAGTATGCGATTCCGATTCGGCGTGTGATCGCGCCCGCCGACCCAAATGTCGAGGAGCCTGAGCTGCCGTTCACCACCAAGGATGGAGTGGTCATCAATTCCGGCGAGTTTGACGGGCTTGGCTACGAAGAAGCGGTGAAGCGTTTTCAGGCAGTGGCGGTGGCCGGTGGTTTTGGCGAACCCAAGGTGACGTTCCGCCTGAAGGACTGGGGCGTGAGCCGGCAGCGCTATTGGGGCACGCCGATCCCGATGATTCACTGCGAGCGCGACGGCATCGTTCCAGTGCCGGACGACCAGTTGCCCGTGCTTCTGCCTGAGAAGATCGAAATCACGCAGCAGGGCGGCTCGCCTTTGGCGCGTGTGCCTTCGTTCGTTGATGTCATCTGTCCAAAGTGTGGAGGCGCGGCGCGCCGCGAGACCGACACGATGGACACGTTCGTCGACTCGAGCTGGTACTTCTATCGCTACACCGACGCGAAGAACGCGCTTGCGCCGTTCGATCCTGCGCGGGTGGCTTATTGGTTTCCGATCGATCAGTACATTGGCGGCGTGGAACACGCGATTCTGCACCTCATTTATTCGCGTTTCTGGACCAGGGTGATGCGCGATTTGGGCATGGTCCATCATGACGAACCGGTGCGGCGTCAGTTCTCGCAGGGCATGGTCATCAAAGATGGCGCAAAGATGTCAAAGTCGAAGGGCAACGTGGTTTCGCCCGATGACATGGTGGCACGCTTCGGCGCAGACTCCGCGCGTATGTACTCGCTGTTTGCTGCGCCGCCGGATCGCGATCTAGATTGGCAGGAGGACGGCGTTGCGGGTGTGAGCCGTTTCCTGGCTCGTGTATGGAGGCTGGCAAATAAATACACGCCTGTCGCACGCACGGCGAACGGTGAGGCTGTCGTTGCTCCGAGTGGGGTCTCGCTGAAGCTGCTGCGCAAGCTGCATCAGACCATCGCGAAAATCACGCTCGATTTTGAAGGGCGCTGGCACTTCAACACTTGCGTTGCAGCCATCATGGAATTCGTGAATGAAGTGCAGGCTGCCGATGCGCAGCTTGCGGCGGGTGAAGTGCCCGCATCTGTGGTGCGCGAACTGCTGCGCTCGCTGGTGCTGCTGCTGGCGCCGTTTGCGCCGTATCTCGCGGCAGAGATCTGGGAGGAGCTTGGCGAAGAGGGTGGTGTGCTCCGCGCTCCCTGGCCGGTGAGTAACCCGGAATTGGCGAAGGAAGACGAGATTGAGATTCCTGTGCAGATCAATGGCAAGCTCGTGACAGTTGTTCGTGTGGCGGCTGACGCCAGTGCGAAAGACATGGAATCAACTGCTCTCGCGGACGAAAAATTGAAGTCGCGCATTGCCGGAAAGAACGTCGTCAAGATCATTGTGGTGTCGGGCAAACTTGTCAACCTGGTTGTCAAGTGAAAGCGGGCCCCACGAAGGCGCGGCCGGTGCGGGCGACGCAGAAACTCGTCGACCAAATGGGCTGGGTCTTCGGTCACCCTTCCATTACCGCAGTTGAAATTGCATGGCGGTGGTTGTTTGGAGCGCCGTTTCTCTGGGTCTGTTTTTGGCAGGCGAAGAAGATTCTGACCTTGCTTCCGCCTTCTTACACAGGGCTCTCAAATCTGGATACGCAGAATCCATGGGTCGCTGTTGTGCAGCTGGCCGATGTGTGGTCGCGCTACGAACCGTATGTCGCGCACGCTCTCGCCTGGCTTGTTCCGGCCGCTGCTATCGCGTGGAGCTTTGTTTCGGGGATTGGCCGCGGACTTGTTCTTAAACGCATTGAACCTGGAATTCAGTTTAGGCCGGTGGCGATGATTGCGCTGCAGGCCGGATGGCTGATTCTGCTGGGCGTTGTTTGCTGGGGATGGTTCCACTCGATCCAATGGGTTGCGGCGACGCACATCACTCCCGACGGCGACGCCGACCTGGTGGGTTATTCGATCTGGGCGATCTTTCTGTCGTTGGGATTTTTCACGCTGTGGGCGCTTATCAGCTGGCCTTTCGCGGTCGCGCCCATGCTGATGCTGTTGGAGAATCGGTCCGCGGGTTCATCGTATGTGGTGAGCTTTCGGCTGGGCAGAGCCTTTGCCAGCAAGCTGATGGAGATCAATCTGGTGATGGGAATCGTGAAGCTCGCGCTAATTGTGCTTGCGATGGTATTCTCGGCTGCGCCGTTGCCTTTCAGCGATGAACTGGGTCCGGACGCCATGCATTTCGTGTGGGCCGGCTCGACACTCTTCTATCTGGTTGTGAGCGATTTCTTCCATGTCGTCCGGCTGAAGAGCTTTATTGAGTTTTGGCGCGCCTTTCGGGGGCCGCAGGCCGGCGAATGAGCAATACCGCAGCGAGGATCGCACCGGAACCCGCCACGACAATGGCCCACCATCTGAACATGTAGTATCCGATGGCCATGCCCTCAGGATCTTCGGTCGAGTTTACCTCCAGAGTCACATCGGAGCCTTGGGGTTCCACGATGTCCCGATGAAGATTGACAATGAATCTCTGTGCGACGCCGCGTTTAGGGTGGTACTCGCCGAGATTCACCTCGTTAGCCCAACTCAGGCGAGTGTTCTGAGTCCCTTGCTGAATCATGATTCCGTTCGCGTCAACGATCTTCCAGTCCAGATCGAGGAAGGCATCCGGATTCAGCCCGATGCCGCGGTGGGATGAATCGGCAAATTCCACCTGGATCATGTAGGGCTCGTCCAAGTCAGTTCTAAAAATCGCGGACGCGTATTTACCCTGCTTAAGCGGGACGGACATAGAGAGCGGCCGAAAATTATGCGTATACCCAAACCATAGGAGAAGCGCCAAGGGGGTTACGCCCACGACGATGAGCAACAAGGCAAGGGCGATCAGAATTCTGCGCCATGGCCATTTCTTCATCGAGCGCCTCTTTTATGCGCGACGGCGGAAAGTTCAGAACACCTTCAGGCGGATGATGAAGTACTTCTTCGGATCTTCGCGGATGGCCTTGACCAGCTGCTGTGTCTGATCCATGGTCTGGTCGAGGTGATCGTACACAGAGCGGTTTTGAACCAGCTGGCCGATTGTGCCCTTGCCCTCGTCGACTGTGGTCAGGATCGAATCGAGGCGCGTGACGGTATCGTCGAGTTTCTGCGCGAAGGCCGGATCTCTTGCCAATTTGCCGATCGACCCTTTGCCAGCATTGATCTGGGCGATCAGGTTATTGGCGCTGGTGACGGTCGTATTCAGGTTGTTGTAGAGCGAGTCGTCCTTCAGCAGCTTTCCGGCCGTTCCCTGTCCCTGATCGAGAGAAGCAGTTATGCGATCCACGTTGTCGATCGCCGAATTGGCCCGTGAATAGAGCGTATCGTCGTTGATCAGTTTCCCGATCGTCCCCTGGCCCTCGCTGATTTCGCTCGTGATCTTCTCCAGATGATCGGTGATGCGCGAGATTTTCGCGTAGTAGGCCGGATCGTTGATCAACTCACCCACGGTTCCTTTTTTGGAGTTGATCGAGTCCATCAGGATATCGATTTTGCGAATCAGAGTGGAAATTTCCTGAATGGAATCCTGGCTGGTGCTGATCACGGACTGAATGTTGGGCGATTCGGTCGCGCGCAGTTCGGCGTTGTTAGCCGGAGGCGGTCCCGAAGCCCGACTTGAGTCGATGTCGAGGTAGCTGTCGCCGAGCACTCCGGCCTGGGCGATCGATGTCGTTGAATTCACGTGTATGTCGCGCAGATACTCCTCGCCCACCCTCATTGTGACTTCGACGGGGGTCGGATTCCGCTCTGGAACTACACGAATGTGGAGAACGTTGCCGATGGTTACGCCTTCAAGCGTCACCG
Source organism: Acidobacteriaceae bacterium (assembly GCA_003140785.1). GTDB lineage: Bacteria > Acidobacteriota > Terriglobia > Terriglobales > Acidobacteriaceae > Telmatobacter. The sequence goes on along the minus strand of PLKY01000418.1, from coordinate 2,435 downwards.
GCGCGCCGTCTTTGAGCCCGGAAGCATTTGTAAAATACGAGCGCAATTTCAGCTTGGGTGCAAAAATGCCGCCGGTGGAGCCGGACATAAGGAAGATGAGTCCGACAAGCACAGCCACGGCCACAAGGACCAATGCGCCAACTCTCAGTTGCGACCACAGAATCTCTTTGCGGCTTGGCACGGCGCTCCCCTGATTATTTTGAGCCGGGACCTATCAACCTCAACGTCTTGAGGATAGCAGACAGGCAGGACTAAGGCGCTTCTCCCGTTGCTGCGGAATCTCCGAATCGTGCAAGGAGCCTCTTTCTTAAAGAAGAACCACCCAGAGGATTTTGGTTCCCTCGGTACCAACGCGTGGAGTGCTTTATCGTTCGTCTTCGAGCACCACGCTGGCCATCGCCAAATCCCCGGTATGCGTAAGCGAGAGTGCTGTGTGGGCGACACCCAGGGCGGCTGCAATCTCGGCGGCTCGTCCGTGGAAGCGTAGCGATGGCTTTCCGCCCGGTTCGCGGACCACTTCGATTTCGAGCCAATTCACACCACGGCTGATCCCGGTTCCCAGCGCCTTCGCCCCCGCTTCCTTAGCCGCAAAACGAGCCGCAAGACTCTCGGCCGCCTTTCGCTTGCGCAGACAATATGCCTGCTCCGCCGCTGTAAATATGCGGTCGAGAAACCGCTGGCCAAACCGCTCCATCGACTGATGAATGCGACCAATCTCGACCAAATCAATTCCGCTTCCGACGATCATCCTAAAAATCGCGTCCTGAAAATCCAATCCTGGATATCAAACTAAACCATTCATCCCCAGGCCCGGCCAATACTCTTCGAGCATTTATTCGGGACGAGGGTCACCCGATTTCCGGCAGAATACGGCGACGCCGGCCGATCCCAATCTGTTGGATGTGTCAAAGGCAGTCATGCGACGTGCCACTCCCGCACATTCATCATGCTCGGCCCCAAGGCTCCGATAACTCCATCGTGAGAGAGCTCGTTCCCATCGTCGGCAACCGGAATCCAGCGATTCCCTGGGCCATGCAGATGAGGGCGATCTCTCTCGTAGAGCCGTCCCGTCTCGTACACACTTTGACCGGCGCCATTCTGGGGTGCGGTGGGTGGGTTTTGAGCAGGGGCGCGAACGACTCAGGCGCGGTCAACCTGCTATTCTAGTTTGAACGGCAAGTTTGTGTTGATATTTACACGGTCCTGATTGCTTCTGGGCTGGAACTCAGCCGCAGCGGCCACATCCGTTTTACCGAACTTTGCCAGTGTACGCGTCTCAGTCCGCGGGAGTGCGGCGACGAGATTGCCAGCATCGATCTCGAAATTCAGACCTATCCCATTGACACGCGGAACAGCAGCGGGGCACCTCGACTCGAAGAATGATTCATTTTGAACGATCTTGTCGAGCGACAGGCGTTCTGTCTCGTTTTTACTTGCCGGCGTAGGGGTCCGGCACCGCCTTTGCGCTCTCAAGCCAGGCGGTAAAAATCATGTCGCGCAGCATACTTGCCCCTGCCGCCAGACGCGCTGCAGTAAAGTCGCGCGACTCGGGCGAACCTGCGCCCGCAAATCCTCTCGCCTTCTCCAATTCATAGACCTTCTCTACGTGCGTCGCACTCTGGCGAAGGTAGGCGACATAGGCGTTGAAGATATCGCCTTCGATTGCGTGCGGCGGTGTTATCTTCAGTTCGACCTGCTGTGCGAATACATTTGCGCCGACGAACGGTCCTTCGAATTGCCAGTGAATGGTGTGTGCAGTCGTGTAGCCGTTCGGGTTCGCGCCGACCCAGCCGTTGTATTGGATCGTGGTGTGCAGCGGTTGGGAGCCGTCGCCGACGTAGTGCCCGAGCCACCCCGCATAGAAGAGTGCGGCTTGCTCAACTGGCCGCGTGTTCTGCCCTGCCGCCGTCAGGCGCCGGTATTCGCGCAAAGCCGCTTTCAAACGCTCCCATACTTCGGTCGTTTGCCACGGCTGAAGGCCGATCTTCTCGGGGCGCTGGCCGGAAGCGAAGACCCTGGCCTCGAAATCGAGACGGTTCCGGGGCAATGGGCCCAATGCGTCGGCGGGCTCGAGATCGATGAAGTGCTCCGGCGCCTGCGCTGCGTTTAACTCCGGCTCGGCGGGAGAGCGCCATCGGTCAGGTTCCGGGCCCAGATATTCGATCTCTTCGATCGCTGCCTCGGAGCGAAGAAACCCCGGCACATTCGGTGGCAGGCTGCTGATAGCAAGGCGATTGACCAGCCGATGGCCTTCGTTGCCCCAGGAATGGACCAGGGGAGCCATGGCAAAAGAACAGGAAAGGGCGATCAGAAAGCGCAGACCGAAGCGGGGATGAAGCCGCAAGATGAACATGGGGCAGTATACGATTGAGCAGAATGCAAACCGATCATCACACGGGCAGGAGATAGTTGGAGAAACGCGTGCGCCGTGAAAG
>PLKY01000072.1 GCA_003140785.1 Acidobacteriaceae bacterium | reverse complement strand
GGGGCTAGGCATCGCTGGCTCTATTTCGTCGCCAACGTTGCTTGTCCAATGTGGTATGCCAAATGGTTCGTACGCGTAATCAGAATCGAAAAGCGATTACGCAAGGGCTCGGTTGCGAAGTCTTCTTCAGAAACTGCTGTATGCCGCGCGACCCAATCATTCGACTTCAGCTCGCGAAGACTTGCATCCAGCCGCCGGTTCACTTCGGCCCACCACGCACGCATCACATCGACTGGCGGCAACGTCGACGCTCTGTCCGGTGAACTCAGGAAGATTGCGTCGAACTCGGGGTGCACCCGTTCCGCAATGCCGAGCAGCTGGAGCATCCTGTCGTGAGTCGCGGCCAAATGCCCCCAGAGATAAACAAGCCGGTTCCGGTGGGGCGCGACTTGCTTTTGGAGCGCCGCCTCGTCCAGCCCACAGAAAAGCTTGTTGGCCCGATCAAGATTGCTGCTCCATGTCGCGATCGCTCCGGCAATTAAAGTTTCTTCGTTCAACATGTCTTCGTTTCCCTTTCCTTATTCGATACGGGATGTATCGTATCAGTAGCATTTGTTTCGATACGTCTTGTACCATTCAGGATTCAGGAATTTCAGGTTTTTATAGGAACGCCATGGAATTGGAGAGAAAACACGAGGGAGCGCAGACCACGGGCGGCGGCCGGCCCAGAAGCCCCCGGATTCATCAGGCAATCTTGAAATCTGCCGCTGACCTTGTGCTTGAGAGCGGCTTTAGGGCAATCAGTATGGACGATATTGCCGCCAGAGCTAAGGTCGGACGCATGACAATCTACCGGAGGTGGTGCAACAAGGCCGCGATCATCATGGACGCGTTTGTCGCCCGGGTAGATCCAGGCACCCTCTTTGTACCTGCCAGGACTTACACGGAAAGCATCCGTCTGCAGATGCGCTCGATGGCGAAGGTCTTCCGCGGCAAGGACGGGGCTCTTATCCGAGCGCTGCTTGCCGAGGCTCAATTCGACCCCAGGCTCGCCGCTGAACTGCGTGACAGATGGACGATGCCAAGACGTAAAATGGCCATCGCCTATTTTCAACAAGGAATTAAGGATGGATTTCTGCGCCCGGACGTGGACCCCGACGCAATGATCGACATTCTTTACGCCCCCCTCTATTACCGCCTCCAGATGGGCACGGGGCCTTTGTCGGATGCTTATGTCGACGAGATTTTCGATCATGCCATGAAGGGGTTTAGGAAAAGTTAAGTTCAGCGGAGTCCGGGCTCGCCAGGCAGGAATGTATGCCGCAGTCATCTTCAAGCCGTCGACCAGGCTGCCGGGGAGGACCCCGCGTGCTCCCGGCGAGCCCCGGTCCGCAATTCCTGGCAGGCTTGCTGCGATCACTTCATGTATCTTTGCCATCACCATTCTCCGGCCCTGTTGCTTCCTCTTCAAAGGTCTCAATGGCTCATTGATACGCGATTTCGCGTGTCCGGGTAAATGCACTGGCGATCATTTGGCGGTCATTGCTCCAGAAAGCTGTGGAATTTGTCCAGGAATTTGTACGAGAGAGCTCAGCCTGAATTGGTTCTATCTCCTTTCCGGGATAGACTTTAGCAAGAGCAGACCAAGTAAATTGCTCATTTCTCGATCTGGGCTTACCAGGTGCCTTGTCCACCTTGTCTTCAAACTTTTTAGAATCAGCCAGGAGTGCGCCTCGGCGTAGATAGCGACCGCATGGAAAGACCTGCCCCATCACGAATCCAGCTCGGAGGGTTCGAACTCAACCTGCACACAGGTGAATTGCGGGTCATAGAACGGGAGGACGGCAAGGTATTGCTGCGCGAGCAGCCATTTCAGATCCTGAAGATGCTCATCGAGCTCAGTGGAAAGATCGTCACCCGCGAAGAAATTCGAAAGAAGCTATGGCCGAATGACACGATCGTGAATTTCAATCACAGCATCAATGTGGCCATTGGAATTCTTCGGCGGGCGCTCGGCGACTCAGCTGAGAGTCCTCAATATATAGAGACCCTGGCGCGGCGAGGCTATCGCCTCATGGTCGTAATCGAACTGCTGCAGACAAATCCTGGACAGGTACGCGGCGAAAAAGCCACCATTCCAACGCCTGTCGGGCCTGCCGAGATGATCGGCAAGAGAGTTTCCCACTACCGCGTGCTCGATGTCATCGGCGGTGGCGGGATGGGAATGGTCTATCGAGCCGAGGATCTAAAGTTGGGTCGGCGCGTGGCGCTCAAGTTCTTGCCGCCCGAGGTCGCCGATGACCCGATGGCGCTTCGCCGCTTTGAACGGGAGGCGCAAACCGCCTCGGCACTGAACCATCCAAACATCTGCACCATCCACGAGATTGAAGATCACGAAGGACAGCCCTTCATTGTGATGGAGTTGTTGGAAGGCAGATCGCTCAACCATGAGATTGATTCTTCCGCGTTGAAGATCATCCCCATACCGCGGCTTCTGGAAATCGCCTTGCAGATCTGCAACGGGCTGCAAGCGGCACACGAAAAAGGCATCATCCATCGCGACATCAAGCCGGCCAACATCTTTCTAACCGCACATGGACCGGTGAAGATCTTGGACTTCGGACTGGCGAAGTTAATCGAGATTGAAGAAGATAGCGACTTTGCGCCACAGAGTACGGAGAGCCAAGCATCGCCGGGATCACAGGCGGCAGACCGAGTGAGAGAGGGTCAAGCATTGACGCTCACCGGGGTCGCAATGGGAACGGCCGGCTATATGTCACCCGAGCAGGTGCGCAGGGAGAGACTGGACGTCACCACCGACCTGTTTTCCTTTGGGCTGGTTCTTTACGAAGCGGCAACCGGCCGCCGTGCGTTTTCAGGCGAAACCATGGTCATGATCCATGACGCGATCCTCCGCCAGACCCCGCCGCCCGCGCATACGTTGAACTCCGCCGTGTCGCGAAGCCTGAGTACCGTCTTCGCGAAGGCCATGGAGAAGGAAGCGACGCGACGTTATCAGTCCGCCGCCGAGATGCGGCAAGCACTCGAAATAGCCAGCGGACAGACTCGGTTGACAAAGCGCCGCCCAATGTATTGGATCGCCGCAGCCGTTCTGCTTGCCGTGACCCTTTTAGGAATTTCGATCTACGGGCGGTTCCTGACGCCAATCCGCCTGTCGCGCAATGACACGGTCGTGCTTGCGGTCAGCAACCGAACGAAAGACCCGGTCTTCGATGACGCCATCTATAGCGGCGTGTTCTTTGACCTACAGCAGACGCCCTATATCCATGTGCTGGAAACGGACAAGCTTCGCGAAGCCTTATGGGAACTCCGCCTTCCCGACAACTCCAGGAGTCCCGAAGCCGGTCGGCAGGTATGCCTTCACACCGGGAGCAAGATGGTCATCGCCGCCTCGATTGCGGATCAAGGAAACGGATTCCGCGTCGAGATGCAAGCCCTTGACTGTCAGTCAGGAAAAACTGTCGCCAGAGTCCGCGAAGATGCCCTCAGTCGAGCGCAGGTGATTCATGTTCTGGGAGATGCAACGAGCCAGCTTCGCTCCAGACTGGGAGAACCGAAGTCTTCCTTTGCAGCGTTCAACAAGCCCCTTGATGAAGCAATGAGTTCATCGCCGGAGGCAATCCAACTTCTGACGGACGGATACAGGCGCATCCTCTCCCTGGATCCCCGGCAAGGCGCTCAGGATCTTCAGCGCGCCATCGGGTTGGATCCGAACCTGGCGATGGCCTATGCGGCGTTGGCAGGAGCGGAGAACACCCTGGGCGAGCGTTCGCTGGCCAGTGCGGCTGGGAAAAGAGCTTTCGAGCTCCGAGACCGGGCCACAATGCCGATTCGCTTTGAAATAGAAGATATCTACTACGACATTGTTACAGGAGAGCAGGAGAAAGCTTATGCGGTCCTCTCGCAGTGGGTCCAGTTATTCCCCGATGATTTTATCGGTCACAATAATCTCTCCAAGTGCACCCTGTTGCTGGGCAGGCTGGACGAGTCGCTCGCCGAAGCTCGCGAGGCGGCACGCCTGTTTCCGAGTCCCTGGAGCTACGAGCAGGTCATTCTCCGCAGCATCTTGACAGATCGTCTTGACGACGCAAAAGCAATATTTCGCGAGGCGGATGTGCGCAAGCTCGACAGTAAAGGGTTGCGAGATCAGCGTGCACTATTGGCGTTCCTGCAAGGAGATGAGCCTGCCATGGAGCAGCAATGGAATTGGGCTGTTGGCAGGCCGGGAGCTGATCACATCCTACTCGCTGGAGAGGGATGGGGCGAGGCGTATCACGGTCATCTTCAGAATTATCGCCGGTTCTCGGCTCAAGCAATGAGTCTGTCCCTTAAGCAAGGAGATTTGTTATATGCAGACTTCTACAAGGACAATCTTGCGCTCGAGGAAGCGGAGACCGGCGATCTGGCCGAGGCGCGACCGTTGATGAACGAATCTCTCGGCATGGCTCAGAACACAAACATCAAGCCTCTTTTGGCTTTGGCGCTTGCGCGAACCGGAGAAATCGATCGAGCGCAAAAACTGGTCAATGAGATCGACCGGGACGCCCCTCTTGACACTCTGGTGCAGAACTACACCTTGCCCGCGGTTCGCGCTGCGATGAAGCTGCAGTCCGGCGATCCAGCCGCGGCGATCCAGATACTGCATTCCACCCTTAAGTACGATATGGCGTACGTTGCTCCCTTCAACAACCTTTACCCAGCCTATATCCGTGGAGAAGCTTACTTGCAATTGCGTGAGGGACGCCTTGCGTCGGAAGAATTTCAGAAGCTCCTCGATCACCCGGGCATCGTCGGACGCAATGTGATCGGGGCCTTGTCCCGCCTGCAAATGGCAAGAGCGCAAAGGCTCCTTGGCGAACGGGCAGCCGCTCTCAAGTCGTATGAAGATTTTCTTGCGCTCTGGAAAACCGCAGACACGAATCTTCCCGTCTACCAACAAGCCCAAGCCGAGTACGCGAACTTGAGTGCCAGCGGGACGGGCGGTGAGTAAGGCGATTTTCGCTGGGCTTTGCCCGAACGCTTGTCATATCAGAATCTCCGTTTTCCCGGAGAGGGATCGGTATTGCTAAGTCGGCCAGTGTGTGCGCCGGGATAAACCGGCATG
>PLKY01000333.1 GCA_003140785.1 Acidobacteriaceae bacterium | reverse complement strand
TCCCGAGATATGGGCCAACGATCCACAGCGGCGCAGGCAAGCGGGCGTGCCCACAGAGATTCGATTTCAGACCAAGCCAGACATGGCGCTCGATCATATCCGCGGGCTGGTGAACCAGGATGTGCCGCGTGCCGTCGTACTGGCTGATGCTGCCTATGGCAACGACGGCACCTTTCGCGAGGGACTCGAAGCACTGGGACTCTCCTACGCGGTCGGCATTCAGTCCTCGACTGCGCTGTGGGCACCGGGCACCAGGCCGCTTCCGCCTCCACCCAGGGGCAAAATGGGCCGTCCACCGCGGTTGCTGCGGAGGGATAAACAGCATCAGCCGCTGCCAGCCAAAGAGATCGCCTCATGCCTGACCGCAGCCGAGCTGCGTAGAGTGACCTGGCGCGAAGGAACCCGCGCCAGTATGCGTTCCCGTTTTGCCGCCCTGCGTGTTCGCGTGGCCCATCGCGATTACTGGCGCAGTGAGCCACATCCTGAGCAATGGCTGCTGATCGAATGGCCGGCGATAGAAAAGGAGCCGACCAAATACTGGCTGTCGAATCTGCCCGCGTCGATCAGTCTGCGCAAACTGGTTGCTATTACCAAACTACGCTGGCGCATCGAGCGCGACTACGAAGAGCTCAAACAGGAACTCGGGCTGGGACATTTCGAAGGCCGGAACTGGCGCGGCTTTCATCACCATGCCACCCTGGCGATCGCCGCCTACGGCTTCCTGGTGCAGGAGCGGTGCCTATTTCCCCCCTCCGGCAACTCCTCGCAGCTCCAAACCGGGGACATCCGGTTTCCCTTACCCAGCTTGCCGCCAGCATTCACGCCCCGAGGCGCTACCGGTAAGAACCGAACGGCATAATCCACACTCGATCGCCACCCTGCGCCGCCTAATCGCTACCCACCTCGCTCGATCTCTGCCTCGGTGTCCTTGTTGTCTTCGCGTCTTTATAACACAGTAGTACTAGGGCTCCTAGACTGATATCTTCGGCGATCCCGACCTGATCCGTGACGCCCCATGCGTTCGCCTGATCTGCAGGAATTAGTATCGTCACTTTGTTCCCTACATATTGAACGGTCGTCCGAGTCGCAGACGCCTCCCGTTGTAAGGCATAGGTGAACTTGGCGCAGGCCTCTGGTGCGAAATGAATCGTCTCCTCCAGACACGCTCCCGCCAGAAGTCTTTCAACCTCCGAGCGCGATACCCTTAGACGCAAGGAATCCCCCTTAATGCGCAGCTTCATTCCCCCACCCCCTTCGCTGTCGATGTATATCCATCGATGTTCTGGCTACCGTGGTAGATATTAAAGTGACTCTCTCGCAAGAACCCTACGAGGGTAATGTCGAACTCCTTCGCAACCTGTACCGCGAGGCTCGATGGAGCCCCAACGGCAACCACCATTGGAAATCCGCCCATCAGTGCTTTCTGCAGAAGCTCGAAGCTGGCGCGTCCAGACAGCAAAAGCAAACGGTCCCGCAAAGGTGTTCGGTCGGCAAGGAACTCAGAACCGATAAGCTTATCCACCGCATTGTGGCGGCCTACGTCTTCACGAAGCGCCAATAGATTCCCGGCTGCGTCGAACAGCCCTGCACCGTGCAATCCACCTGTACGATCAAACACTCCCTGAAATGCGCGGAGGCGTTCGGGGAGACGATAGAGCAGTTGCGCATCGAAGCTAAAATTGTTCGGTGCACGCGGTGGGCAGACGGTGCGCAAGGCGAGAAGAGAGGCTTTGCCACAGATACCGCAACTTGACGTTGTATAGAAGTTGCGTTGAATGCTGCCCAGATTCACCGCGACATCTGTTGCCAGATCCACTCGAACAATATTCTGTTTGGATCCCAGCTTGAGCGCATCCATACCTTGAGGGCTTTCACTGAAGGAGTCTCCTGCGTACGTAATTTGTTCGATGTCGTTTGCGTCTCGGATCACTCCTTCAGTCATGAGGAAGCCGGCCGCAAGGTCGAAGTCATTGCCTGGGGTGCGCATCGTAACAGAGATCGATCGTGTCTGCCGCGAGCTAGATGGCCCATAGGTGAGTTGGATCTCGAGAGGCTCTTCAATCGCCAGACAATCCAGTACCTGACGCGATGTCTGACCCGTCACTCTTTCGACAGGCGTTTGCAACATGGAATCGTCAGTCGTGTGCCGGTGGCCGCTAGAAGTTGGCTCATTCATGATGGATGATGTTCTCCTCTCCAGCGCTCGGTGCAATCTCTTCGCTCGTTAGATGCTGCGCGGCATTTGAGCTCTTCACGCTTAGCACTAAGATCTCTTACTTAAAGAGAATTTTAGCCATCATGCCTTTGTCTTCATGGCTCAGCAAATGGCAGTGGAAAAGCGACATTCCCCGGATGATGGGATCGGTTAAATCCATCATCAGATCAACACTTCCCACAACAGGAACATTGACGGTATCCAGCCACTCAGGATGCTGGAGTGGAACGCCGTTCTGGGCATAAACAAGGAAGTGGACCTGATGAATGTGGAACGGGTGCACTTCGTGTGTTTCGTTCGTGACGCGCCAGTGATGAAACGCGCCGATGGATACAGTTGTCATGGGCGGATCGGACGGACGATACCTCCTGCCGTTGATGTAGAAGCCTTTCTTATCCTCGCTGAAGTTAACAACAAAGTCAGCAGAACTATTTTCTACCTGCGCAATCAGAGCTGGCGGCAAGGGTTTGAAAATCGGCATTTGGGCGTCAATTGGCGTGGTATGAGGCTTGGGGCCGCGCTGTGCAACGTCTACCATGTCCGCCAGCACCATTGCCGGATTGGCGTCTCCATCGCTGCCGGTATCAAAGCATCGTGTTCGAAGTGATGCAGGGACTCCAGGCTTGGGACCGGTAATGATTGCTTCCACTCTACCCGCTGGAGGAACGAGAATATGAGACGCAAATTCAACGGGGTGTGCTGGATTGTGGAAGGCCAAAGGCATTCCGCCGTCTGGAATTATTGCAGCCTCGGTAGGGACCCTGCCGTCTGCACTGGCGGTTCGTCCATTTCAAGGGTGCTCTCGAGAGACGGGCGGGAGATGCCGTGCCTCTGCATCTTGTAGATCAGCGTAGTCCGCTTCAGGCCAAGTCTAGCGGCGGCCCCGTCCCGTCCTCCAATCACCCAGGAAGTCGCTTCAAGCGTGCGTAGAATCAGCGCGTGTTCGGACTCTATGAAAGTGGTGGGCGACGGGGAAACGCCGATATTCTGTGTTCTGGCAGTCAGCAACGGATTTGGAAGCACACCATCCTCAGAAAGGATCAAGGCACGCTCGATTAAATTCTGCAGTTCACGGATGTTGCCTGGCCAGTCGTACGAGCAGAGGTCCAACATTGTTTCCTTGGGAATATTGTCGATTTGCCGGCCCACCCGCCGCCCAAGAAACTCAACAAAGTGCGCTACCAGGGCCGGAATGTCTTCACGGCGCTCGCGCAGCGGCGGCAACTGGACAGGAAATACATTAAGGCGAAAGTAGAGGTCACTGCGAAATTCGCCATTTCTCACCATCCCCGCCAAGTCGCGATGAGTTGCAGCTACGAGCCGAACATCCACTTGGTGAGTTCGACTGCTGCCCAGGCGTTCGAATTCCTGTTCCTGCAATATTCGGAGCAGTTTGGGCTGCAGCTGCGGCGGAATGTCGCCGACCTCGTCAAGGAAGAGGGTGCCTTTGTCGGCCAACTCGAACCGGCCAAGCTTCTGCGCGATGGCTCCAGTGAACGCGCCCTTTTCGTGGCCAAAAAGCTCGCTCTCCAGAAGATCCAGTGGGATGGCAGCGCAGTTCAGCTTGACGAACGGGCGTCCGCACCGCGGGCTGATATTGTGAATCGCGCGGGAGATCAGCTCCTTGCCCGTACCGGTTTCACCTTGAATCAATACCGTTGAGCTTGTCGGCGCTACTCGTCTGACACCATCGAGCACCGCCTCCAATGCCGGACTGTCGCCAATCAGTTGCTCGAATTTGCGCGGGCGAGAACCTGGATCGCTGCTGTGATCGCCGCAGCCACAATCTTCGGACGGCCGCACGGTAAACCTGGTGCTCATCGTGTACCTTCCTTCTCGCCTCAACGCTCGAGAGCTGCCCGGACACTTTCGAGCAGAACTTCATCGTCGAAGGGTTTCGGCAGGAACTCGACGGCACCCGCCCTTAACGCTTGAAATCGCATCTCTTCATCGCCGTGTGCAGTGATAAAGATGGTCGGAATCTTGCAACGTTCGGCATTCAGCCTGGACTGCAACTCCAGCCCGGACATTCCCGGCATGCGAATATCCGTAATCAAACATGCCGTCTCCTGCTGATTGCCCGACGTGAGAAATGCCTCTGCCGAATCAAATCCTCGCGAAGGGAATCCAGCAGATCTCAGCAGCTCTTGCAGTGTGCCGCGTACCGAGTCATCGTCGTCGACGATCGCTACGAGTTTGGTTTCCTTCTTGCAGCTCATAAAACCAACTATGCGCCGATGGTCAAAGCGGCGCAATCATACGTTCGTATGAGCATCCGATGGCTTTGAGCGTTGTTCAGACACCCCGATCGGGATGGGAAGGGTGAATGAGAAGCTTGCGCCGTGCGGCGAGTTGTTGGCTGCCCACAGGCGGCCACCGTGCGATTCAACGATGGAACGGCTGATCCGAAGTCCCATGCCCAAGCCATGAGGCTTGGTGGTAAAGAAAGCATCAAATATCTGTTTTTCCTGTTCCGCGGGTAAGCCCAAACCAGAATCGGAGACTGAAATCATCAGGTACTGATCTTCTGCTCTCCGCGATTGGACGACGAGTTCGCGTGTTCGATCGACATTCTTCATCGCATCGATGCTGTTCATGATGAGATTCATCATGACTTGCTGAACTTGCACAGAGTCGGCCATGACCTTGGGAAGTTCTGTGTCAAGGTCGGTGCGGATGGAAATGGAGTATCTATTCGCTTCGTTTCGCAGCAGGGCGATCATTTCTCCGATTAGTTCATTCACATCGACCAGCTGCCGCTTCGATTCGCCCTTTTTCGAGATAGAACGGATGCGGTTGATGATGTCTGCCGCTCGCTTTGCGTTTCGAATGACTCCTGACGCAGCCTCGCGCGCTTCTCCCAGATCAGGATCGTCTCGCGTAAGCCACCGTATGCAGGTGCTCGCGCCGTTGACAACGGCGGTAATCGGCTGATTCACTTCATGCGCCAGGGAAGCGGTCAGCTCTCCCATGGTTGTCATCCGGCTGGCGTGAGCGAGATCCGCTTGTGCCTCGCGCAACCTCTCCCGCTCTTTCTCCGCCTGCCTGCGGTCAGAGACGTCGATTATGGTACCCACGAATTCAACAAGATCGCCGGATGGACCGAGAATGGGATGGCCTACCGAGCGGGCGTATCTGATTTCGCCGCCGGGATGAATGATTCGGTAATCGAATTCGAACTCCTTTTTTTCACGCACTGCTCTTTCAATCACTTCCGCGATTCGGGCTTGATCGTCCGGGTGAATGCGTTGAAAGAACGTTTCAAATCGGGGCTGCACCCCTTTTGGGTCAAAGCCTTGCACGCGGTAGCATTCCTCGGACCAGTACCTGATGTCGCCCGGGGGCGGACTCCATGCCCAACTGCCGGTGTGGCTCAGCCTCTGTGCCTCGGCTAAATAGGCCTCGCTGAGGCGCAGTTCTGCCTCTACCTGGTTGTGCTTGGCGATCTCACGTTTAAGGTTGTCATTCAATTGAGTTAGCTCCGCCGTTCGTTCCGCGACTCTGAGTTCAAGCTGATTTCGCACCCGCGCAACCCGCGTCATGAGGAATGCGAATACCAGAAACACAAGATCGAAGAGGAGGCGAGACTCAGTGCTTGTGTTGGGTTCAAAGAGATAGTCACGGACAATCGATGACAGCACCGCGGCAAGAACGCCGGGCGCGGTGCCGGCGTACCAAAAGGTAAGAGCGATTGCAGATAGCGCAAATGCACCAAAAGGTTGAGGCAAATGGAAGTGAGTGAACGCAAGCGACAAGCCCAGAGCAGCCGCGACCGAGACCACAGCTAATCCATAGCACAATGCGACGGATATCGCTGGTTCCGCAGTCCACTTCGTCTTGTCGAGTTGGCCCATCTTCAAAGCCTCCTTTCCCTGATGTATAAGTAGAGTGGATTACGATCAAGCCTTCGCATCCGTTGCCACGCTTCGGCAAGGCCGCCATTGTTCGGCGGCTGCGAAACTAATTTACTTCTTGCTGACCGGAAGCTCAAGCTTAGTCGCCATTCGGACTAGTTCTGCAAGTGATTCCGCCTGCATCTTCGCCATCACATGCCCGCGTTGAATCTTCACCGTGACTTCGCTGGTTCCGAGCTCAAAGGCGACTTGTTTGTTGAGCATTCCGGAAACCACCAGGCCCATGACCTGACGCTCGCGTGTGGTCAGCGACTCGTATCGCTTTCGCAATTCGGCAAGCTCACCATGCTGGTGTCGCGTGACCCGGTCGCGATCGAATGCCTGTTGAATCGCGTTCAATAAATCCTGGTCGACGAAGGGCTTTGTCAGAAACTCCACGGCACCGGATTTTATCGCCTTCACTGTCATCGGAATATCGCCATGGCCAGTAATGAAGATGATGGGAATGGGCACGCCGGCGTCCGCCAGTTTCCGCTGAAGCTCCAGACCGCCGACTCCAGGAAGGGACACGTCCAAGACAAGGCAACTCGGCCCATCCGGTACCTCGTTGCGCAAAAATTCTTCCGCCGTCCCAAAGGATTCCGAGTGCAGGCCCGCCGACTTGAGTAAGCCTTGTATGGAGGCTCGCACTTCGACATCGTCATCGATGACGAACACCGTCGGGAAACTCGGAAACGTCATTCGTGGACCTCCACTGCGAGGTATGTCAGAGGTCGGACGCCGAGTCGAATGTTCGACGCGTGAGGTGGACTCCATGGTGTCCACCCTCTCGACCGATTGAAGTATATCGCTGAAACTACGCAAATAACTTAGGTCCGAATGATTGGCAAGCTGCATGCTTTCGAGAACGTCAGTAGCGGAGACATAGACAACATGGAAACGCGACCGTCGCACGTTCGAGATGAGCATCACCCCGCTGTCCAGATTCGCGAAGAGAGCATTGGGGAACTTCAGGACGCTGTTTCGCGAAATCTGTCTTCTTTTTTCAAAAGGGCATATCGCTACGTGGGAGACCCGCACGACGCTGAAGACGCGATGCAGGATGCCCTCTTGTCTGCCTACAAGCACTTGGATCAGTTCAAAGGGACGGCGAGGATGACGACCTGGCTTACCTCGATTGCCTCGAATGGTGAACTGGCCCAGCGGGTCCGGTGCTCTCTGAAGAGCAAGCCCGAAATCCCCCCGCGAATGCTCATTTCGCCAAAGGGGACAACTTCGGCGAGCAACCCGGAAGGGCGAATCAAACACGCACGACTTTGGCCCGGCACCTCTCCGCAACTCCCGGCCGTATCTCGACTCGCGAGATTCGCGCTGCTTCAACTGGCTTTGCTTCTATTCGCTCCATCGCTACGGGCCGCCTCGTCAGACCAGCCGGTTGACGCGTCCTCTCTCCCCGACGCACCCGACTCGCAGTCCCTCGCATCCGGCCCCAAACTCCAGCGGGATCCAGGTGGCCAGGACACTCTAGCCGGACACCCCTTTATCGTGAGCCCCGCCGCTGGCCCCTGCGCCACCTGCCGACTCAACTGGTACCAGCGTTTCACTAACGGCCCGAAGCGGGGACCCCTTACACCTCGCGACAAGGCCTGGTTAGCCGCCCGCAACTTCCTCGACCCATTCAGCCTTGTAGCCGTCACGGGTGAAGCTGGTATTTCGGTCGCCGCCGACAGTCACTCCCCTTACGGCCCCGGCATGCCCGGTTTCGGCCGTTCCGTCGGCGTGGGTATCACTGAAGACATGACGGGCGAGTTCTTCGGCACCTTTCTCATCCCTTCTGTTGTCCATCAGGACCCGCGCTACTACCGCATGGAACACGCTCCGATACACCGCCGCGTTGACCACGCCATCATACAGGTCTTCTGGACCAGAGGCGACAATGGAAGGGGGATGCCCAACTACGCCAATTTAGTAGGCTTCGCCTTCGACGACGCGGCAGCCAACCTCTACATTCCCGGCCGGGAAACATCCTTCGGCGCCTCCGCTGACCGTTACGCCGTCAACCTGGCCTCTGCACCAATCGGCAACTTCGTGAACGAATTCCTTCCCGACGTAGCCAGCCACATCCACGTCCAGGTCGCGATCTTCCAGCGAATCATCAACCAGGTCGTCAAGACGGAGTCTGGAGGAAGCCTGTAGGTATCGAGTTGAATCCGATCTCTGATCCTTAACTCACTGCCTGCCCATAACCGATTCGAGTTATTAGCAGCACAGTGAAAAGTTTGAATCACACGGCCATAACCTAGACTGAGGCGAACTAAAGACACCGATGTCGGCCTTCGGTCACAGCGGAGGCGACAGCCGCTTGTGAAGCTCAAATAAGTCAGCAATCCAACCTCCGACTAGTTTGGCTTCTGAATTGCCTACTTGCTCAGGTAGATGTTTATCGACTGTCACGCCGCACCCCAAGGAGACATCATGCAACATCAATCTATTCGTGTAGTCCGTCCGGACCAGTTAGACTCTGCGACTGCTCAAACGCCCGGATCACAGCGCTTTGCGGCTATCCATTCAGGAGCAGGCATAGAATCGCCTCTGTGGGGAGGCCTCTTTCTGGTCGAACCTGGAGCCCGCACCGGAATCCATCACCATGGAGAGCAACACACGATCGCCTATATCCTCAGCGGCTCTTCATACGTTCGCTGGGGCGAGCGAGGAGAGTTTAACGCAATGCTGCAAACAGGGGATTTTCTTTATGTCCCGGCGTGGCTTCCGCACCAGGAGATTAATCCTTCCAGCGACGTCCCTTTCCAATGGATTGTTGTTCGCAGCACTTCTGAACCCATTGTTGTGAATTTGCCCGACGACTTCTGGGATGAAATCAACTTGATTTCGGAGCATTTGCGCGCCGAGTACGAACATCGTTGAGTAGGTCTGAATGAAAAGGAGATGCGATGAGTTATATACCCGATGCAAAGAGGTACGACGGAGCAATGTTCGAGAAGTGCGGGCGATCGGGGATTGTCTTACCCCGGATTTCGCTTGGACTGTGGCAGAACTTCGGAGGCGTCAATGTTTTCGAGACGGGTCGAGCAGTGGTTCGGCGCGCCTTCGATCGAGGCGTGACGCATTTCGATCTGGCGAATAACTATGGGCCGCCGTACGGTTCTGCCGAGGAGAACTTCGGGGAGATTCTGCGGAAGGATTTTAGCAGCCACCGAAATGAACTTTTGATTTCGACAAAAGCGGGGTGGGATATGTGGCCGGGACCCTATGGGGTGGGTGGCTCGCGCAAGTATCTGCTTGCGTCGCTGGATGAAAGCTTGGCGCGCATGGGACTCGAGTACGTCGACATTTTTTACTCCCACCGGCCGACCATGGATGTACCGCTGGAAGAAACCATGAGTGCGCTGGCGCAGGCAGTGCGGCAAGGCAAGGCTTTGTACGCGGGCATTTCGTCCTATGGCCTGGAACGGACGCGCGAAGCGGCACAAATTCTGAAGAGCGAAGGAGTCCCGCTGCTAGTTCATCAGCCGTCGTACTCAATGCTGAATCGCTGGGTGGAGAACGAGCTCCTCGGCACACTAGAGGAACTCGGCGTCGGCTGCATTGCATTCTCTGCGCTCGCGCAGGGGCTTTTGACGAATAAGTATCTGAACGGTGTTCCCGAGAGCTCGCGCGCAAATGACGGCCTTTCGTTCCAGAAAGAGTTCTTGAGCGAAGAGAACCTAAAGCGTGTGCGGGCATTGAACGAAATTGCGCATGGGCGCGGACAGTCACTGGCACAGATGGCGATCGCGTGGGTCCTGCGCGACAAGAGGGTAACCTCCGCACTGATCGGAGCGCGTAACGTGGAGCAGCTCGATAACTCGCTCGATGCGTTAAAGCAGCTCCAGTTTACGGATGCAGAGCTCAACGAGATTGATCGCTATGCGCAAGAGGGATCTATTGATCTTTGGAAAGACGCGAGGGAAGGCGCAGCATAGTAAACGCCTTCGATCTTCGTCAGAGAATGCTCGACCGTCGCGTACCGCGAAATCGCTATTGCGGATAGCGCGGCCACATAGTCAAGGATCTAGTGTAGTCCGCCACACAGA
>PLKY01000421.1:38643-39609 GCA_003140785.1 Acidobacteriaceae bacterium | reverse complement strand
ACCGGCTTTCACGGCGCACACGTTAAAAGGGAGTACCCCTTCGTCAGAGTTAAATGCAATCCCGCAATCCATCCGCCACTTTTTGAGAACCCCGACAAGAACCTCGCAGTAGATTTCAAGGAATTCCTGGACACAGTAAGGACGCTCGACCCCCGATTGCACCAGGAATTTATCCTCGCGTGCCACCACTATGCGCGCGCCGTGAGAGAAGTGGGTGTCGATTCCGAAATGGTATTCATCCGATTGGTTTCAGCAATCGAGGCGCTCTGCAGACACGTGACGCTTGATCGCAAAGACGACGCATTGGAAGAGCAGAAAATCGCTACGCTAATCGCAAGCTCCGACTTGTCCCCAGGACAAAAAAAGAACTTAAGACTACTTTCGATGTCAGAAAATCAAGAAAGAAATTCATCCGCTTTATCGAGCAACATTCGAGCGGATACTTCAAGGGTGGGAACTTTAAAGCTAGACGCTTGAAGATTAAACGTGCGGATCTCGATAAGGTGCTGAGAATCATTTACAACGCCCGATCCGAGTACCTCCACGCCGGAGAGCCGATGTTCCTAAGTACTCCGTTCAAGGGAGGGGAGAAATGGGACACCGATCCGGTCATGGGCGCGTGGGTTGATAGCCGCCGATTTGACGCAGCCCAGAAGCTGCCCTACGCCCATTTCTTCGAGGGCTTGGTACGGCATTGCCTGCTCAACTACCTCAAAGCCAACTCTTCGAGGCCCCACTTCGCGGTAAACTAACAACTGGCAGGAGGACCGGGCGGTCGCTGCCGGAATGCGCTTCGGCACATTTCGGGGGAGGAAAGTCCGAACTCCGCAGGGCAGTGTGCCGGNNGATACCGCCTCGGCTACCCCTCCCCGCTTCTTCGGATCCGGTCGAGGGCATCCCTGGAACTCCGAACGGGTTCGCCTGGACGGCCAGTCCCAGTGCCAAGGTAAGGGTGAAATGGTGCGG
>PLKY01000421.1:0-38598 GCA_003140785.1 Acidobacteriaceae bacterium | reverse complement strand
GCACACGACAGAATTCGGCTTATAGGTCCTTTTGCCGAATTTCAAAAATCCGGCGATGGTGGTTGAATCGTTGGGAAGAGAAAAGACAGCCCCGGTTGGGAGAACCCCAGCCGGGGCTGGCCATTTTTCGGCTTCCAGTCGCGGCGAGCGATCCCAGGAGTCCCATTCGATACCATCGAAGCATGCTGCGTGTGAAATTGTTGGAAGCAGGCGCCCGGTTGCCGGTGGTGGCGCATCCCGGCGAAGACCTGGGCTACGACCTGTTTGCATTGGAAGGAATTGTCTTGGGATCCCGCGCGACTGTGCGGGTACGAACCGGCATCGCGGTCGAGGCGCGGCACCCCGAAACAGGCGCACCGCNNGTGCGTGATCGCTCGTCGATGGCAGCAAGAGGTATCGCAACCACGGGCGGCGTGATCGACGCGGGATATCGCGGAGAGATTCTCGTGTTGATGACGAATCTCAGCGACGCCGCGGTTGAACTGAAAGCCGGGGAGAAAATCGCACAGATGATTCCGGTCCCGGTTTTGACGGGCCTGGTCCAGGAAGTAGAGACACTGGAAGGCTCGGCGCGGGCGGAGAAGGGTTTTGGAAGTTCGGGAAAGTAACTCCGAGTTACTAGGTTGCAAGTCTTGGCGCGATAACCCAGCGCCAAGACTTGTGCGCTCCGCATTGCAACAGAACAATCTAACTTAGTTCCTCCCCAGCCCATCGTTCTTGTGGTAATTCGGATAGGGCGGGATGGGTATCTCCGGAATCGGATTCGCTTTCAACTCATCCAGCACCGTCTGCACACCTGTTTCAAGTTGCTGATCGTGTCCTGCGGCGACGTCCTTCGGCAACTCTTCCACCATCACGTCGGGAGGAATGCCATGGTTCTCCACCTCCCAATCGCCATGCAGGCCATAGATGGCGTAGCGCGGAGCCATCACGTAACCGCCGTCGATCAGCGGCGGATAGCCGCCGATGCCGACCAATCCACCCCAGGTCCGTGTGCCGATCAACTTGCCGACCTCTGCCTTGCGGAAATACCAGGGCATGGCATCGCCGCCTGAGCCGGAGTTCTGATTAATCAGCATCACCTTGGGACCGAAGATGGCGCCGACCGGATCGTGAATCGGCTTACCGTCGCGCTCCTTTGCGCCGGAGAGCGGGAAGCGCTTGAGCACATCGACAACGTAATCGGCAATGAAGCCGCCTTCATTCCAGCGTTCATCGAGAACCAGTGCCCGCTTGTCGAGCTGCGCATAGAAGTAGCGGTTGAAGCTGTCGTAGCCCGCGCCGCCGGTGTTGGGCATGTAGACATACGCCACCTTCCCGCCGGAGAGCTGGTCGACTTTGTGTCGGTTCGATTCGACCCAATCCAGATTGCGCAGGCCGTCTTCGTCGCCGATGGGAACAACGGTGACATCGCGCGCATCTTTGCCATCGGGGTTGGGGCCAACGTGGAGAATGGTCTGCTTGCCTGCTGTTCCGTTAAAGGCCTCATAGAGATTGTCCGATCCTTGCAGGTCGCGGCCGTTGACGGCGAGAATGTACTCGCCTTCCTTGACGTACACGCCTGGCAGCGTCAGCGGCGATGCCAAGCCGGGAGTCCAGTTCTGCCCGCCGAGGATTTTCACGATGCGATAGCGGCCGTTTTCAATCTTATAATCGGCGCCAAGGAGCCCGGTTTTGGGAGCGTCATCGTGAGGACGGGGGCCACCGACGAACATGTGGCCGATGGTGATTTCGCCCAGCATTTCGGTCGAGAGATAAGTGAATTCAGAGCGAGACGCCAGACTGTCGAGATAAGGCTGATACTTTGCCTCGATCTTGGGAATGCTGAGGCCGTGCGTGTTGGGGTCGTAGAGAAAGTCGCGCTCAATGCGCCAGGTTTCGTGGTAAATCTGTCGCCACTCGGCGCGCGGATCGATGGTGGTTTGCATGCCGCCCATGTTGAGAGGCTTGCCGGGGTTATCGTTGCCGGGCTTCAGGTCATCTGCCGGGGCAATGGTCCAGCTGTCTTTTCTGTTGTAGAGCACCTTGGAACCATCCGCCGAGACGATGAAGTTATCGATCTTGCTGAGGACCGCCTCGGGTTCGCGCTTCTCCAACGTGAATCGCCAGATGGTCTGGATACCGGTTCCATCGCGTTCAGAGGGTCGGCCGATGGGCGAGCCTTCAAAAAGGAAGACGACGCCAGCCTTGCCGGCGAGGATATTTCCGTAGTTGCGCGGCGGAATGGGCAACGAAAGAATGCGGTTGCCAATGCCGTCGAGGTCGACGGTCACTTTCACGGACTTATCTTTGTCCTTGTCTTTATCGGCGTCCTTGTCCTTATCTTTGTCCTTGTCGGCTGATTTCGATTCGTCTTTTGCTGTTGACTTGTCATCCTTCGTGTCTTTCTTTTTGTCGTCCCCGGACTTATCCGCATCGGGCTTTTTCTCTTCCTTGATTTTTTCGTCGTCACTCTCTGGCGGAATGGGCGAGGCTCCGCCCTTGGCCAGCACCACGACATACGGTGCGTTGGACTGAGCACGATCGAGTGAGGAAAGATCGATGCCGGCATTCGACGGACCGTCATTGGTTGAAGCCAGGAAGTAGAGATATTTGCCGTTGAGATCGAATGCCGGGTTGGAAGCATCGCTCATGCCATCCGTGACCTGAGTGAACTTGTGTGTGTCGAGCGAGTACAAAAAGATGGCTTTGAGCTGATTATCGAGGTCGCGCTGATACGCGATCCACTTGGAATCGGGAGACCAGATCTGGCCGAAGCTGGACCCGAAGGTGCCATAAGTGGCTTGGTCGATCATGACCGGTTTACCCGCCACGGCGGGCGAGCCGGAAGGCAGATCAATGAGCCACACGCGGTTATGCTTGTCGGTATAGACGATGTGTTTGGAATCGGGCGACCAGGTTGGTCCGTAGAAATAACTGGGGTCAGGCCCGAGATCGATAACAGTCGGCGGCTTGAATCCGGTTTGATCGCGAAGGTAGAGTTTGTATTCGCCGGAAGCGTCGGAAAAATAGGCGATGGTTTTGCCGTCGGGACTCCACGAAGGATCGCGCTCAGCCACGCCGGAAGTATTTGTCAGGTTGCGCGTGTCGCCTTTCTCAGCTGGGACGGTGAAGATTTCGCCGTGCGCCTCAAAGACAGCGCGCGCGCCGGCCGGCGAGATTTGAGCATTCTGGATTTCATCGGGCCGAACCGAAGCCAGGTGAGGCTCAAGGTTGGGCAACTCGCCATGAATCTGGATTGAAACCGCGTGATCCGCGTTGCTCGACGTGTCGACGAGGTGGATGGATCCGAACTGCTCGTAGACCAGGCCGCCGGGGCCGGCCTGAAGAGTTTTCAGGTCGTATTCGCTGTTGGGCACCACTTGCCGGACTTCCTTCTGAAACATGTCATAGCGGAAGAGCGCCACCGGGCCGGTGCGATCGGAGAGGAAGTAGATGGAGTCGCCCACCCACACCGGATTCGAATCGTTGGAGTTTTCGCGGGGCACCTTCTGCAGGTCGAGAGTCTTCAGGTTCACAATCCAGATGGGCGTGGTCTGACCACCCACATAGCGTTTCCAAGCCGGCTCCCACTTCGTGATTGGGTTGTAGGCAATGGATTGGGCATCGGGTGAGAAGGACCCCTCGGAGCCAGCGGGCAGAGGCAGTGGCTCAGGCATGCCGGAGCCGTCTGCGCGGACGAGGAACAGCTTGAGGAAATGCCGATAGCTGAGTGCGCCGCTCGCGACAAGCAGGCTTTTTCCATCGGGCGTCCAGCCAACAACTCCACTCCCTTGCGGGTGCCAGGTGATGCGCCGCGGCACGCCGCCGCCGGCAGCGACGATGTAGACGTCGGTGTTGCCTTCGAGATGCGCGGAGTAGGCGATCTGTGTGCCGTCCGGGGAGAAATACGGGCCGACTTCTACGTGGCCGTTGGAGGTGAGGCGCTCTGCCTCGCCGCCCTGCCGGCTGACAGCCCAAACATCGTCTGCATAAAGGAAGGCGATTTTGTCTTGCGATAGCGAGGGGTTGCGCAGCAGGAGCGGGGCCGGCGAGGCGGGCGTCTGCGGAACGGCAATCCCGGAGAACATGAGCACGGTCACGAGCAAAGGCAGTGTGAGTCGGAATGACAAGCGCAACATCGAGCCTCCAATTGACGCGGGTAACGCAGTGTCGTGGCCGAAGCGGGCGGCCACGGAGTTGATTCTCCGTTTTTCTTTCGGGCCAGGCGAACACCCATCGTCTCAGCCGCGCTCCCTGAAGCGTTGCTTATGGGCATGTATTGGTACGAAATGCAACGGCTGGAAGTTGCGGAGAAAGAATGAAGCGCAGCACTCTCCGCACCGGGCTGCAGAGCATGGCAAATATCCTAACAGTCCCTCAGAGAAGCATGACTGATTTTGCATGAGTGGCCGGATTAAGCAGGCTAGTTTCCGCCTGCCGGGGAGGAAGGAAACCCTGCAAAGACGGCGAGGCGAAACGCGTAGGCAAATCGGATTGTGTGACCGGAGAGATTCACGCACGTTGACGAGTCGTGATATTGTGCCAATTTACAAAGGGAAACGAAGACGAGTCCGTGAGTGAGTGATGAACAATCCGCGCACGGAGGAGAGTTTGTGGCAAGAATGCGCCAACACGCGCGCGGAATAAGGCCGATCGATCTGACCGACGTGCAGCTCGCATCGAGCGAGACGGCGCGCCGCATCAACCGCGATATTGTGCTCGAGCTGATACGGGCAAACCAGCCGATCTCGCGCGCCGACTTGTCGCGCCTCTCGGGACTACAGCGCAGCACGGTTTCGCAGATCGTGGAGCAGCTCATCCAGGAGAAATGGGTGTGCGAGGGTGCCATTGCGTCGCCGCCTCGCGGACGCCGGCCAACGCTGCTGGTTCTGAATGAAGACCTCGTCGTGATCGCAGTGGATCTGCATCCGAAGCAGGCAACGGTGGCCACCGTGGATTTGAACGGGCGTCTGCTGGACCGCTCGATTGTGCCGATTACTTCCGATCCTGCTGCGTCGACCAAACTGATTACGGATTGCATCGAGCGCATGCGGCTCGCCCTTCCGCTCAAGTCGATTGAAGGAATTGGCATTGCTCTTCCGGGCCGCGTCGATCCGGTGAACCAGCACATGATTTTTGCGCCCAACCTCCATTGGCCCGACTACGACTTGAAAGGCGCAGTGGAGACGGCGACGAGCCTTCCGGTCAAGATGGAAAATGCCGCGACTGCGTGCCTGCTGGCGGAGATTACGTTTCGACGCATGGACGGTGTGCGCGATATTGTGCTGGTGACGATTTCAGAAGGCGTGGGTACGGGCGTGTTTGCAAACGGGCACCTGATCTCAGGCCATCACGGCATGGCGGGTGAGTTTGGCCATGTCGCTCTGGATCCATCGGGAGTGCGGTGTGGCTGCGGACGCAGGGGCTGCTGGGAGACCTTTGCCTCCTGCAGTGCGGCGCTCAGGTACTACAAGGCGCTCGAGCCGCGAGGCCGCGCGAGCAATTTCAATGAACTGCTCAATCTCGCCGAAGGGGGCGACGCAAATGCCGCGGAGGCACTGGCAGAGCAAGCACTCTACATCGGGCGCGGATTGCGGCTGATCATTGCCGGCCTTTCTCCCGCTGTGATCCTGATTGCGGGAGATATCACTTCCGCGTGGCACCGCTTTGGGCCGCTGATTGAAAAAGAAGTTGCCGAACAGACGCTGGTGGGAACGCCCCCCCGGATTTTGCCCACGCACGACGGGGACATTGCCCGGTTGCGCGGAGCGGCCGCACTCGTGTTTCAACGGCGGAGTACGGGTGCGCTCACCAAAACTTCCCATCGAAAATCGAACGGCAAAAAATCCAACCGGGAATTTCGCGCAGCGCTCAGGGCCTAGATCGCGCGCATCGCAATGTTCTGCAGGTTTGGATTTCCGCGGTATTAGTTCGGAAGATAAACAAAACATGAAAGATAGACCCACAATGAAATTCCGTACAGTAAATCAAGACGCACATTGATCTCCAAATCATTGGATAGACTGCTTTTCCGGCTTGACAAGAGAATCGAGACGCTCATATAGTTCGTGTCGCAAATTAAAGCACCCGTAACGTTCTGCTTTCGTACGGGAAGAGCAGCGCAAGCCACGATCTTCAACTGGCTCGTTTGGCAGATTCTCGGGCTCATCGGGCGACGACATAGTAAAGCGCGCAACAGACACTTCATTTCTTGGAGGCAGTTATGGCAGGCAACACGGCATTCTCCCGTCGGATTTCTGACCACACCAAAGCTCTCTGCATGGTGCTCGCGCTTCTGGCATTGCTCGTGGGGAGCGGCGCAGCCAGAGCGCAAGTGCTCTACGGCTCGATCAGCGGCACGGTCACTGATCCGAGCGGCGCGGTGATTCCCAACGCAGCGATAACACTCACCAACCAAGACACCGGGGAAGTCCGCACCGGCGCCGCCAACGGAGTCGGCGAATACGCGCTTCTCGATGTGCTGCCGGGAACTTATTCCATTTCTGTGCGGCCCAAGGGAAACTTCGCTACCTCCACACAGAAGAATATTCAGGTCGAAGTCAACCGGCAGGTGCGTGTCGATGTTACGTTGCAGCCCGGGGCGGTAACGACAGAAGTCACAGTCACTGAAGCGCCGGCCGAACTGCAGACCGAAACCGCTGAAGTTAATTCCGAAATCAGCCAGACAGAGATCAATGCGCTCCCGATGACCTCCAGCCAAGGCCGCAGCTACCAGGCGCTGTATACGGTAATCCCGGGCGCGGCTTCCACGCAGGAAAAGAACTCGACTGCTTCCAATCCGTCCCGCTCCATGTCAGTGAATGTCAATGGAGCCTCCTACAACGGCAACACCACGCGCATTGACGGCGCAGTGAATTACTACGGTTGGCTGCCGTATTTGATCGCCTATGTTCCACCGGCAGACTCAATCGAAAACGTCAGCTTCACCACCAACGCATTCAACGCCGAGCAAGGTCAGGCCGGCGGCGCAACGATCAAAGTCACAACCAAGAGCGGAACGCGAGATTTCCACGGCAGCGCCTGGGAGTACTACCAGGACGCTTCGATCAATGCGAAGCCCTACACCACGCCTTCAACCACGGCAGTCCCCAAAAACATCTTCGACCAGTTCGGCTTCAACATTGGCGGTCCGGTCTACATTCCCTGGATTCTGACCGGCAAAAAGAAGCTCTTCTTCTTTGAGAACTTCGAGCGCACCACCCGCCGTCAGCTCATCAGCGGTGACTTGTCGGTGCCGGATACGAATATGATCGGCGGCAATTTTTCCGAAGCTGCCACGTACTCGCCCCTCTACGATCCACAGCCTGCCGTCCCCGCCAGCGCGTGGATTGGGACAATCAATCCCACCCTTTGCCCCACCCTCAGCTACACCAACGGCTATCTCAACTACTCCTGCCGCCCCAGTTTCACCAACGAGTACGGCGAGACCGGAGACGCAGTCAACACGATTCCGGGATCGCGCATTGCTTCGGCAGCGTCGACAATGATCGGTAATCTCAGCACGATCGCAGCCATGGTAGGCACCGCCGGCCAGCCGACAGCATCTTACTCCAGTATTCTGGCCAACGACATCTTTGGAACCGGCACGCTGGCCTACAACCGCAACACTTCGGACTCGAAGATCACCTACATTCCGTCGGAAAAGACGCAGATCTTCGGCAAATACAGCGTCGAGCCGTTTTCGCTGGACGACCCGCAGGAACTGGGCCCCGCAGGCGGAGGAACGTTTGACGGCGGTCAGCCGGGCGCAGCTGCGGGCCGCATCCAGAACGTGGGCCTCGGCATCAGTCACGTCTTAAGCCCCAGCCTGGTGCTCGACGCCGACTTCGGGTACACACGTCAGGTCACCGGAGCACAATCCGATATCGACGTCAAGGATGGCGATTATGGCACCACCATTTTAGGCATTCCGGGCACGAACGGCCCAGGCAAGAACTACGCGGGCCAGCCGGCATTTGACTTCCTCAACTCCGGCGGCAGTGCCACCTTCACCGGCCTGGGCAACACCAATGGCTCCAATCCATTCCTGTTCCGCGATAACCAATTTACTGGCGACGTGAACCTGAGCTGGGTCAAGGGCAAACACTCCACCAAGTACGGCTTCACCTACTATCACTTCGACCTGAATCATTTCCAGCCGACCAGCGGCGCCAATATCAACGTTCCGCGCGGCGGCTTCGAGTTCGGCGGTGGTATGACCTGCGGCGTGGCTGCCTCAGCAACGAAAGCTGCATGCGGTGTAACAGGCTACAATTCGCTAGCCGACTTCCTGCTGGGCCTCCCGAACAACGGCACAAGTTATGCGGTGGCCAAGCCCTCGCAGGTCTTCAACCCTAACTCGCTGCGTTGGACCGAGCTTGGCGCCTACGCGCAGGATCAGTGGACGGTCACACCCAAGCTGACCCTCAACTATGGCGTGCGCTATGAACTTTATCCGGCGCCCTATCGCGATCACACTGGCCCGTCCGTTCTTGTTCCCGGATTGCCGCAGACCGCCAACGTCGAGGTAGGCGGCGTAAACGGGAACCCGGAGAATGCAGGCATCAGTGCCGGGCACGGCGAATTTGTCCCGCGCATCGGCTTGAGCTACCTGCTCACGCCGAAGACGGTCATACGCAGCGGATTTGGTATCACGACCGATCCGGACAGCATGCGCTACCTGCGCGACGCGTTCCCTGAGGACCTCGCACCGGTATATGTGGGAACCGGCACCGGCACCATCGCCGTCGATCCGGCAAACACCACAACCTACGCCAGCGGACAGCCCATGACGCTGAGCTACGGCATCCCGATACCGGCCATCCCCAACTACTCGTCCGGTTTCGCCTCGTTGCCGATCTCCGGATCGACAAACACTGTGGCGCAAAACTTCCGCCGCGGCTACATCGAGAGCTGGAACCTTTTTGTCCAAAGAGACCTGGGGTGGCAGTGGGTCGCGAACGTGGGCTACGTCGGAAATCACTTCGTTCGCCAGCCCGTCGGCGTGGGCGTATTTAACGCGGCTCCATTCCCCTCTGCTTCAACTCCCTGCATGGCCAACGGCCAATACAATCCGTCGACGGGCCTCACCGGAGGGTGCAGCTTCAACGACAACGAAATCATCAACCAGCAGTTCTGCGCCGGAACCAAAAATTTGGCCTGCTACAACACCGGCGGCATCACTTTGAATGAGCCGTTGTTTAGCTCGACCTACAATGCGCTGCAGTCGCAGTTGACACGCAACGCAGGAAAGAACATGTCGCTGGGCGTGGTCTACACGTATTCCCACGCCATCGACTTTGAAGACAACGGAGCAGGCTCCGGCTCCGGTGGCACAACCTTCAATTACCCAGGGTTCTACTATCTCAACCGGGGAACCGCAGGTTACGACCAGAAGCACAACGTTCAAGTCTGGGGAATCTACAGCCTGCCTTTCGGCTACGGTCAACAATTCGCCAACCACGGTTTGATCGCTCAGATCGTCGGCGGCTTCCAGTTGAATGGGCAATTCAGCCACTATAGCGGCACTCCATTCTCAGTGAGCGCAAACAGCAACCTGATCGGCAACCTGGCGCCGGGCTTTGGCGCGACCTTCGCCCAGCTGAACGGCAAATACAAGCAGGAAAGCGGCCACAACCGCGCGTTCGGCAGCACTGCGGTCTCGGGCGGCAAGCCGTGGTTCGACCCCTCCGTGTTTGCCAACCCAAACGAGCCAACCGCCAGCGTTGCCGGAAACCCGGACAACGCGCCGCCAACGCTTCCTAATACTGGACGGGATGAATTCCGTGGTCCCGGACAATCAATTTTCAACACCAGCGTCTTTCGCGCCTTTCACATCTACCGCGAGAGTGAGTTCCAGATTCGCATCGAGGCGTTCAACGTATTCAACCATGCGTGGCTGACCAACCCGAACACAACGGTTCCTTCCAATGCGAATATTGCCGCGGGCAACTACGGGACCTTCGGTCTGATCACCACCTACGGCCCGGGCTACTCTCCAACTTCGGGTGCGCGCTCGCTGCAGTTCAGCGGCCGCTTCAACTTCTAACGCGTTTGAGGATCATTTGCGCGGCAATGCCACGTCGGGTTGCCGCGCAATTCTGTATTTTGGGGCCCAGCACGTTGTAACGCTACGGGTTCAGGAATTTCAAGATAGCGCGTTCGTCATCGCGGCTCAGAGAGGCGCGAACCCGCATGTGACGGACGATAGTGCCGGAGATCTGCGGCGGAAAGCTCCCCGGCGCCTGATGACAGCGCGAACAGTTCTGGCGGAAGGCTCGTTCGCCATCGCCCGTAGGCTGTGGGCGCGCGTTCTTGTCCTGCTTATCCGATGAAGCCGCCGCGAGCGCAGAAGCAGACGTGGCCGCAACACTCCGGGTTTGCAGGGCGAGGAGAAGAATCGCGCCAAGGAGGATGCATGAGACCAGGAATTTACGAATTCGCATTATTTGCCCTTCCATGTTGGAAACAGAAAGCGGTAGACGA
This sequence comes from Acidobacteriaceae bacterium, assembly GCA_003140785.1. Classification (GTDB taxonomy): domain Bacteria; phylum Acidobacteriota; class Terriglobia; order Terriglobales; family Acidobacteriaceae; genus Telmatobacter. The sequence continues at coordinate 28,131 of PLKY01000421.1, read as the reverse complement.
TGCCTGTCTCCCACACATTTCGATTGCCTGTAGAGGAGAACTGGCGCGAATAGCTTGTATTGATGCGCACTTCGTGCGGGAAATGGTAGTCAAGCCCAAAGTCGGCACGCCGCGTATCGGTCGAGGGCAATCCGTCGGTGGGGTCGGTGCTGTTGCGAAAAGTCTGCTGAATGCGGAAAATCGGCTCAAGCCGGCCAACTGCGCTTTCCGGGCCGCCGAAATGCGAAAGACGATAATCCGTCTCAACCCAATAACCCTGCGAGTGCGATCCATGCGCATATTCGGATCGAACCTTGAAGGGGCTGTCGGAGGGTTCCCACCAGATGTGAAATCCGGAAAAGTTCTGATGCGTTCCCTGCAATAGACGCCCGTAGGACGTGCCGATTTCGAGGCCCGCGTTGGGAAAAAAGATTGCACCTCGGCCTCCACTCGCGCGCTCTGCATTGAATTGAGGATTGGTGCTGGCCGCAGAGAAGTAGGCCGCGTAGTCGATGGAGAATTTTGGCGTCGACATTGCGGAACCGCGCAGCATGCCGCCGACGCTCGAGTCTGTGCCCATGGTGCCGAGAGGCAGAATCAGCGGACCATCGGCGAAATTGCCAATCCATATGGGAGAGAGCCGCTCGTTGTAAGTTCCAAACGGCGTGAGAAATTCTCCGGCGACGATGGTCAGATGCGGGCTAGCCAGATAATCGCCCTGCAGGAACGTCAGGTTCAGAAACGGCGCGCTGGTGTAACCGATCTGCCCCCCGCCTTTGGGGAAGAACGATTCGATCAGCGTGGCGCGGCTTTCCACCAGCACATGAGATCCAATGGGTGCGGCCAGCAACGGCGAAAGCACGGGGAGATAGGTTGTGTTTCCCCCATTGGTGATGGTGATAAAGCCGACTCCGCCGGAAATTAATGGCGTGTCTTGCGCCGCCGCGTTGTGCGCGATAAAGGACGCGGTGACAAGAAGCGCGATTGTGCAAAGGCGGCGACGGATTCGAGAGTGCAGACGATGTGAAGGATGACCCATGGCTCCATGCTGGGGTCACCGAGGCAATCGGGTGTCAATGCGCTGTCTTGTGATTGTCAGGGTATTGTCATTTTGGCTTCGCGTCTCGCATGCGCGGGAACTGCCGATTCCGATTCGGCCGCAGGCATACGTTCTTGTTGGGTCGCGATTTCCGATGACAACAAATCCCTGACAATCTGTTGACACAGGCATGACACCCCGCGGCGCGCCGGTGGTTAGGTTAAGAATGTCAGCCCGGCGGGCGGCTCTCCTTGCACGATTCGAAACGCAGCTCGCCATGTCACTAAATCATCGGCAAAGCAATGAGGATTCCGGCTGCCGGAACTCTTACAAACTTCAAAGGGGATTTATGCGTAAGCAACATTTGATACTTGCTCTTTTACTCACAACCGTGGGATCGCACGCACTGATGCAGAAAGTGCATGCAGAGAACGCCCCGCGACATATTGAAGTAACTGCTAAACGCTTTGGATTTGAGCCAGTAGAGATCACGCTGAAGAAGGGCGAGCCGGTCGACTTGGTCCTGAAAAGCACGGATGTGTCGCATGGCCTGCGTTTTCGCGAACTCAATGTTGACGTGAAAGTGGGCAAAGGCGGTACGAGCGAAGTCCACTTCACTCCAAACCTGACGGGCACGTTCGTCGGGCACTGTTCCGTATTCTGCGGATCCGGTCATGGATCGATGACGTTGAAGCTGCACGTGGTGGACTGACGATGGATCGTACCGCGTATTTCGCTTTGGCGGCCGCGCTGCTGCCGGCCATCGGGTGCAAGGCTCACCCGCCCAGCGGGATCGAGACGCGCGTCGTCACGAGCGCTAAGCACCATTTCCTTGTCGGCAACAAGAAAGAGAAAAACCCGCTAGCAGCTACGCCGGACACAATCGCCGATGGGAGAGAAGCATTTTCACACTATTGCATGGCCTGCCACGGAATGGACGGGCAGAACACCGGTGTGCCATTTGCGGATCGGATGTCTCCTCCCGTGCCTTCGCTCGCATCGCACGACGTGCAGGACTATACCGATGGCCAATTGAAGTGGGTGATCGATTACGGGATTTGGCCTTCGGGAATGCCAGGCGCAAAGGGCACGTTAAGCGATGACGAGATCTGGTCGATTGTTCTTTACCTGCGCCACCTGCCGCCCGCGGGCAGCTTGGGAGAACCCGAGATGTACAGCCATTGATCGATATGAGCCCAATGTTCAGATTCGAGAGCAAAGCGTCGGCTCGCGCCACGCGGCTGAAAGAGGCTGTGCTGGCCAGCTTCCGGAGCACGGCCGCTGAAGTAGAAGCGCGCTTCGCCGTCTTTAGTTCGAACGATTGGCAAAGAATCCTGTATTGGCTCGATATCAGCGGCCTCGCGCTCTACTTGCTGGATCGGCTCACGGAACTTGAACTGGAACGATGCCTGCCCGAACCGATTCTCCACCGGTTTAGACAGAACCTCGCCGAGAATCGCGAGCGGACTGCGGCACTCTTTCAGGAAGCGGCAGCAATTAGCCGGCAATTGAGACGCCAGCACATCGCATTCGCATTGCTGAAGGGAATCACGCTTACACCGGACTCCGTGTCGGATAGCTCGCTGCGCTGGCAGATCGACCTCGATTTTCTTGTCGCAGCTTCCGATGCGACGGTCGCCAGGCACGTGCTGATGACCTTTGGATACGGGCTACATGCCGTCTGCGGCAACACAATGGAATTCACGGCGGGCGAATCCGGTGCGCCGGACATCCGCAAGATCTACAGGGTACATTCGCAGCGTTCCCTTGAACTGCATATCCTGTCGACAACGCCCGGAAAAGATGGAAGAAGAAGCGATCGACTCGCGCGCACCCAGCTTCGAAAGTTCAATGGAACCATCATTCCGACTTTGTCGCCCGCGGACATTCTTGTGCAACAGAGTCTCCACCTGTTCAAGCACCTTTGTGGCGAACACACGCGCGTCTCATGGGTCCACGAGTTCTGGCGAAATGTCCAGGCACGCGGCGAGGACACTGGATTCTGGTGCGAAGTGGAGCGAATTGCAGCCATCGAACCACAGGCAGAGATTGCCCNNCTGCTTTCGACGCTGACGTTTGGCGGCACGGTGCCTCACCGCCTATCACGGTGGACGGCCGAACGGTTGCCCCGCAAAGTCCGCTTGTGGATCGAGACCTTTGGTATACGTGTCCTCCTCGCGGATTCGCCGGGAAACAAGCTGTACCTGATATTGCGCCAGGAATTACGCGACGGAACCGCGAACCGCCCGACGATTCGCCGCCTTGTCTTTCCGGCGCATCTGCCTCCACCGATTACCCACGGCATAGCCGGAGAACGGCTGATGGCCCGCTTGGCGCGCTATCGCACAGAAGTCTGGTATCTGTTTTTGCGCCTGCAATTCCACATGATTGAAGGATTCAAATACGCAATTGAACTCTCGCGCTGGCAACGGCGAGTGACAGAGACGTCCCAATGAATCCATCTTTCCGCAATTTGTTGGTCGCAGCTGCCCGTCGATTGGGTTATGTCGCGTTCTTCGCCATCTTGTGTGGTTTTCCGGGGATGATGGCCGTGAGCACCGCGCAGGTTTCGGGCGCTCCTGGTTCCTCATCCGAAGCGCAGACTGGAGCAGCGTCCGCTGCGAGCTCACCGACGAGTGCATCAAGCGATTTGGGTGGAAGCGAATCGGGCGACCGCAGCGCAACAGGGAACGAAGCGACGATGCAGGGCGTGAGCGGTGCCGGCGTGGTGTTGTCGGCCGCTCAGATTCTGACGATTTTGCAGGAACGTCCAGAGGTAGTGGTCGAACTGAAGTCGTATTTGGCGGACATGCTTCAGCAGCAAGGAACATCGATCCAACCTGATTCGATCACCGACGAAGTGCTTTACAACCAGATTTCTTCCAGCCCGCAAGTACGCGCGAGCATAACCGCTTTTTTGCGTTCGCGCGGATTTGTTTCCGATGAGGACCTGCAGAGAGCAGCTCTAATGGGCGGAGAAAGCTCCCTGCAGACTGGCGCGGACGAAATGCAGACCTCGCTGCTGACCGGCTCACCGCTGGGCAGCCAGATTCAATCGACACAGGTGGGATCTCCGTCGGCCGCGAGCAATGCATCCGACTCGGATGCTGCAGGCGCATCACGTGCACTGGCTCGGAGTGGAGCAGCGGGACCGCAGAATCGAAACGTCAATGGGACGCACTCGACTACGGATGAGCCGCAAGTGCTCCGTCGACCTGCGCCGTACAACCTCATGTCGTTGCGCGATCTCTACACGCAGATTCCGAATTCTCCAGAACGATTGAAGCGCTTTGGATCGGAAGTNNCTGCCGCGCGTGGTGGACCGCGAAGGGCGAATCATGCTGCCGGAGTCGGGCGTGGTGCAAGTGGCAGGTTTGACGCTGAGCCGCGCGGAAAGCGTGATTGAGTCTGCGCTACAAAAGCAGTTCAGAAATGCGCATGTCGCTGTTACCGTCGCTCGTCTGCGCACGGTGCGGATTTATGTTGTTGGCGATGTGCAGCGTCCGGGTGCGTACGACATCAGTTCGCTCGCGTCGCCATTGAACGCGCTCTATGCAGCTGNNGGGTTCGTTGCGCGTGCTGCGCCATCTTCGCAATGACAAGCTGATCGGCGAAATCGATCTGTACGATTTTTTGCTGCGCGGCGTGCGCCGAGATGACGATCGGCTCGAGGGGGGCGATACGCTGCTGGTGCCGTCGACGGGGCCCCAGGTGGCGGTATACGGCGCGGTGAAGCGGCCGGCGATCTACGAACTTCGCGATGAAAAGAATCTGGCCGCAGTGCTGGACGAAGCAGGCGGCGTCACGGTGTCGGCTGCGTTGGGTCACATCACGGTGGAACGCATTGATGCACATCAACAGCGGGAGACACTTGGGCTCGACTTCGGCTCAGGCGGAGATTCTGAATCGGCGCAGACGGCCATTGCGGCTTTCGAAGTGAAGGATGGTGACCGTGTCCGCGTGGCGCCGATTCTTCCCTATAGTCAGCGCGTGATCTACCTCGAAGGTCATGTGGTGAGGCCAGGGCGCGTGTCCTACCGCGACGGATTGCGGCTCAGCGACGTGCTTCACAGTTATCAGGATCTGCTTCCGGAACCGGCTGTGCAGGGCGAAATCGTCCGTCTTATGCCGCCGGATCTGCATGTGGAGACAATCGAATTCAACGTGCCGGATACTCTGATCGGCAACTTCAATTTGGCCCTTCAGCCTTTCGACACGATTCGTCTCTTCGGACGCTACGAGCAGGACGCGCCGAATGTGACAGTGCGCGGCGAGGTGCAACGGCCCGGTTCCTATGCGCTGTCAGACGGCATGACCGCTGCGCAACTGGTGCGCATGGCGGGAGGCTTCAGGCGCGATGCACTGCTGAGCAACGCCGATCTGATCAGCTACCAAGTGGTGAACGGTGCAAAGGCCGTCGGCGAGCGGCGCGATCTTCGAATCGGCGACGCAGTGTTGAAAGAAAATCGCGAAGAGGACGCTCCCTTGAAGCCGGGAGACGTGCTGACAGTCCACCAGATCACGGGATGGAACGACATCGGCGCGTCGATCACGATTGAGGGAGAAGTGGGTCACCCAGGAAGCTACGGCTTCCAGCAGGGTGAGCACCTGAGCGATCTTTTGCGTCGCGCCGGCGGTTTCCGCGAGACGGCCTATCCCGAGGGAGCGGTGCTCACACGTCCCGAAGTGCGCACGCTTGAAGAGAAAAGCCGCGAAGAGCTCATTCGCCAGATCGAGACGAGCTCCGCCGCCGCGCGGCTCTCGCCGAACGTTGGAGGAAGCGACCAATCGGCGACGCTGCAGATGATTCAACAACAGCAGGAGCAGGTGCTGGCGAGACTGCGCAGCCAGCCGGCGAGCGGACGGCTCGTGATTCACATCAGCGCGAACATCGACAGTTGGGCCGGGACCCCCGCCGATATCGAGGTGAGAAGCGACGATGTGTTGCGTGTGCCGAAGAGGCCTGGATTTGTTCTCATCACCGGCCAGGTCTACAATGCGGCCGCCATCACGTTTGCGCCGGGCAAATCGGCAGGGTGGTATTTGGAGCGGGCTGGCGGAGCCACGCAGATCGCAAATCGAAAGCAGATTTTCATCATCCGCGCCAACGGATCGGTAGTAGGACGGCGTTCGGATGACTGGTACGGCCGCGATGTTTTGTCCACAAGGCTCGATCCGGGAGATGTGATTGTCGTTCCGCAGAAAATCATCGGTGCCTCGCAAGTCTGGCGCAACCTGCTGAGCACCGCACAAATTGCCGCCTCGATCGCCATCACCGCAGCAGTTGCGGGGTTGTGACGCACATGGCCGAACGCGAACAAGTCTTGCTAGAACGGGTCGGACTGGAACCGGAGCTCGAAGATGCGACGGCTGTAGGCGTTGGTAACGCCTTCGCGCCGAACTGGGTGACCAACGTCGCGGTGCTGTGGGACCGGAGGCGCGCGCTGGGCCGTGTGGCTGCGGTCGCTCTCGGAATAAGCTTAATCATCGCGTTCGTCATTCCGAAGCGTTACGAATCGACGGCGCGGATCATGCCCCCAGAGAACTCCAATTCAGGCACAGCAATGCTCGCGGCGTTGGCGGGACGCAGTCTTGGCGGGCTCGATGGGCTTGGCACGCTGACTGCGAGTTTTCTCGGCGCGCACGGCAGCAGCGCGCTGTTCGTCGATTTGCTTCGAAGCGGTACAGTAACCGGCGACCTGATCGATCGTTTTGGATTGCAGAAGGCGTATCGCAAGCGCTATCGGGTCGACACGGCAAAGTATCTCGCGAGGCACACTTCGATTGCAGATGACAAGAAGAGCGGCGTGATTACGTTGACTGTGACCGACACAGATCCGCGCCGGGCACGCGACCTTGCACAGGGCTATCTTGACGAACTGAATATGTTGGTGAATCGAACCAGCACTTCATCGGCGCATCGCCAGCGCATGTTTATTGAGCGACGGCTCGATGCGGTCAAAAGCGACCTTGAGCGCGCCCAGGCGGCTCTCAGCGACTTTTCAAGCACGCACGCGACCATCGATATACACGAGCAGACACGCGCAATGGTGGATGCCGGCGCGAAGATCGAGGGTGAGTTGGTCGCCACGCAAGGCGAACTCGATTCTCTGCGGCAGATTTATGGCGACAGCAATGTGCGCGTGCGGTCTGCGGAGGCACGAATCGCCGACCTGAAGGGAGTTCTCACGAAAATGGGAGGCACTTCGGCGCAACTGCCAACAGCCGCCGAAGTGGCAGAGACCGGCAGTTCGACGAGAGGAAACGCCGTGAATGAGCTTTATCCGCCGCTGCGGCAGCTCCCGCGGTTGGCTGTCCCTTACGCGGATCTCTACAGAACGGTCAAGGTGCAGGAGGCTGTGTTCGAGTTGCTGACGCAGCAGTACGAAATTGCCCGCATTCAGGAGGCGAAAGACATTCCCGTAGTCAGCGTGATTGACTCGCCTGGAATCCCAGAGAAGAAATCGTTTCCGCCGCGACTGCTGCTGGCCTTACTGCTGACATTGTTCGTAATTGGCGTGACGGCCGGAGGCATGCTTTTTGAATATCGGTGGGCGCGGATCGATGCGACAGACCCGCGTCGGCAGCTCGTCNNGCGACGAAATCCTGTGCGATTTGCGAGCGGTAATGTATCGTGTCGTTCGATCTAGCCGGGTGGCGCGATGATTGCCGATCGCTTCCCATCGATGGCGACCTCGCGCGCGGCGATGCCTCGATCGGGATTCGTCGAGCACACGCACGCCGACGAGGCGGAGCCTTGGCTATTCACTCCTGCTGTTGTGGGCTTTTACTTTTCTTTTCGCGCAGCCATCGTGTTGATCGCGGTGCGCGTGTTTTTGCTTGAACCGCAGACAGGCGCGGCTGCTGTCTTGGCTGCTGATTTCGCTCTATTGTTGTTTGTTGCTTTTCAGGCAATGGGACCCGCCGCGCGTTCGCTGCGTTGGATGTTGCGGCAGCCGAGTTTTCGATGGGTCATCGCGTATCTAATCTTCGCCGGATGCAGCCTCGGATGGAGTGCGACGGTTTCGAAGTCGGCGTCGTTCCTCTACTGGTGTGGGATTGTTGCCGATGTCGGAATTGTTGTTTTGATGGTGCGCACTGGCCCGGTTGAAGGAGTCGCGCATTCCCTCATGCGGGGATTCATCTGGAGCACGTGTCTTCTCGCGCTGATCGCCTGGATCATGCCGACGCAGCCGGATCTTCGGCTCGGCGATCTCGAATTCTTCAACACAAATCAGATTGGCAATCTCTGCGCATTCGCCGTTTTGCTGGCTCAGTATCTGATGTACCGCAAAGATGGGAAGTGGGGCATCCCAATATTGTTCCTCACCGTCACCCTTATTCGCAGCCTCAGCAAGACGACGCTGGTCGCTTTCGTCTTGAGCGAAGGCTTTCTGCTTGTCCGAGACAGGTTGATGAGCCGAAGGAGCAAATTGCCGATTGTCGCGGCAGCGGCGCTGATTGCCCTTTCGTTTTGGGGACTCTACGAAAGTTACTACGACGTATACACCACAGCGGGCAACCAAGCGGAAACGCTGACGGGCCGCACCGCGATCTGGGCCTACACGCTGAATGCAGCGATTTTAAAGCCCTGGCTAGGGAATGGGTTCGATGCTCTATGGAAGGTTATGCCTCCGTTCGGGGCCGACCAATTTGAGGCACGACATGCGGAGAACGAACTTTTGCAGCAGTTCTTCGCATACGGCGTGGCGGGCGTGGTGATGCTCTGCGGAATCTACGGCAGCCTCTATTGGAGGATTCGCAGACTTCCGCATAGGCCGACAAAAATCATCTTCCTTACAATACTGCTCTTCGTCATCGTCCGCGGAATGGCCGAAGCCGAACCATTTGACCTGCTATTGCCCCTTTGGGCAATCACGCTGCTCAGCTCGATCGTCGCGACTCAGCTCGGAGCGAACCGCGAGGGCACGGCGGTCGCCACAGTCCAAGATCCCGGCGTCACGAAGTTAGCCTCACGGCCAGCGAGGAGAGCCGCTCTATGAAAGTCGTCGTTGCCGCGGTTTCAGCACCCGAACATCTAAACGGCGTTTCGCGCCATGCGGCCAACGTCGTGCGGGGGCTGCTGACGCGCGCCGAAGTCTCGGAGGTCCATCTGCTGGCCGGTGCATGGCAGCAGAACACCTATGCCGAGGCGGTCGTGCGGCACGATGCCCGGCTTCATATTCATCCTGTGGCGATTCGCCGGGCAACCATTTGCCGCAATTTCTGGTACTACTCGGAGCTTCCCAAAGTGGCCGCGCAGCTAGGTGCGGACGTGGTCCATCTTGCCTATCCAATGCCACTCGCGAGAGATTTCCCTTGCGCGACCGTGGTGAGTCTGCACGATCTTTACCCTTTCGACATTCCCGAAAACTTCGGATTCCTGAAAAGCATTCTGAATTGCCAGGCGGTGCGCCAGTGCCTGAAATCGGTGGATGCGATCGCTTGCGTTTCAGAGAGTACGCGTCACCAACTTAGTCATTGGCTTGGCAACAGTTTTGACGACAAAGCGATCACAATTCTGAATTCAGTGGATCCCCCCGTATCAAATTGCGCACGCGGACCGCAACCGCTTCACAAAGGTCAGCCCTTTCTGTTGTGCGTCGCACAGCACCGGCGCAACAAGAACATTCCGCTCGCGGTGCGGATCTTCGAGCAATCTCTGCACACAGGAGCGATTCCGTCGGAGACCCAGCTCGTGATCGTCGGAGTTCCGGGGCCGGAGACGCGTCGGATACGAAGGCAGATCCGGGCCGCACGTCTCGAACGCAGGGTTGTCATTCTTTGCGGAATCAGCGATGCGGGGCTTCAATGGTGCTATCGCAACTGTGAGTTGCTTCTTGCGCCCTCGATCGTGGAAGGTTTTGGCCTACCTGTGGTGGAAGCGCTGTTGGCTGGATGCCGTGTAGTGTGTTCCGACATCGCCGCGTTTCGCGAGGTTGGCGTGGAAGCCTGCCATTTTGTTCCGCTTGGGCCGGGAGAACTCGACGCATTTACAACTGCAATCCGCGTGGCACGCGGCACACCGCGCATTTTGCCGATGTCGATGCCGTGGCTATCTGCCTCGGCAATTGCGGAGAAGTATATAATTTTGTACCGGTACCTGCAGACGCGCCTTGCTAACCAGGATTATGGTGCGATTAGGATTTCACATATTGGAAGCCGGGATGGCTTGTAACCTGAGCGTCATGCTTTCATCTTATTCTTTGAAGACTTATAAGGTGAAATGTCACCTCTTTGTCATTTATAGGCCTGCCTTTCAGAAGCCTATTCCGATTCGGTGGAGAATAGATAGATGGTAAAGGAATTGGAGCTTTCCGTGGGCGAACAGGAGGAGAGCGCATCTGCGCCGCGGCTGGGCACGATCCTGATCGTGGAAGATGACCCGCGCATGCAGAAAGTGCTGCAGCGAGTGTTCTCCGTTGAGCACTACACGGTAGTTACTGCGGGCGATGGGCAAACCGGCCTGGACTTATTTCGAACGCATCGGCCAGCTGCCGTCATCCTTGACCTGATTCTGCCGGAGATATCGGGCCGCGAACTTTGCCAAACCATGAAGGCGATATCGAACGATACACCGGTGATCGTTCTAAGTGCCGTCGCAGAGGTTGTAGACAAGGTATTACTCCTGGAGCTTGGCGCCGACGACTACGTGACCAAGCCATTCAGCCCGCGGGAACTGATGGCGCGCGTGCAGGCAGCCATCCGGCGGAGGCGCCGCCCTGCCGCGGCGATGACTTATCGATTCGCGGGCTGCGAACTTGATTTTCAAAAGATGACGGCTCGCCGTGGTGAGGTCCCCATTCCACTCACATCGCATGAATTTCGGCTGCTCAAATTCTTTACCGAACATGCAGAGCGAGTGCTGAGCCGGGAAGAATTGCTGAATGAAGTCTGGGGCTATAACTGCTATCCGACGACACGCACTGTCGACAACCAGATTCTGAAACTGCGGCAGAAGCTGGAACCTGACCCGTCAAACCCGCGTCATCTCTTGACGATTTACGGTGCAGGATACAAATTTGTCCCATGATGCGAAAGCCGCGGAGAACAAGTCTGCGCACTCCGGTTCCATGACGTTCCAAAGACGCGAGAATCGTGGTATCCGCACGCGTGTTCTGCTGATCGCCGCGATGGCAGCCATTATCGCGATAACGACCTTCGCAAGCCTGCTCACCATTCGCCATCGGCTCGAGAGTGTCTTGACAGCGAATGTGTCTTCGGACCTGATGCGTTCGATCGCCACTTTTGAGAGTATGCAGGCGCAGCGCATGACCGCTCTGGATCGAGAGAACGCGCTGCTCGCCGATTTGCCCAGCTTGAAAGCTTTGATGACAACCAGTGACGATCGCACCATTGAAGATGGCGCCGTCGAATTCTGGAAGGTCGGCGGCAATGACCTGTTCGCATTGGCGAACCGGGATGGGCGGATCGTTGCGGCGTACGCGGGAAACTCGTCGGCCGGTTCGACTCTGCGTGCCGATCTGAGTTCGGCATTGGGCCCGTCGCCGCGCACGTATGTCATCAGCGGAGATAATCTTTTCGCCACATCGGTGCGGCCACTCTTTTTTGGCAGCGAAACGAATGGAACGATTCTTGGTTATGTCATCAGCGGCTTCGCGATCGATCGGATGGCAATCGGTCAACTGAGCAATGCGACCAGCGTCGACGCAACGTTTGTGACCCGGAATCGCACGCTTGCCGGTTCATTGGCGCCATCATTGGAATCCAGCCTCGCGGCGCATCCGATTCCCGCATCGAATGAACGTCCGGATGCAGTAACAGTGAAGCTTGGGAACGAACGGTTTTTGGCGGTTGGCCGAGACTTGTCTGCGCGAGCCTCGGGACCGCTCGAGCTGATTGAACTCAAATCGCTGGATGCAGAAGAACAGTCCATCCGTGAAATCGACCGCCTGGTTTTGATCGCGGGACTGCTCGCCTTGGTGATTGGAGCTGGATTAATGGCGGTTCTATCCAGCGCTGTCACCCATCCACTGGAGCAGCTAGCCACCGGCGTACGTGCGTTTGCGGCGGGGGATAGCGCGCACATCCTGCCTTACCGCGGCACAATGGAAGTGCGTGAGTTGAGCACGGCTTTTGCCGGCATGCGTCAGGAGATTCTGACCACGCAACAGGCGCTTCTGGAATCGGAACGCCTGGCAACGATCGGCAGGATGGCGAGTTCGGTTTCCCACGACCTGCGCCACTACCTCGCCGCGGTTTACGCGAACTCGGAGTTTCTCGCGTCAGGTCATCTCACAGACGAAGAACGCACGGAGATTCTGACGGAAATCCGTACTGCCGTCGATGGCACAACCGAGTTGCTCGAGTCCTTGCTCATTTTCAGCAGAAGCGGACCTGGGATTCGACGCTCGCATCAGCTTGTGGCAACATTGGTGGATCGCGCCGTGGGCATGGTGCGAGCGCATCCGGATGCCGCCAACATCGAGTTTTCGGTCCGCAATCAGAATCCTGCGGAGACATCGGCGGTTGTGGACGGGAAGCAGATCGAGCGAGCCATTTACAACCTCGTTCTGAATGCGTGCCAGACAATCCACAGTAACGGCGAGCCTGCCCGCGTTGCGGTGAGTCTCGACCTGCGACCTGCGGAGATCATCCTGGGCGTGCTGGATAATGGCGACGGTGTTCCAGAGAGCATCCGCTCTACTCTTTTCGAGCCGTTTGTGAGCGAAGGGAAACAAAAGGGATCGGGTCTCGGATTGACGCTCGCACAGTGCATTGCTGCGGAACATGGCGGCAACGTGATCCTGGTAAGCAGCCGTCCAGGAGAAACCATCTTTCGAATGTCGATTGCGCGCGGCCTCGCGGAGCAGGCAGCCCAGGCAGCGGAGGAACGAACACGAGTGAAGACTGCGTGAGTCGCGGTACCTCTATGCCCTCTGATCGTTCGTACTGTGCAATGCGCGGGAAGAGCGCGTTATTGTTGATGTTGTATTGCGCTTTGACCGTATGCATCAGTTCGAGAGAGGCGCGGGCGCAGGACGACGTCGCGGAAAAGGTGAACCAGTTGACCGAGGCGATGAGTCGCGTTCAGGCACAACTGAATGAGTCGCAGCGCCAGCTTGAAGAAATGCGTCAGCAGCTTGCGGCGCTTCAGGGCACCGCGGCAAAAGCCGAAGATCCCACGCCATCTCAAACCGCGGAATCGGACGCGGCAAAGCTGGCGGCACAGGTTGAAGACCTGAGAGAACGGCAGTCGCTACAGGAAGCGCAGATCGCCGTGCAGGAACAGACCAAGGTCGAGAGCGAGTCGAGATTCCCTGTGAAGGTGAGCGGCCTGGTTCTTATGAATGGATTCGTCAATACGCGGAATGTCGACATGGCCGCGACGCCTACGCTTGCTGTTCCTGGAGGCGGAAGCACGGGCGCTTCGGTACGGCAAACGATCATTGGTTTGGATATGCGCGGGCCGCATCTTTTTGGAGCCCGGAGTCATGGCGATCTACGCGTGGATTTTGATGGGAGCACAGCCGCAACGGGCGGGTACGCCAATGGGTATGGAATCGATTTGGTGCGATTGCGGACCGCCCATGCGGTGCTGGACTGGGAACACACAGAGGCATTCTTTTCGATGGACCGGCCAATCATCAGCCCGAATGTGCCGGATTCGCTAACTGCGGTTGCGGAGCCGCCGCTCGCATGGTCGGGAGACTTATGGAACTGGACTCCTCAATTCGGCGTCACGCAAGACGTTTCCGTTAGCTCGGTGCCAAGACTACGCGCGCAGGCAGCACTCATCGACATCGCAGACGCGCCCTACACCGCGAGCCTCGCAGCTCAAAATGGTGCGGCTCCCACGCAATCCACTGCAGAAGNNAGCTGAGCGGAAATTTCTATCGCGGAGCAGCCCTCGGCGGCCTTGGCGGCGGTGCGTATAAGGACTACGTCTATCGGCTGGATCTCGACGGAGACGACTTCTACTTCCGCACTCTCGACGATGTCGGTAGCTGGACGCAATGGAAACAGAAGCTCAACCAGAGACTCGAGTTTAACGAAGCTCTTGGCATAGACAACGTTCCCGCAGGGCAGCTGCGCCCCTACGCGGGAGCGGCTTCTGCTGTGTATCAAAATGCTGCCCGCAATCGCACTGCCACGGGCAACGTCATCTTCAGCCCCAGTGCCTACCTGCTGTTTTCTTTCGAATACCGGCGGATTGAATCTTCTCCTGTGAATGGTCCTACGGCTGCCAGCGACATTATTGGAGTGGCCGCAGGATACAAGTTTTGACGATGGCAAAAAGGCGCAATCATCTGCCGTGCTTGCTGCTTTGCGTAGTTGCGCTTATTGCGACCCTCGCCCGCGCTCAGACAGATAGCCGCGCGACAACAGTCGATGTGCATGTGGGAATTCAACTGCCCAAATTGCAGCCGCGCGGCCATGCGCCGCCCGCAGTGCTATGGCTGAAACCATTGCCGGGGACACCGTCGCAGCCTTTCTTGCCCAATGGCCGTTACGCATTGCTGCAGAAGAACCGGATGTTCACGCCGCACCTCCTGGTTGTGCCCGTCGGGAGCGAGGTGCATTTTCCCAATGCCGATCCGTTCTTTCACAATGTCTTCTCCTTATTCAATGGAAAACGATTCGATCTCGGGCTCTATGAAGCGGGAACGGACAAAGAGGTCATGTTTTCGCGCGAAGGTGTTTCGTATATCTTCTGCAATATTCATCCCGAGATGAGCGCTGTGGTTGTCGTATTGTCCACGCCATCCTATGCAACCGCGGGACCCGGCGGGGCCGTTTGGATTCGCGGCGTGCCTGCGGGAGAGTATGAATTGCATGTGTGGGTCGAAGGCTCGACGCAACCTGAGCTCGATCGACTAACGCGGCGCGTGCGGATTGCGGTAGGAAGCGGCGATCTTGGCGTCATCGATGCATCGGGGGCGCCGTCAAAGCCGGCAAGCCATTTGAACAAATTTGGCCAGCCGTACGATCGGGATTCCAAACCCTCTTACTGATTCCGATTCGTCAACGCTGGCTCTATACTTCGCGCTTGCGACTCTGCAAGAGCGCTACGGGGTGTATTGACGTGGGAACCGCGTTACCTGCCGCCCCTTCATTACTGAAGAATAGGTGCGCAGTTCCGTTAGCTGCAGAGCGATTCGCCAAAGAAAGACAGGATTGGTGCTGAGGTAGCGCCACCAGAGACGCTTCGGATCTTGGATGAGCCGATGAAGCCACTGAAGGCCGGCACGCTTGATCCAATCGGAGCAGTCTTGAATGCGTCCAGTATGAAAATCGAACGCAGCACCCACGCCGAACATGACGTGCGTGTCGAACTGGGGAAGATAGCGGCGCATGAATTTGTCCTGCTTCGGCGTGCCGATGCCGACCCAGATCATGTCCGGCTTGCAATGATTCACTCGTGCAATCAACTCGCGCTCTTCTGCATTTGTTAGAGCACGAAACGGCGGCGTATAGGTGCCGACAATCCTGGCCCGCGGTGCGAGCCTTCTGAAACTGGCGGCGACTCTTCCGCCACACCCTCTCNNAGTGGGCGAATTCGTTGCGGAGAAATACTTCGCGCATTAAATCGGGCCCGGCGACGCGCTGCATTGCTCGGTGCCCTTGAAGCCGGCCAACCCAAGCAACGGGCATGCCGTCTGGGATGGCAATGGCGGCATCGGCATACGCGCCTGCCAACTCTGCATCGCGCTGAGCCTCCATCACCCCGTATACGCAGATAGCGGAAAGATAACCTTTTTCCCGAGCGCGAAGCATGCGGGCAATCTTCGAGAGAGCGCCGTTCATTGAGAGAGCGTCGACCCGCACACCCAGGACATTGATAGAAGGCGAAGCGGCGGAAGAGTTGCGTGCATTGTGGGGCTCGCTTTCACAGCGCTGACAGACTGCCATTGGCGCGATCGCAGCAGGCGATTTCATCGAGATATCTCCTCGCAAATTACGACGGCGGCGCGGGTGCGGGAACGCGCGTGCCCCTTGAGAAAGAGCATCGCAGCCAGCGGAATATAGACGAGCAGGGCGAATGGCCCGTAGAAGAGGCGTGCCATGGCCATTCCGTGCATGCCGTATTTGGGCAGCAGCCAGCGAGTCGCGAGCAGCATGGCCGCACCGCCAGCGAGGTTCAGCAGAGTCACCATACGGACGCGGCCGAGCGCCAGCATCGTATAGGAACCGGTAACGCTGAGCGCCTGCGCCGCCGTGCTCCACACGAGGAGCGGCAAAACAGAACTGCCCGCACCCGCAATCGCTTGCCCGCCCCACATCGCGAGCAAGCGCATACCAAGCGCAAGGAGAATTGCTGCGCCAGCGGCTACCACGGCCAAGTTCGCAGCGAAAGCCAGGACGACAGCGCGGCGCAGCGAAACGATGGAATCTGCAGCGCTCCGCGTCGACACATAGGGAAAAAGGAAGTGTAGACTCGACGCGGCAATTCCAAAGATTGGCTGCGCCATCTGCGCGCATAGGGCATAGGAGGCTGCCGCGGCAGCACCCAGATAGACCCCCGTGATGAGCCGGTCGACTTGTCCGAAGAGAATGCCCGAGACTGCCTGAATCCACGAGAAAATGCCAAACCCGAGAAGGGCGCGCGTCGCTTCGCGATCGAACGATGGCCAAAGCGAGTTCCCGCCGAGCAATCGCTTGAGCTGAACGAGCTGCAAGCCCAGGCTCGCCACGATAAAGAGTGCAGTCGCAATCATGATGCCGATTACTCCCTGATTGGCCAACGGCAAAACGGCGGCAGCTGCGAGCGCCAGCAAGCGTGCCATCACGCTCACGCGAACTGCTGCGCCATAACGCTCGAATGCGCGCTGCGTGCTGACGCAAACAGTTTCGATGGCGCGAGCAAGGATCAGCAGGCTTGCAATGCGGAGAGACCAGAGGCATTCAATGCGAAGCTCTGCACTGGTTGCAGCGATGCGCGCAGCCGCAGGGGCTGCGAAAATCCATGCGATGAGAGCAATTGCGGCGCCCAAGGCAATGTGAATGCCCATAGTGCTGCGCACAGCGCGAAGAAGACCGGTCTGGTCGTTCCCACCGCGCCTCACGGTGACGTAGCGGATATTCGCATCGCCGAACCCGGACGCGATGACCGATCCTGCTGTCAGCGCCGCATTGGCCAACATCCACACACCGAACTGCGCAACGCCCAAATTGCGGAGAGCGAGCGGGGCGACGACAAGCATCCCCATTGGGTAGGCCACATAGTCAAGCACGCCGTAGACTGCGTTCGAGAGATGCACCCTCATCGTTGACTCCGGTGATTGGGCAAGGAGCGAAGGCGCGCCTTGATCGACGTCTGGCTGGGTAGATGGGCAACGCTTCTTACGCCGTTTGCGGAGGAAGATGAGGTGACATACGTCATCGCTTCTTAACCTAACGATGCGCGGGAGGATGTGTGTCAGGGGGTGGTCAGATGAATGTCATCGGTTTGTCATTAGAGAATCTGCTTCAGCGGTCAGGTCGCAGAGCCGCTCATTTGCGGGTCGGACGAGGCAATTTGCACGGGTCTTCTGGTTGCGTATTCGAGAAGAAGGATGAAGAGCATCGACGCGAGTAAGGCGGCGCCCGCGTTGCCGAACAGCACATTGGCATAGCCGAATCGCACGATGCAGCTGCCGGTAAAGGCTGCCGTGGCAGCCTGGCAAATCGCGCCTGACATGTTTTGAATCGCAGAAGCCGTGCTGCGTTCTTCATCCGGAATATGGTCCATGAGAAAGCTGTAAATACCAGGGCCCGTCATCCATTGCATGCCGCAGTAGGCGAAATAGTAGGTGACGGCAAGGGGAACGCTATGCGTGATGCCCATGCAGAGGAGTGCAGCAGCAGTCATGGCTTGGGCAAAGCCTACTCCGACAATTCTCCCGAATCTTCGATAGAGCAGGGGCGAGAGCAATACGGCGGTGAATTGCAGGAGCTGCGCTACGGAGAAGATAACTCCGACGTGCTGGAGCCCGATGCCGAGATGCTGCTGCAGGTATACCGCGGCGAATGGCGGAAACGAACCCGTGACGATGTTCCAGATGACGAACGGCGGCAGAAACCAAAGCAGGAACGGATGAAAGACGCGAATGCGCCGGCTCTCAGAGCGCTCGGGCGCGCCGAGCCGCAATTTGAGAATCGGCCAAACGCCCATGAACGCGACAACGCAGGCAAGCTGCAGCACAGTGCGAATGTTCGCGACCAGAGAGCCGGGATGCCCAGCGCGCTGCACGAACTCCGGCAGATATCCGCCCGCGAGACCTGCCAATGTTCCCAGGCCGATTCCCGTGCAAAGGTAATGCTGAACCCTGACAGCCGATTCTGTTCATTGGTAAGTTTGGCGATGGCAGGCGAAAAGCAAATGGGCCAACTGCTCAACGCAATGCCGGTAAGGAACGCTAAGGCAATCTGCGCCGGGGTCCAAAGAACAAAGGTCCGCACAATGCAGATGAGAGGCGCCGCAATGAAGCAAAACAGCAGAAGCTTCTCCAACCCGAATCGTCTGGCCAGAATCGTGGTGGGGATGGTTCCAACCACGTTACCGAGCGTAAGCGTTCCAGTGAGGATTCCAAGAATCTTCTCATTGAAGTGAAGGTCAGTGAGATAGAGATTGAAGAGAAAAAAGAAAAGTCCGAACCCAAAGTCGAAGAAGAATGCTGCGGCGAAAAATATCCAGAAGCCGCGACCGAACTGGGTAGGATAAGAGCGCAGTCTTGACCACATGCTTGTCGCAGCCGGGGGCGGTTCTGCGCTGGAATCTTCAATCAACGACTGCACTATCGACCTTCTTTCACGAGTTGGGCGAGTCGGTCAATGGCCCAATCCAGGTCTGTGTACTTCAATTCGAAGACGCCGCGATCAAGCAGCCGTTCGACTCCTGCCGTTTGCATTGCTGCGATTTCCGGAACGCCGATTCCCCGTTGAAGGATGTACGCCCGGGCAACTTCTGCCGGAAAAGGGACCAGTTCGTTGCGGCACCCTTCGCGGCGGTCGAGGAAGACGATGTGTTTGACCCGCGAAGAGAAGGACGTGGCAACCTGTGCAAGCGGAGCAGTGTTCCATTCAATAGACGGCTTGCCGATTTCCGCGCGCTGCAAGATTGGCAGGCCCCGCAGCTCAGGAAACAGATCCTCCGCAGAGGGGCGAAAGCGGACCTGCCTGCAATTCCCAACCACGAGGCTATCGTCGCGCCCGTTGACTAGAAAGCTGGCGTCGTCGGTAACGTAGGTCCATCCAGCGCGCGCGCAGGCGTAGGCTAGCGTCGACTTCCCGGCGCCGGAGTCGCCGCAAAACAGAATTCCGTTTCCCTCCAACTCAACGCAGGCCGCGTGGATGCCGATGGAATGACGGGCGGCGAGATGAAACATCGCAGACGATTCGAGGATGAAGTAGCGAACATAACTCCGATGGGCCAACGTGGATTGCGCAAGCCAAATGACGGAGAAAAACCGGGCCGCATCGGAGACGCCGAAGTTCTCTGCGTCCGCGACGTGGGTACAGAGGTGTTCCCTCACGCGGCTCGTGGGCGCAGGCGGACACCCTGCTGAGCCACCTTCGGTCACTCCTACGTGGAAGCGGATTGGCTCTGTTTCGAAAAGTTGACGAAATCCCTGCCAGGATTCTTTCGCGGCAACGAGCACTTCCTCCGAATTTGTGAAAACCTGTAGCGGGAACCCATACGGATAGAAGGTCTGTTGCAGGGATAATTCTGTCCGGGCCAGCATCGGATCGGCGTAGGTGATCTGCTCGCGACGCGCGTAGGCCGCCTTGATTTGTTCAACCGTCAGGATGTCCAAAGTCTGTACCGCCAGTGCAGGCAGAGTGCTCTCCATCAGAAGCGAATCCTTCCTTTGCGGATGAGATGAATCAGAATTGATATTTGAGCGCCAGCTGAATGATGCGCGGATTATTCGATGTCGCCGTGATAATCCCGAACGATGCGCCCGAACTGACGGTGTTATTGGGATTGGCAAAGTTCGACGAGTTAGTCAGATTGAAGAATTCAGCGCGGAAATGAAGGCTCTGCGATTCGACAATGGGAATCGTTCGCTCGATCGCCATATCGATATTCCGCTGGCCAGGCCCACGAACCAGGCCCACGCCGCTGTTGCCGAAATCTGTGTCGGCAGGGGAAGTGCCATTCGGCGCCTCGGGTGCGGACGTAAACGCGGCCGGATTCAGATACTGCCCAATGACCCGCGAGTAGAGCGACCCCGAAGTGGAAGGCCGAGCAGTACCGCTCAGCTGTGCGCGATTCTCGAACGGATAGTTGCCGTAAACCGCGCCGGCATTGTCGTCAAGAATGGTGATCGGCGTTCCCGACTGCGCCACGAAAATGCCCGAGGCTTGCCATCCGGTGATAGCATGGCGCACCAGGCTTGGCATGGTCGCGAATGCGGGCGTGGTGTAAGTCAGGCTGAATACCCCGCGATGGGTTCGGTCAAAATCGGTCAGGCCGTAGTCGCCACGCGGATTGCGCTGATCATTGGTGAGAAGCCATAGCTCGAAGACTTCGCTCCCCGACGAGCCGCTGGTCTCATCCAGATTGCGCGACCATGTGTAGCTGCCGAGGAACTGGAATCCGTGACTCAACCGCTTGGTCACACTGCTCTGCAGTGAGTTGTAATTCGAGTTGTATTCGCTTGCGCAATTGTAGGAACCGGGAGCTACACCTTGATAGGGCGCACGCTGCACCACGTTGCCGATCGAGTTATTCGTCGCTCCATACACTGGCGCCGTGGGGCTGGCGAGCAATGCCTGGTTGAATTCGGTGCAGCCTGCGACGTGCACCGAGCGCGTCCCCACATACCCCACCTCAAACAGGTAGTCGCGCAAAAACTGGATCTGCGTGTTCAGGTTGTATTCCTCGGTGTACGGCTCAGTGAAGTGTGAGGACATGCCGACAACCGTAGGCCCACCGCCAGGAATGCGCGGGATAAAAATGGGGTAGCTCGAGTCGTTGGGAAGAAGCGGGCTGAAGGGCGCTTGCAGCGTCGCNNGCTCAGCAGACTCTCGGCAAGGCCCGCGGAGACCCGATCAAAGTAGACTCCGTAGCCGCCGCGCAAAACGACCATAGGACTATTCGTGAGGCGATAAGAAAATCCAACCCGTGGAGAGAGGTCGTTGTAAGTGGTGGGCCAGAGGCCGGACCTGGAGGTTTGTGTGACACCAGAAGGCACTGGTCCCTTGAAGTTCGACGAGACCGTGAATCCGCTGAACGTCCCCGTGGCGGGGGCAGCGAGTGATGCGACGGCGGGATCGAAGTCAACGAGACTGCCATGAATTTCGGAGGGAGGGCTGAAGATTTCATAGCGCAGGCCCATGTTCAGAGTCAGGCGCGGTGTGACCTTGATGTCATCCTGGAAGAAGGTTGCGAAGTCGGTGTAGCGTTCGTCTTTGCGGAAGTCTCCGGAGCTTCCGCCGCTCATCGTCACGTTGCTAATGCCGTTGGGGCTGCCATTCTGCGCGGCGCTCTGGCCGAGAAGAAAATCGTCGAAGGTGCGAATGTCGAGAAGCCCGCTGGTGGAGAAGGGCGCATTGACCATCACCTGGTGACGCTTCACTTCTGCGCCGGTGCGAATGGACTGACGGCCGCGCGTGAGAGATACGGTGTCCTGCCATATGAAGGAATTGGTTGTCTGCTTCTGGGAGGGAGTACCCGCGTCGCCGATCGTGAAGAGGCCATCCACGGTGATTCCCGGTGCTTCAACTCCGGAACTCGCGACCCCGGTGGGCGATTCCGTGCCAAGGGCTGAGGCAAGAATCGGGTTTGACACCGCGGAGATTCCCGAAAACCGCATATAGCCCATGCGAGCAATATTCACCAGGCGCGGATTCAGTACATGAGTGTCCGCGAGAACAAGCATCGCGTTCTGATCCACTTCGTTGGTCCCCCATCCAGGTACGTTCGCGGCATTGGGCGAGAAGGGCTCGACGGTGGGCGCATGCGAGTAGAAGAAGCGTCCGGATAACTCATTCTTTTGCGAAACTGCGTGATCGATGTTCGCGGTGAATTGGTCTTCTTGATAAGTTGCGGGCGTGGCATAGGTCGACTCACCGATGGGAACCTGTGTGGGGTCTGAGTTGGCGAGGTTGATCTGCGGATTGGGAATCGCATACTGACCGTTGGGTAATTTGAAGTTCAGCAGCTTCAGCGCGACGGGATTGATGTTCGATCCATCGCAGGCGAGTTGTGCGCCGCCGGCATATGTCGGGTACGCGCAGAATGCCGCACCTAGCGTGGCAGCCGAACGATCATTGGTCAGCTGCGGCAAAGTCGCTGTTACCTCGTCGCCCTCGCCGTTGCTCGAGCGCAATCCCTGATACGCGCCAAAGAAAAACGTCTTGCCGCNNCCACGGTGACGCCGAATTGGTTCTGCTTGAGCACCGGGCGAGGCTGGCCAGTGAGTTTGGAAAAGAAGTTGTTCGCATTGAAGACGTCGTTACGCAGAAACTCCCATGCGGTGCCGTGGAATTGATTCGTTCCAGTACGGCTGATGACATCGACGTTGGCGCCCGTTCCGCGGCCGTAGGTCGCATCGTAGTTGCCGGTCTGCACTTTGAATTCCTGGATGGTATCGGGCGCGGGCACTGCTACGCCAACCTCCTCACCGTCGCCTTCCGCCGAATTCTGCGCAAGGTTGTTGGCATCCACGCCGTTGAACTGAAGGTTGTTCGCTGTTGTTTTCTGCCCATTGGCTGTCACATCCTGCGTTCCGCGGCCCAGTTCGGTGGCATCGGGCAAGCGAACCACAACGCCGGGTGAGAGCGAAAGAATTTGCGTGTAATTGCGATTAGCCAAGGGGAGGGCTTCAATCGCATGCTGATCCACGGCGCGTCCCAGCGCAGAGCTTTGCGTCTGCGCCATCTCCGCGTCCGCGGTGACTTCAACGCTCTCGCCAACTTTTGCGAGGACAAGATGGAATTCAACTGTGCTCGTTTCACTGACAACCACTGCGACGGAGTGCGCGTCTTTCTCCTCGAAGCCCGCAACTTTAACGACGAGAAAATACGGGCCAGGTACAAGGAGAGGCACACTGAAAACGCCCTCTGCATTGGTCGTGGCACTTCTAGAGAGGTGCGTAGCTTCATTTTCGATGGCGACGCTGGCATTCGACACCGTGCGTCCCGATGGATCGAAGACAGTGCCCTGAATCGCGCCGGTTCCTGGTGTTTGCGCGAAGACGGACGCGGCGAAGATCAGAAGCAAAGCAGAGACTCGTGAGAGCGGGCGAAGAGAATTGTCGATCATTGCATGCGCCACCTTTGTCGTATTTGTGACTCGCCGTCAGATTACGAATAAGTGACTGGATGGCTTGTCACACGCATGTCTTTAATTTGTCATTCCCTAAAATCACATCGGACCAGGAAGAGTCCGCCGACGGTTGGCGTATTCGGAATTCACTGGAGGATTTCGTGCTGGAGAAAGAATGACAGCGCCGCGACATTTCCATGACAATGCGCTCGCCTATAGCTTCAGGCGATGATGGCTTGAATCTTCCAGAAAGGCTGCTTCAGGGAGCGCAGAATTCGCGCGCGCGCGCCATACCCGAAATGCGAATCTATTCGACGGTCACGGATTTGGCGAGGTTACGCGGCTGATCGACGTCGCACCCGCGGCGGACTGCGACATAGTAGGCGAGCAGTTGCAGCGGGACAATTTCGATGAGCGGGGAAAGCAACTCAAAAGTCGGCGGGACATAGATCACGTGCTCAACGAGGCTGGCGATGGTGGTGTCTCCCTCCGTGGCGACGGCAATCACGCGTCCCGAGCGCGCCGTCACTTCCTGAATATTCGAGAGTGTCTTCTCGTAGCGCAATTTGGATGCAGGGTCGGACCCATCGCGCGTGGTCAGTACAACCACGGGAAGAGTTTCATCAATCAGTGCGTTGGGCCCGTGCTTCATTTCTCCGGCTGGGTAACCCTCGGCGTGAATGTACGAAATCTCCTTGAGCTTGAGAGCGCCCTCAAGCGCAATGGGGAAATGGATGCCGCGGCCAAGATAGAGAAAGTCACGGGAATTGGCGAATTCTTTTGCCAGCTGCTCGCATTGACCGGAGCGCGTGCGAAGAACTTCTTCGATCCTGGCTGGCACGCGGCTCAGTTCTTCGATCAGTGTGACTGACTGTGCTTTGTCGAGGCGGCCGCGCAGTTGGCCGAGTTTGAGTGCGAGCAGAAAGAGCGCGGTGAGCTGCGCCGTGAAAGCTTTCGTTGAGGCGACGCCGATCTCGGGCCCAGCATGAGTATAGATAGCGCCATGGGCTTCGCGGGCCACCATCGCTCCCACGACATTGCAGATCGCGACGGTCTTCGAGCCGAGACTCTTCATTTCGCGTTGGGCCGCAAGCGTGTCGGCGGTTTCGCCGGACTGCGTGATCAGCAAGCCGAGAGCATTGCGATCCGGAATCGGATTGCGATAGCGATACTCGCTGGCGTAATCAACGTCGACGGGAAGGCGCGCAAGGCGCTCAATCATGTATTTGCCGGCCAGGGCCGCATGCCAGCTGGTGCCGCAGGCCGCGATGTTGATGCTGGAGGCGATGGCCAGCTCTTCGTCGTCGATCTCCATTTCGCCTAGGAAAATCTTCCCCGAATCGAGCGATACGCGGCCGAGCGTAGTGTCGCGAATGGCGCGCGGCTGCTCCCAGATTTCCTTGAGCATGAAATGNNATCTCCTTGAGCTTGAGCGCGCCTTCGAGCGCCGTCGGAAAGTTGACGTAGCGTCCGAGGAAAAGAATACTGCTCGATTTACGGATGCTGCGGGCCGCCTTGCGGATTTCGTCCGAGGTATCGAGCACGACGTCGACGGCGGCCGGCAGGAGTTTTGTGCCGTCGGCGATTTCGAGCAAGCGACGGGCGTCGGCC
Organism: Acidobacteriaceae bacterium; assembly: GCA_003140785.1. Taxonomy (GTDB): domain Bacteria; phylum Acidobacteriota; class Terriglobia; order Terriglobales; family Acidobacteriaceae; genus Telmatobacter. The sequence continues at coordinate 3,286 of PLKY01000421.1, read as the reverse complement.
GTTCCGCGCAGCTTCGCTAAATACAGCGCGAACAGCGTCATCGCGGTCACCTGCGAGACGTAGGTTTTGGTGGCCGCAACCCCGATCTCGGGTCCGCCGCGGGTGTAGAGCGTTGCGTCGGCCAGCCGGCTGAGGTGCGAACCCAGCACGTTACAAACGCCCAGGATGGCGCTGCCCTTTTGCTTGGCGATGCGCACGGCTTCGATCGTGTCGGCGGTCTCGCCCGACTGCGACATCGCGATGACGAGCGCGGTCGGATCGATCACCGGGTCGCCGTAGCGAAACTCGCTGGCGAGTTCCATTTCGACGGGCAAGCGAACGAGCGAGCGTAGGAGATACATGCCCACGAGACCGGCGTGATACGCACTCCCGCAGCCGGTGATGGCAATCTTGCTGATGTTCGCAAGCGCGTCGGCGGAAATGTTGCCGATCTCGCGCCCAAGATGCACGTCGCCAAGCTCGTCGATTCGCCCGGCCAACGTTTCCTTGATCACGTTGGGCTGCTCGAAGATTTCCTTGAGCATGAAATGCTTGTAGCCGCCCTTTTCCGCCTGGATAGGGTCCCATTGAATGCGCGTGAGCTCGCGCTGAATCGGCTTGCCCGCGAAATCGGTAAGTTCGACGCCCGCTGCAGTGAGGATGGCCATATCGCCATCGGCGAGAAAGTAGATATTGCGCGTGTGGTGCAGAATGCCCGGCACATCGGAAGCAACGAATGACTCGCCCTCGCCGACGCCGATGACGACCGGAGGGCCAAAGCGTGCGGCAACAATCTTGTTCGGCTCAGCCGCGGAAAGCACGCCCAGAGCAAAGGCTCCGGTGAGACGCTTAACGGCGCGACGTACCGCCTCTTCGAGAAGAATGGGGGCACCCGCGGCCACAGCGTCTTTCTGCACCTGCTCAATCAGGTGAGCGATGATTTCGGTATCCGTTTCGGTAACGAAATTGTGGCCCTGCGCAGTCAGTTCGCGTTTCAAGTCAAGGTAGTTCTCGACGATACCATTGTGGACAACAACGATCCGGCCCGTGCAGTCGCGATGGGGATGCGCATTCTCCTCCGTGGGACGGCCATGCGTAGCCCAGCGGGTGTGGCCGATGCCGAATGTGCCCTGCAATGGATGCTCAGCGAGAGCCTCTTCAAGGTTGGCCAGCTTTCCCGGAGCACGGCGCACCTCGAGAATGGCCGAGTCCGGGCTGCCGACAGCGATGCCCGCCGAATCATAGCCGCGATATTCCAGTCGCCTGAGCCCCTCAATGATGACGTGGACGACATTCTTCGGACCGACATACCCGACAATTCCGCACATAGAGCAATTCTATGCGACAAGGTGGGGAACACAGGGACGGGAAGGTAACGGCGGTCGCATCACAGAAGTTGTAGAAGATCTGGGATTGGCGAGGGCTATTCCTCGATGCGGTACGTAAACTCCTCGATCACAGGGTTGGTGAGGACCTCCCGAGCAATCCGCTCGACCTGGGCGCGGGCGTCGCCGGCGTCCAGACCATCGGCCAGCGACAGAGCGAAATATTTGCCCTGGCGCACCGCCGTTACCTCGCCAAATCCGATCTTGCGCAGGGCGTTCTGGATGGTCTGGCCCTGTGGATCGAGGACCGACGCCTTCAAAGTGACATAGACATGCGCCTTCATTATCGCTGATTATATAAGGGTCTGCTCACGCGCCTCGGATGAGATTGGCGGCGGCGCGAGTAAACCCCAAGTTCCGGCGCCTGAAGCCGGAATCATCCCCTGACTTCCGGCCGAACCCGCATGCCGGATTTCTTTCCTAGTAATAAAGGAGAAAAAACATTGATGGTTAATTATCTGGAGCTGCCAGTTGGCGACCGTTCCCCCGAAGTGTTTCGTTGCGTAATTGAAATACCGAAGGACGCCACTAACAAGTTTGAATATGACAAGCAGCTGCACGTCTTCAAGCTCGACAGAAATCTACATTCCCCCGTTCACTATCCGGGCGACTACGGATTTATTCCCTCCACGCTGAGCGACGACGGCGACCCGCTGGACGTTCTGGTTCTCGTCCCAACCCCCAGCTTTCCCGGTTGCGTGCAGGAGGTACGTCCCATCGGCTTGCTCGAGATGCTCGACCAAGGCATTCTGGACGAAAAGGTGCTTGCTGTGGGCAAAAACAATCCGCGCTATACCAATGTGTGGAATTACACCGACATCTATCCCCACATGGTAAGAGAGATCACGCATTTCTTTTCTATCTATAAGGACTTGGAAGGCAAGCGCGTTGAAGTGAAAGGCTGGCACGATGCGGCCTACGCACGCGATCGAGTGGTCCGCGCTGTGAAGATGTTCGACGATTCCAAAGCGAAGCAGGCCGCGCCAAAGCCTAAGCATGCGAAATAGTTGGCGGAGTAAGCAGACCGCCCGCGCTGCGACGGTCTGCTCATCCGAACATCGATCGCCGGACGGCGCTGGCGTTACTGCCAACAAGCCCAACAGTCCAAAGGCAGGGAGTGGTTCTGCTGCTGTCAGACCGGATGCTGAACCTCAGTAACAATTGCGTGCCGTGAGGTTACGACGGTCAATCAGCAGCCGGCGCAACAGCAAGCCGCCGCCGCGCCAGCGGCGCAGCCGTCAGCCAATAAAGAAGCGAGCCGAGCAAGCCAACTCCACAAGCAAACGCGAGAGCCGAAGTGGAACCAGTCAGCTTCTCACCGCGCGAGGCGTACAGCGCGTAGCCGATAAGCGCAGTGGGGCCGACAGCCAGGGCACAGGCAAACGCCAGGTTGCCCGCCTTGAATGGCCGTGCCAATTGCGGCTCGCGAATTCGCAAAACAATGAGCGCCACAAATTCAAGCAGCAAGCTCGATCCGTAGAGAATCAAGTCAATCGATATGAGCCGCTCAAAAGGCAGCCGCAGCGCCAGCGCCCATCCTAGACCGCAGATCAGCACGCTCACCCATGGCACACCCCGCTTGTTGCGTCGCGTAAGAACGCGCGGCAAAAGTCCATCCTGTGCCATGGCGAGCGGAAGGCGTGTGTAACTCATCATGAGGGCGTTAAACATGCCGACGCCGCAAATCAAACCGCCGGCAACGACTGCCAATGCGAGGACCGGGCCGCCGAGGACGCCGCCGATGGCAGCCCAGGAGCCAGTGGAGAAGCCGTCGGGTGAGAGCCCAGCCATCGCCATCGCCGCAAGAGGAAGAATGTAAGTGAACGCCGTGAGGATGGCAGCGCCGACCATGGCGCGAGGATAGTTACGCTGCGGGTTTTCGACTTCCTGCGCGACAGTCGAGGCGTTGTCCCAGCCCATGT